>NZ_PISE01000091.1 GCF_002835805.1 Niallia nealsonii | reverse complement strand
ATGGCTCCAAAAGGTGAGCATTTAGGTGTGTTAGCTGGTGTATTTGTAGCAACTATTGTATCTTTCTTAATCGCAGCATTTATTTTGAAAACAAGCAAGGGTGAAGAAGATATCACTGCAGCTACGGAAAAAATGGAAACATTAAAAGGCAAAAAAAGCTCCGTAGCAGGTTCCTTAAGAGAACAAACAGCAGAAAATAACGAAGAATTCGATTATAAAAAAGTGAAAAAGATAATTTTCGCATGTGATGCTGGTATGGGTTCTAGTGCGATGGGCGCATCTATTATGCGTAATAAAGTAAAAAAAGCAGAAGTTGAAGGAATAGATGTTACCAATACTTCTATTGCAAACCTTCCAAATGATGCTGATCTTGTTATTACACATAAAGATTTGACAGACCGAGCAATGGAAAAATTGCCGAATGCACACCATGTATCTGTTGAAAACTTCTTGAACAGTCCTAAATATGACGAAATTGTAAGCCAGTTAAAATAATGCAATAAAAAATCCGGAGATTGAATTTTCTCTGGATTTTTTATTGTTTATTATTAATAAACTTTTTCTTAATAATTTAATAGACAAGGCAATATAGAAAAGAATTTTTGCTTAAAGAAAAAAAAGAAAAAATAATTTTTGGCAACATTGCATTTGAAAAAACTTTGTTTAGTACTGTTTGATAGTGCTAACATAGATGATTATACTTGAATTATGTCAAGGCAACAGGGTGATTAGATATGATTGTTTCAGCTAGAGAAAGACTGATTTTACAGTTTCTGCTTGAAAATGTAAATGTAGAAACTACGATTAAACAATTAGCTGACATTGTGAATGTTAGTGAAAGGACTATTCATCGGGACTTTAAAAACATTGAGGATATTTTAGTAGCTTTTCATCTTAAATTGCAAAAAAAGGCTGGGGTAGGCGTAAAGGTAATCGGGACACAGAGTGATATCTATCAATTGCGTGTTACTATTTTAAAACAAGATTTTACAGAGTATACCCCGGATGAAAGAATGATAGTAGCGCTTTGTGTATTACTTGATATGCAAGATCCGATAAAGCTTTTTTCATTAGCAAGCGATCTAGGGGTAACAACCGCTACAGTCAGCAATGATTTAGACAAGTTGGAACTGTTTCTTAAGGAGTATGGATTAAAGCTTATTCGCAAAAGAGGATATGGTATTGAATTAGCGGGGACGGAGGAAGGAAAAAGAAGAGCAATAAGCAGCTTAATTTCCGATCGATTTGACGTTCCAGAATTCCTTAAAATGGTTAAGGAAAATATTCAAAAAAAATCGAGCAATAAAGTGGATTCTATATCTGAAAGACTGTTAGGGTTAGTGCAAAAGGAGAAACTAATTCTAATAGAAACTATTATTGGCGATATTAACGAGGAATTGCCTTATCCGTTAGCTGATAGCTCTTACGTTGGACTAGTTGTTCATCTTGCTTTAGCAATGGAAAGGATTCAGCGTGGAGAAAATATAGCTTTCCAAAAAGAGTATTTACAGGAATTAAAAAGTACAAAGGAATTTGATTTTGCAAGGAAGATTGCATCCCGTCTGGAGCGCACA
>NZ_PISE01000012.1 GCF_002835805.1 Niallia nealsonii | reverse complement strand
GTTTATAACAGAAGTTATAAACATTTATTGTTGACGTTTTGTTTGTTCAGTTTTCAAAGAGCAATTTGTAAAAGTCACTTCAAAAGCAACTAACCTATCTTATCACACAACTATTAAGAAAACAACTTTTTTCACATTTATTTTCTTCGTCGAAGTGACGCTTATAAATATATCAAGAAAAACAAACAAAGTCAACCTGTTATTTCATATTTTTATCAATATATTTATTTTCTTTGATAACATATTGCAGACATTCCTTTGGTGACGCTATCCTTTTAAACAAAGAGAAAAGATTCTGATATCGAATAACCATTGCAGACTTAACTTTTTTATCAATCCTATCATCTCCAAGATCAAATAAAATTTCATCCAACTCCCTCTTTAACAAATATTCAAACTCCTTTACTTCTTTTTGGCTTAGTAATATACCAAGCATATACTTACCTCCCTAACACTAGTTATAAAATCCTTCTTTAAATGTATATAAAGAAAGAAATTAATCATCATATTTCCCTGTATTATTGCCACAAACATTATTATTATTAACTTTTTTGTCATCTTCTTGTTTTTTTCACATAGGATTGGACGAGGAGCATAATTAGGACGAGGTGAAAAGCATGAATATCTTTTATGTACTAAACGGAAAATCTTTAAAGCAATTTGCGTTAATAATTATTGTTTCTTTCTTCACTGCCTGGTTTTTATATATGGAGAATATTGTACAAATACCTGTTTTTTCTTCTAAAGATGGACCAAAAGCGGTTTATAAAGGAGAAAAAAACATCGCACTTACTTTTAACATTGGCTGGGGTGATGAAAAAGCGGAACCTATCCTTAATATTCTTAAAAAAGAGAAGGTTAGTGCTACGTTCTTTCTTGCGGGCTCTTGGGCAGAAATACATCCAGATATAGTCAACAGAATTGTAAAAGAGGGACACGAAATTGGTATTCTTGGTTATGACTACATTGACTACTCAGAAATAAAAAAGGAAAAAGTTGCTCAAGATCTTTCTAAAGCCAAAACAGCCTTTGACAAATTAAATATAAAAGATATATCTCTTGTTAGAGCACCAACCGGTCACTTCAACCAAGAAACTTTAGATATAGCTAATCAATACAACTATACACTTGTCCATTGGAGCATTGATTCTAAAGATTGGACAAATCCAGGCAAAAAGAAAATCATTAAAAACTTATCCCACACAAAAAAAGGAGACATCATACTTCTGCACGCTTCCGATTCTGCTAAACAAACAGCAAGTGCACTTCCGACCATCATCGAAAATCTGAAAGATAAACATTTAAATTTTGTAACTGTTTCTTCGATGATATCAAATGCACATTCAAAATCTAAAGAAATTAATTAATAGGATAAAACATGCGAAAAGTTAGCTCGACTAAACTTTTCGCATGTTTTATTTTTTTATGTGAAATACTATAGATAATTAGCAGGCATAATACATCTAGGATATATATATCACGAAAGGGGCAGTTAATGATGTTAAAAAAAGGAGTGGTAATTCTTCTTTTACTGATCGGAATTTTAAGTGGATGTTCTGATAGTGATTCCTCTTCTCAAATGGATTATGATCAAACAAAAAAAATGATCGTTGATATATTAAAAACAGACGATGGAAAAAAAGCTATTCGTGACGTTATTAGTGATGAAGAAATAAAACAAAACTTAGTTATGAATGAAAAAACAATAAATGAAACGATTGAAAAAACTTTAACTTCAGATAAAGCAGCTGAATTTTGGAAAGAGAATTTTAAAGATCCAGAATTTGCCGAAACAATGGCTAAAAGTATGAAAACGGAAAATGAAAAGTTACTGAAAAACTTAATGAAAGACTCGGAATATAGAAAAATGATGGTAGAGCTTTTGCAAGATCCATCAATAGAATCCGAAATAAAAAAAGTATTAAAGAGTACAGAGTACCGGGAACATTTAGAAAAAATCATGCAAGAAACAATGGATACCCCCACTTTTAAAAGTAAGTTTCAAGAACTTTTAGATAAAGCAGCAAAAGAAGCAGCGTCTAACCAAGACACTACAAACAGCAAATCTTAGCAGAAACAAAAAGGAACTTCTATAAAATAAGCAGTTCCTTTTTGTTTCTATCATTTCAGTACATTGATTATATGCTCTGCTATTTCTTTATATTTTTCACCTAACATGTGGTTCTCTTGATAAACTGATGGAGCAAAATCTTCTGTATTCCAGTCCGGTTGTGCTAATGGAAGCTGTCCTAAAAGTGGAACTTCTAAATCCTCTGCTAGTTTAATTCCTCCACCCTTACCAAATACATATTCTTTTTCACCAGTAACTTTGCTTTCAAAATAAGACATATTTTCAATGACACCCAATATATCATGTTCTGTCTTTAAGGCCATCGCCCCCGCTCTTGCCGCAACAAAAGCAGCAGTCGGATGTGGTGTGGTTACAATAACCTCTTTACTCGCAGGGAGCATTGTATGGACGTCTAAAGCGACATCTCCTGTTCCTGGAGGCAAGTCTAAAATGAGATAATCTAACTCTCCCCATTGTACTTCCTCTAGAAAACTAGTTAACATTTTACCAAGCATTGGCCCTCTCCATATAATCGGGGCATTATCCTCTACAAAGAAACCCATTGAAATTACTTTTACTCCAAAACGTTCCACCGGTATAATTTTTTCATTTTCGACAAGAGGACGCTTAGAGATTCCCATCATATCTGGAACACTAAATCCGTATATATCAGCATCCATTATTCCAACCTTTTTCCCTAATCTCGCAAGGGCTACTGCAAGGTTTACAGAAACAGTTGATTTTCCCACTCCTCCTTTTCCACTTGCAATAGCTATATACACAGGGTTTCCACTATCTTTCTTATTCTCAAGCATTTCATTTACTAATCCACTTGGTAGCTCGCTAAATCGCAACCCCACACTCTCTACACCATTTCCTTTCAAAAGGGAAACGATATTTTCTTGTAACTCCAATTGAGCTTGCGTGCCTAACTGTGCAACCGCAATCTTTATACTGACATGTTTTTTCTCTTCATCCCATTTTAAATCTTTAATGGAATTTAATTCTAATAATGTCTTATGTAAAAAAGGATCTATCATACTCTCTACTAGATTTTCTATTTCATCTTTTGTTATCATGACAATCCCCCTCATTTTACCAAATATTATAGCATATATTTTTATAACGTTTACATTAAAGACTTCACTAAACCGCAAAACTATTCTTCACAATATATCTACATAGAAAAAAAGAGAGTATTCTATCTCTCTTAGCTCACCCTATCATTCTCAATCATTTAATCCTCGACTTTAATTTCTTCTTCATTTGTGAAATAACGATTAATTCCTTTATAAACAGAAGCAGCTACTTTATTTTGATAACTCTCATCCATTAGATTTAACTTTTCAGTCCGATTAGATAAAAAACCAATTTCTACAAGAGCTCCTGGCTTTTCAGCATATTTTAATATATACACACTTCCGAGAGGCTTTGCTTTTCTCGTTGTATTTTCTAAATTTTCTATTAACTCATCTTGAATAAATTTAGCAGCTACTTCATTTTCTTTAATATGCGGAGCATAGAACGTTTGTGCCCCGCTCCACTTAGAGGAAGGAATTGCATTTAAATGAACACTTAAAAAGAAATCCGCGTCCGATTTGTTAATGATATTCAATCTTTCTTTTAAATCTTCCACTTTACGATTACGATAGCCCCTTGTATTTTCGCTCGCTAAATCCTTATCCTCTTCCCTAGTCATAATAACTAGTGCCCCTTGTTCCTGTAAATAATCTCTTATTTTCAAAGACACATTTAAGGCAACATCCTTTTCTAAAACATCTTTATCTCCTGCTCCGCCATCTGGGCCACCATGACCTGGGTCAATGACAATAATCTTTCCAGTTAAAGGTAGATTCCACGCATCCCATGAATCATCATTTGAAAAGTCATATTGCAAAATAAAAAACAGGAGCATCAATCCTATTGTAAATATACTTATTTTCATTTTCTTATTCACGACTCTAGTCAATCCTCCCTACCTGCTCGTCCTTAACAATACTATATGGGACAAGGAAATCGTTTAGAACTGAAAGTACAACTAAATAGGCAGCCAGCTCGCTAACTTTACGTTAGAAAACCAACTGCCCTATTACACTTAATGAAGTTTTAATTTTCTTCTTTTATTCGCCTTCTCAAACCCTTCATTCCACCACTCGTCCACAAATTGCTCACATAAATAAAGAAGAGATTCATTTTTGCTGCTTTCTTTGCTTCCCCAATATAATAAAAAATGAAATAAAGTATCCTTCAGATGTCTATCTTCATTTATACATCTCTGCTTTACCTCTTGTTCACTTTCACCATACATATTGAATTTGCTAAAATTTGCTCCAAGTAAAAATGCTTCAATCGCTACATCATAACAAGCCTCTTCAATTCCCGAGGTCATAATCATACTAGAAGTTAAATTAGAAGATCCAAAGCACCTTGCTACTTTTTCTTTTAAGTCCTTAATAGAAATGTCCCGTAGTATAGATCTTTCATATTTAATTTGTTTTTCTCTTTTTTTTAAATCAAAATTTGTAATAACTGTCACTATGTGTCTCACCCCTTAATTTAGTTTTTTCTAAGATTAACGAGTGATACTAACACCTTTAAAATTTCCATATCCAATATATATGATTATTGCTAAGAATGGAGAAATTTACTTATCCTGCTTCTCATACCACCATTGAAATCCATAAATAATAATACTTACAGTCAACATGATAAGCAATGTTGCAAAAGGCTTTATTATTGCTGAGGATACCAACCATAAACATAAAAACTATCTAGTAAAGCATTTAAACAATATAGCTTAAAACGTCTAAACGTATACGTAAAAATCCAAATAGTCGCAATCGGATAAGCAACAAACACCCAGTGTATAGGAATTATATTATCCTAATTAAAAAGCCCAATTTCCCTCCATCAATTATAATGCCACGGGGCCAAGTACATAATTGAATTTATAATTGTAACAAAAAGAGAAACAGATAAATATTTTCTAAACGCTCCTTTTTGCAGAAAAAACAAAGAAATAATAGGAATTATTAGCATAGCCCATTCAATTATTTCTTGAAACACTATCATTACTCCTTTTATAAATACTATCCAATAGTAGGCAGACTTTATTCTCACCAACTTATGCATTATTTTTCCTTCTTCTCACAAAATGATATATAAAGAAACTAAAAGAGTATCATATCTGGAATATAAAAAAGACCCCCAAGCAAAAAGCTTGAGAGCCTTCGAAACGTATAATAATTAACGTTTTGAGAACTGAGGTGCACGACGAGCGCCTTTAAGACCGTATTTTTTACGTTCTTTCATACGAGCGTCACGAGTTAATAATCCTGCACGTTTTAATGTTGGACGGAATTCAGGATCTGCTTGAAGTAAAGCACGAGCGATACCATGACGGATAGCTCCAGCTTGACCAGTATATCCTCCACCGCTAACATTTACTAGAATATCGTAGCTTCCAGTTGTTTCAGTAGCTACTAATGGTTGTTTAACAACTTCACGTAAAGCTGCAAACGGAATATAAGTTTCGATTTCACGACCATTGATGATGATTTTACCGTCGCCTGGAACTAAACGAACACGTGCAACGGAGCTTTTACGACGACCAGTACCGATATATTGAACCTGTGCCATTTCTTTTACCTCCCTTAATAATTATCCGCGAAGTTCGTAAACTTCTGGTTGTTGTGCTTGGTGCGGATGCTCGCTACCAGCGTATACATGTAATTTTTTAAACATTTGACGACCAAGAGAATTTTTAGGAAGCATGCCTTTAATAGCAAGTTCCAACATTTTCTCAGGGTAGTTTGTGCGCATTTCTAATGCTGTTCTTGATTTTAATCCACCTGGGTGCATTGTATGACGGTAGTAAATTTTGTCAGTTAATTTTTTACCAGTCAATTCGATTTTTGAAGCATTTAAGATAATAACATTATCACCAGTGTCCACATGTGGTGTGAAAGTTGGTTTATGTTTACCACGTAGTATTGATGCCACTTCACTAGAAAGACGACCTAAAGTTTTGCCTTCAGCATCAATAACGTACCATTTACGATCAACAGTATTTGAATTAGCCATAAACGTTGTACGCATTAGTTTTCCCTCCTGAAATTGAAATTTTTTCAATAAATTAATTTAAGTTTTATTACGTCTATATGTTCACACAATTAAGTTCCGGGGCTTAATGTGGGGTTAAAATACATACCATATTATGATATATCCTAGAATTGTATATGTCAAGGAAATGTTACACCAGGATTAGTTGTTATGAGTTTTTTTTTGAAAAACAAAAAAACTCTATTCTTTTCTCTAATAATGCACTTTCCATAAATACAAACCATTAGCAGAAGCCGTTTTACCAGCAAGTTTTCGATCTTTTCCTGCAATGATAGCAGGGATAGAATCGGGACGTTTTTTCCCTCTTCCAACATCTAAAAGAGTGCCAATAATAATACGTACCATATTATACAAAAAACCATTTCCTTTAAAGCTAAATATTAACATATTCTCTTCTTCTATTAACTCCATGGAGGTAATTTTTCTTATTTTATCTTCTTTATCCGTTTTTGCTGAACAAAAACTGGTGAAATCAAATTCTCCAACAAAATAATTCATTGCCTCTCTCATGGCATCAAGATTTAATGGATATGGATAATAATAAGCATAATTACGTTTAAAGGGATCTCTTCTTTCGCCTAGCTGAATAAAATAGCGATATTCCTTACCAGTAACATTATATCTAGCATGAAAATTATTACTAACAGCTTCTGTTTTAGCTACCACAATCTCATGCGGCAAAAGCGTATTTAACGCTAGCTCCCATTTTCCTATAGGAATATCTAAATCTGAATCAAAATGAATAACTTGTCCCACTGCATGTACGCCTGCATCCGTTCGCCCAGAGGCTTGGATTTTAACATCTACGCCTTTATGCAGCTTCTTTAATGCTCTTTCTATCTCTCCTTGTACAGTTCGGTCTTTCGGTTGAATTTGAAAGCCACAATAAGCAGAGCCATCGTAGATTATTTCACATTTATATCGTTGCATATTTTTCTCCATTATCCTCTTAATAACAGAAGGAATGCAGTAACTAGAAGCAATATAATAATCATTACAGTATCTGTCATTTGCCATGTTAGCTGCCTATACTTAGTGCGTCCTTCTCCACCCTGGTATCCCCTAGCTTCCATTGCAATAGCCAATTCTTCAGCTCGTTTAAATGAATTAACAAACAACGGGATAAAAAGAGGGACAATTGCCTTTATACGATTCTTTATTGGCCCACTAGAGAATTCTACACCCCTTGCAATTTGAGCTTTCATAATTTTTTCTGTTTCATCCATCAAGGTAGGAATGAACCTCAGTGAGATGGACATCATTAAAGCAAGCTCATGAACAGGAAATTTCACCTTTTTTAATGGTGCTAATAAAGTTTCAATAGCATCCGTCAATTCAATCGGCGTTGTAGTTAAAGTGAGTAGCGATGTCATAATAATAAGCAAAAAGAACCGAATCGATATAAGAATACCCATTCGTACCCCTTCTTCATATATACTAATCCAGCCATAATGAAAGAACAAATCTCCTTCTTTAGTAAAAAAAAGATGAAGAAAAAAAGTAAATAGTATTAACCATAATACTGGCTTCAATCCAATATATATATATTTAATAGGCACTTTGGAAAGAATCGTCATAAAAAGTACATATGCTATTAAAAGCAAATAGCCCCAACTGTTCGTTGCAAAAAAAACAATACAGATAAATAAAAAAACTACAATTAGTTTGGCTCGTGGATCCATACGGTGCAAAGTTGAATCAAGAGGCACAAATCGGCCAATCAGCATTTTCCCCATCATGTGCTTTCTACGCCCTCTCTCAAATAACTTACAAACTCTAATATAAAACTTTCCATATTTAAATGAACTTGTTTCATCTTTCTTCCAAATCTAGCTTCTATCTTTTGTTGAAAACGCACAACCTCCGGAAGATTCAATCCAATTTCTTGCAATTCATCAGCTTTAGAAAATATTTGTTCTGGTGTTCCACTTTTATATACTTTTCCCTTATTCATAATCACTATTTTCTCCGCATATAAAGCAGCATCTTCCATACTATGTGTAACAAGCACAGTTGTTAGGTTTCTTTTTTTATGCAGGTCATAAAACATATCCATGATTTCTTTTCGGCCTTTTGGATCAAGGCCAGCTGTAGGTTCATCAAGGACTAGCACATCTGGTTCCATAGCTAACACCCCAGCAATCGCCACTCTTCGCATTTGTCCTCCTGATAGGTCAAAAGGAGACTTTTGAAGCACGTCCTCTGATAGACCAACCTCAGCTAACGCTTTTTTAGCACGCAGTTTTGCATCATTTTCTGAAATCCCAAAATTCAAGGGACCAAAACATATATCTTTTTCTACCGTTTCTTCAAATAACTGTTGTTCCGGAAATTGAAAGACAATCCCTACTTTTTGACGAATAGTCCGCAAGTTTTTATGCCTTTTTTTAGCTTCAAGTCTTCTATCACCGATAATAACTATACCTTCAGAGGGAATCAATAGTCCATTTAAATGCTGTAATACGGTAGACTTCCCTGAACCTGTATGTCCAATAATCGCCATATATATTCCTTTTGATATATCTATATCTACATTTTGAATAGCTAATCTTTCAAAAGGCGTATTAACTTGATAACGATAATCTACTTTTTGAAGTGAGATGTCCATAATTCTGTCACCAACTCTTCTTCTGATAAATATACATTCATAAGATTTATTCCTTTATTAGCTAATTCACTTTTTAACTTAATTGTAAAAGGAATATCTAAGCCTATCTCTATTAGTTCTTTATCTAATTGAAATATTTCCGCTGGCGTTCCTACTGCATATACTTTTCCTTTATTCATTACAATAATTTTATCAGCTTTGGATGCCTCATCTAAATCATGAGTGATCGAAATAACGGTCATTTTCTGTTCTCTCAATTCTTTAATAAGCTGCAATACTTCTTCTCTACCTTGTGGATCTAACATAGATGTAGCTTCATCTAAAACGATGACAGCAGGTTTTAGTGCTATAACGCCTGCAATTGCAACCCTTTGTTTTTGCCCCCCCGATAGATGGTGCGGCTCTTGATCGAGAAAAGATAACATCTTTACTTTACTTAAAGCATACTCCACTCTTTTTATCATGTCTTCTCTTGGAATCCCATTATTTTCTAAACCAAAAGCCACATCATCCTTTACAGTTGTGCCGACAAACTGATTATCAGGATTCTGAAAAACCATCCCTATTTTTTTTCTCGTTTCCCATACAGAATCCTCTGATAATACATTATGATCAATTATAATAGAACCCTCATTAGGAAAATACAAACCATTTAATAACTTAGCAAGAGTAGATTTTCCAGAGCCATTATGACCGACAATGGCCACCCATTCCCCTTCTTTGACCTGAAAAGAAACGTCATCCAAAGCCTTATCCCCTTCTTCATTATATCGGAAGGATACATTTTCAACAGATACCAGTACTTTTTGGTTCATCTATTTTCCTCCACGTCTTTTTAAATAAAAAGAAAACCCGCCAATTGGGCGAGCTTTGAATTGGTTTAACATAAGATTATTGAGTGATAATCCCCATTATACTTCTCTACATTATTCTACCTAAGGTTAATCTGTTTTCTCTTATGCTATCCATCTCGTAGCACCCAGCAAAGTTCATTAAAAAATACAAAAAAGCCCGCACCTCTATTTATAATATTAATATAAATGAGGTGCACGAGCTAGACGAGTCATTAACATTATTTTATTTCTTCTTTCATTAACGCTCATCGTAACACTCTATAGGTGGCCTGTTAATAATAGTTTAATCCAATTAAAGAAAAAGGGTACTCGAACAAGTTTCATATCAATATAAACTGTCCCGCACCCTTGTTGTCTTTTAAGTGTCTATTAAACTAACTCGATGATTACCATTGGTGCTCCGTCTCCACGACGAGGTCCCAATTTCATAATGCGTGTGTATCCGCCTTGGCGTTCATTGTAACGACCAGCAACATCACTGAATAGTTTTTGAACTGCATCTTGGTTTGTTTCAGCATTAGCAACTTCATGACGAATGTATGCAGCAGCTTGACGACGAGCATGAAGATCTCCACGCTTACCAAGTGTAATCATTTTTTCTACAACAGAACGAAGTTCTTTTGCACGAGCTTCAGTTGTTTCAATTCGCTCATTGATGATTAAGTCTGTTGCTAAGTCGCGTAACATAGCTTTACGTTGTGCACTAGTACGTCCTAACTTTCTGTAACCCATGTGAGATTCCCTCCTTTTGTTGAAATTCTAAGATGACTGTTATCATTAAATGTTCAATCAGTCGTCTTTTCTTAGGCCTAAGCCAAGTTCTTCTAACTTATGTTTAACTTCTTCAAGAGATTTTCTACCTAGATTTCGAACTTTCATCATATCTTCTTCTGTTTTATTAGCTAGCTCTTGTACTGTATTAATACCAGCACGTTTTAAGCAGTTATAAGAACGAACAGATAAATCCAATTCTTCAATCGTCATCTCAAGAACTTTTTCTTTTTGATCTTCTTCTTTTTCAACCATAATCTCAGCATTTTGCGCTTCATCAGTTAAACCAACAAAGATATTCAAATGCTCCGTTAAGATCTTTGCACCAAGTGCAATTGCATCTTGAGGACCTGTACTACCGTCAGTCCAAACGTCAAACGTTAATTTATCATAATTAGTCAATTGACCAACACGAGTATTCTCAACTTGATAAGATACTCTAGATACAGGTGTATAAATAGAGTCAATAGGAATTACACCAATAGGCTGATCCTCACGCTTATTTTGTTCAGCAGGAATATAACCACGTCCGCGCTTAGCTGTTAAACGCATACGCATATTCCCATTTGAACCTAATGTAGCAATATAAAGATCCGGATTTAAAATTTCTACGTCACTATCATGTGTAATATCAGCTGCTGTAACTACACCTTCACCTTGAATATCTATTTCTAAAGTTTTCTCATCATCAGAATAGATTTTCAATGCTAGTTTTTTGATGTTTAATATGATAGATGTTACATCTTCTACGACGCCTTCAATTGTTGAGAACTCATGAAGTACCCCATCAATTTGAATGGATGTGATAGCGGCACCAGGGAGTGAGGATAATAGAATACGACGTAAGGAGTTACCCAAAGTAGTACCATATCCGCGCTCAAGTGGCTCTACGACGAATTTGCCGTATTTGGCCTCATCGTTGATCTCAACCGTTTCGATTTTTGGTTTTTCTATTTCGATCATCAAAATATACCCTCCTTCAAAACGTCGAAACCTCAGCTAAATTATTAGCCGAAATTCCCCATGTTTACGTTCCCGCATTGTGCACAACAACTGGAAAAATTTTTCTGTAATCATTTAAAAAGCTTCAGTCATATCCCATTATAGACAAGGATATAAATTTTATACAGAAAAATTAAACTCGGCGACGTTTTGGTGGTCGGCAGCCATTATGAGGAACTGGAGTTACATCTCTAATTGCCGTAACTTCTAGACCTGCAGCTTGAAGAGCACGAATTGCAGCTTCACGGCCAGCACCTGGTCCTTTAACTGTTACTTCAAGAGTTTTCATACCATGTTCCATAGAAGTTTTTGCAGCAGTTTCTGCAGCCATTTGTGCAGCAAATGGAGTAGATTTACGAGAACCTCTAAATCCAAGAGCTCCAGCACTTGACCAAGAAAGAGCATTTCCATGAACATCAGTAATTGTAACTATTGTATTGTTGAATGTTGAACGAATGTGAGCAATACCTGCTTCTATATTCTTTTTAACACGACGTTTACGTGTATTAGTTTTACGTGCCATTTATAGTACCTCCTTTACTGATTATTTTTTCTTGTTAGCTACAGTCTTACGAGGACCTTTGCGTGTACGAGCGTTGTTTTTCGTATTTTGTCCACGAACCGGTAAACCGCGACGGTGACGAAGACCACGATAACATCCAATCTCCATTAAACGTTTAATGTTTAAAGAGATTTCACGACGAAGATCACCTTCAACTTTTAATTTGTCAATGATATTACGGATTTTGTTTAATTCATCTTCCGTTAAATCACGCACACGAGTATCTTCAGAAACTCCTGCTTCAGCTAAAACTTTTTGTGCAGTATTTTTTCCAATACCATAAATGTATGTTAATGAAATTACTACACGCTTTTCACGTGGAATATCCACACCAGCAATACGTGCCATCTATATGCGCACCTCCTTTTTATTAACCTTGTTTTTGTTTATGTTTAGGGTTTTCACAGATAACCATAACTTTCCCACGTCTGCGGATAACCTTACACTTTTCGCAGATTGGTTTTACAGATGGTCTAACTTTCATTATCCTAACCTCCTTGATAGTACGGAGTGCAATCAGATTATTTAAAGCGGTAAGTAATTCTTCCGCGAGTTAAGTCATATGGAGATAACTCAACCGTTACTTTATCACCAGGTAAAATACGAATAAAATGCATACGAATTTTACCAGAAACGTGAGCCAATACAGTATGACCATTTTCTAATTCTACTTTAAACATGGCGTTCGGCAAAGTTTCAGTTATTGTGCCTTCTATTTCGATTACATCGTCTTTAGCCATCGAATATGTCTCCCTTCCTTATTTAAATACGAAATCACGTTTATCTTACTATAGTAAAGTGCAACTTTTCGCTTAAAACACGATCCGTTTACATCAAACTAATCTGAACTCTTCTTATAATATAATGAATTGCCATTTGACAGCAACCAAATAATTATAACATATAATAAGCAATTTCGTCCGCTATAATTTACAATATTATTGTAAAAGTTTACGAAATATTATTCAGAATTAATTAATGCTACCGCATTACTATAGGCATTAGTTAGAAACTTTGTTGTAGATAGTATGTCAGAGAACTAACATTATACTTTCTTCCAGCAATATTCTATCATTAGCTAGTGTAATATCTTACCGAATCTTTTAATAACATTCCAGTATTATGTGCAGATAGAAAATAACCATTAAAGGATAATCTTCCCTTAGAGTGTATCCCTATTTTTATAAGCACATACCTTATACACTCAAAAAAGTCACTTAGATTCCGCATCTAATATAATAAATAGGAGTTATCAATAGCGCACACCTGGTACAATACCGTATGTCCATAATAGAAAGAATAATAGTTACATTACCTTCTTCACTACTAGATAAAAAAGCAAGTCAAGCGGAGCTACCATGAAATCCAAAATACTCTGCACCAATTATCTAAATTGATTAATCTTTTAAACGAAGATAAACATGTTTAAACAACATGGTTATACTTTATTTGTTACAGATATAACCATAAAAATTATTATACCTTTTGAAAAAAGGAAATGCATCATGTTTAGGAATAAACTCCTTAGCCATTTCATCCCAATTCTTCTATTTGTTAACTCTGATTTAAGTCCATGCTAGATTCAGATTAGTCTAAGCAAAAGTATGGAATAAACGATTGTTTATTTTAAAGTACTTAGCAAAACATCAAGATCTAAAAATACTTTTTGAATATCTTGTTGGCCATCAACATCTTTTAGATAACCTTTTGCTCCATAGAAATCAAGTAATGGCTGAGATTGTTTAATATTAACCTCTAAACGATTATTAACAGTTGCTTCATTATCATCAGCACGTTGATATAACTCGCCACCACAACGATCACATACATCAGATTGTGCTGGTGGGTTAAATACTAAATGATATGTTGCCCCGCAACTTTTGCAAATGCGGCGACCTGTTAATCTTTCCATTAAAATATCTTTATCTACTTGAACATTGATAACATAATCTAGTTTCTTTCCTAAATCAAACAAGATACCCTCTAAAGCATCAGCTTGTGGTACTGTACGTGGGAATCCATCAAGAAGAAAACCTCTCTTGCAGTCTTCCTTACTAAGTCTTTCGTGAACAATACCAATTGTAACTTCATCTGGTACTAATTCACCTTTATCCATAAATGATTTTGCCTTTAGCCCAAGCTCTGTTTCATCTTTCATTGCAGCACGAAACATATCACCAGTTGAGATATGAGGGATGCCATATTTATCGACAATCTTCTCGGCTTGTGTACCTTTACCTGCGCCAGGGAGTCCCATTAAGACCAAATTCATGCGTATTCCCCCTAAAGTCTTTAACATATAATTCAAGGGACATATGTCCCCTAAATTACTCTATTTAATAAAACCTTTATAGTGACGTTTAACTAGTTGCGTCTCTAATTGCTTCATTGTTTCTAAAGCGACACCGACTACAATTAGTATACTTGTTCCACCAATTTGAGCAGATTGTGGTAAATCTGCTATCTTAATGAAGAAAACAGGTAAAATTGCAATAGCGGATAAGAAGAGTGCACCTACTAATGTTAAACGAGATAGAACACGTGTTAAATATTCTTGCGTATTTTTACCTGGTCTTATACCTGGAATATATCCACCTTGTTTATTTAAGTTCTCTGCCAATTGTTCTGGGTTAACTTGAATAAACGCATAAAAATAGGTAAATGCAAAAATAAGTACTGTATATATAATCATTCCAATTGGATGAGTATAATCAAATACATTTTGAATCCAAGTTGTTACATCATTTTGCTCAAAGAATGAAGCAATCGTTCTTGGAGTTACAAGAAACGAAACTGCAAAGATAACTGGAATAACACCAGCAGAGTTTACTTTCAACGGCAAATGCGTTGATTGTCCACCAGCTGCGCTATTGCCATTAACCATTCTTTTAGCATACTGGATAGGTATTTTTCTAAGTGCTTGTTGTATAAATATAACTCCTACAACAATTGCAACAATTGCCACTAAAAGTAGAAGCATTGTTGCTATGCGCAAGAAAAGTTGATCACCAGGATTATCAAATTGCTGAGCATAAATTTGGTTAGCAATAGATGGAATTCCTGCTGCGATACCTGCAAAGATAATAATCGAGATACCATTTCCTACCCCTTTTGCTGTGATTAGTTCACCTAACCACATAAGAAAAGAAGTTCCAGCTGTTAATACAACAGCTATAACCAAGTAAGAAGTTATACCCGATTTTGTTATCAATGCTCCACCTGCAAGATTATTAAAGCCATATGACATTCCAAAAGCTTGTATGAACCCTAAAACAATTGTAAAGTAGCGTGTAAACTGCGTTAATTTACGGCGGCCAACCTCACCTTGTTTAGACCATTCTGTGAACTTCGGAACAACATCCATTTGCAATAAGCTTACGATAATAGATGCTGTAATATATGGCATAATCCCCATTGCAAGAATGGAAAAGTTCTTCAATGCACCGCCGCCAAAGGTATTTAAAATCCCAAAGGCACTAAATGCATCTTGTGACTGTAAGTAATCCGCATTAACGTATGGAACCGGTATAAAGGTTCCAATACGAAATATAATCAACATTAATAGGGTGAATATGATTTTACGTCTTATTTCACCCACGCGCATAAAATTGGAGATTGTCTGAAACATTAGATCACCTCAGTTTGACCGCCGGCAGCTTCAATAGCTTCCTTTGCAGCAGAGGAGAATTTATGTGCTTTGACTGTAAGCTTTTTCTCTACTTTGCCTCTTGCAAGAATTTTGATTCCTGCTTTTTCGTTACTAACGATTCCTGTTTCGATAAGAAGTTCTGGAGTAACTTCTGCTCCATCTTCAAAACGATTTAGAACGTCAAGGTTAACAACTGCATATTCTTTACGGTTGATGTTTGTAAAACCACGTTTTGGTAAACGACGGAATAAAGGAGTTTGACCACCTTCGAATCCTGGTCTTACACCTCCACCCGAACGTGCGTTTTGACCTTTATGACCTTTACCAGCAGTTTTACCATTACCTGAACCGATACCGCGTCCTTTGCGTTTACGTTCTTGACGAGACCCTTCTGCAGGTTTTAATTCATGAAGTTTCATATTGGCACCTCCTTCTTGAAGAAGAATGAATTTTAGTTTTCTTTAACACTTACAAGATGAGAAACTTTATTGATCATGCCACGGATTGCAGCATTATCTTGTTGCTCAACTGTTTGGTTTACTTTACGTAACCCTAAAGCTTTAACTGTTTCGCGTTGGTCTTGCGGACGACCAATTACGCTTTTAGTGAGGGTAATTTCCAATTTGTTTGCCATTTAATTTCCCTCCTTATCCTAACAGTTCTTCCACTGATTTACCACGTAACTTAGCTACGTCTTCAGCACGTTTTAATTGTTTTAAACCGTCTAAAGTTGCACGAACCATGTTAATTGGTGTGTTAGAACCTAAAGATTTAGATAGAATATCAGCTACACCAGCTAATTCAAGTACAGCACGCACTGGACCACCAGCGATAACACCAGTACCTTCAGAAGCAGGCTTTAATAAAATTTCACCAGCACCAAAATGTCCGATTACTTGGTGTGGTATTGTAGTGCTAACCATAGGCACTTCAATTAGATTTTTCTTCGCATCTTCAACCGCTTTGCGAATTGCATCAGGTACTTCTTGTGCTTTACCAGTACCAAAACCAACGTTACCATTTTTGTCCCCAACTACTACTAGAGCAGAGAAACGAAAACGACGTCCACCTTTAACAACTTTCGCTACACGGTTAACTGTAACTACGCGTTCTTCTAGTTCAAGTTTGTTTGGATCAATACGACGCATCTTTTTATGTCCCTCCTTTATCTATTAAAATTCTAGGCCGTTCTCACGAGCAGCATCAGCTAAAGCTTTTACGCGACCATGGTATAAATACCCTCCGCGATCAAAAACAACTGCTTTAACACCTTTTTCTACTGCACGTTTAGCTACTAATTCACCGATCTTAACAGCAGCATCTAAGTTGCTAGCAGAATCTAAGTTCAGTTCTTTATCTAATGTAGAAGCGTTAGCAATTGTAACGCCGTTTACATCATCGATAAGCTGAGCGTAAATGTGTTTATTTGAACGGAACACGTTTAAACGAGGACGAGCTTGAGTACCGCTAAGTTTAGAACGCACACGTGCATGTCTTTTTCTGCGGACTTGATTTTTATCAGCCTTTATAATCATTTAGGTCACTCCTTTCGTTTACCTATGCGGCATTACTTACCTGTTTTACCTTCTTTTCTACGTACAAATTCGCCTTCATAACGAATACCTTTGCCTTTATAAGGTTCTGGTGGACGAACATCACGAATGTTAGCAGCAAGAGCACCAACACGTTCTTTATTTGTACCTCTTACAACTATTTTAGTTGCTGATGGTACTTCGATTTCAAGACCAGCTTCTGGTTCGATTTCAACTGGGTGAGAGTAACCTACGTTCAAGACAAGTTTAGTTCCTTGTTTTTGAGCACGATAACCAACCCCGATTAATTCAAGACCTCTTTCGAAACCTTTTGATACTCCCTCCACCATGTTTGCTAACAAAGCACGAGTTGTACCGTGTAGAGCACGATGCTCCTTTGCGTCAGATGGACGAGAAATATTAATCACGTTACCCTCTAATTCGATTGCAATATCTGAATTAAAAGTACGAGTTAATTCACCTTTAGGACCTTTAACCGTTACAGTACTTTTATCAATAGTAACTGTAACGTCTGCTGGTACTTCAATTGGTTTTTTACCTACGCGAGACATTTAGTTGCACCTCCATTCAATTAAAACTATATTACCAAACGTATGCTAAAACTTCTCCGCCAACTTGTTTAGCGCGAGCTTCTTTATCAGTAATTACTCCTTGAGAAGTAGAAACTAATGCAATACCAAGACCGTTTAATACACGTGGCACTTCTGTAGCTTTCGCATAAACACGAAGTCCAGGTTTACTAATACGTTTAAGTCCAGTAATTACACGCTCGTTGCTAGAACCGTATTTTAGGAAAATGCGGATAATTCCTTGTTTGTTATCTTCAATATATTCAACATCACGCACGAAACCTTCACGCTTTAAAATTTCAGCGATTTCTTTTTTCATGTTAGAAGCAGGTACTTCTAATTTTTCGTGACGAACCATATTCGCATTACGGATTCTTGTAAGCAAATCTGCAATTGGATCTGTCATAACCATTGTTTTAACCTCCTTCCCAAAATGGGGTTTTACCAGCTAGCTTTTTTCACACCAGGAATTTGTCCCTTATATGCTAATTCACGGAAACAAATACGGCAAAGCTTAAATTTACGGTACACAGAATGTGGACGTCCACAACGTTCGCAACGTGTATATTCTTGTACTTTGTATTTAGGCGTGCGTTTTTGTTTCGCAATCATTGACTTCTTAGCCACATCTTCGCCTCCCTCTAATTAGAGATTACTTTTGGAACGGCATTCCAAATTGAGTTAAAAGTTCACGAGCTTCTTCATCAGTATTTGCAGTTGTAACAATAACAATATCCATTCCTCTTACTTTGTTTACTTTATCGTAATCAATTTCAGGGAAAATTAATTGTTCTTTTACACCTAAAGTGTAGTTACCACGACCATCAAACGATTTTTTAGATATACCACGGAAGTCACGTACACGTGGAAGAGATACAGATACTAATTTATCAAAAAATTCATACATGCGTTCTCCACGAAGTGTAACTTTTGCACCGATTGGCATTCCCTCACGTAGACGGAAACCTGCAATAGATTTTTTTGCGCGAGTAATTACTGGTTTTTGACCAGTTATTATTGATAATTCTTCAACAGCAACGTCTAGAGCTTTTGCATTTGCAACAGCATCGCCAACACCCATGTTGATTACGATTTTTTCAAGTTTCGGAACTTGCATTACTGATTTATAATTGAACTTGCTCATAAGAGCAGGAGTAGTTTCTTTAACAAATTTTTCTTTTAGGCGGTTCATTCATTGTACCTCCCTTCTTCATTGAACTATTTATCTAGAATTTCACCGGATTTTTTCGCTACGCGTACTTTTTTACCATCAACCGTTTTTGTACCTACACGAGTAGGAGTACCAGTTTTAGGGTCGATAGGCATAACGTTGGATACATGAATAGCTGCTTCCTGGTCATTGATTCCACCTTGTGGATTCAATTGGGATGGCTTAGAGTGTTTTTTTACAATGTTGATTCCTTCAACAACCACACGGTTTTTCTTAGGAAACGCTGCAATAACAACACCAGTTTTGCCTTTATCCTTACCAGAGATGACCATTACTTTGTCACCTTTTTTTACATGCATCTTTTCGCACCTCCTTAAAGGCAATTAGATTTATATTATAGTACTTCTGGAGCTAATGATACAATTTTCATAAAGTTGTTATCGCGAAGTTCACGTGCAACTGGTCCAAAGATACGTGTTCCACGTGGACTTTTATCGTCACGGATAATTACACATGCGTTTTCATCGAAACGAATGTAAGTACCGTCTTTACGACGAACACCACTTTTAGTTCTTACAACTACTGCTTTAACAACGTCACCTTTTTTAACAACGCCACCTGGTGTTGCTTGCTTTACAGTAACAACGATAACATCACCGATGTTTGCAGTTTTGCGGCCTGAACCACCAAGAACTTTAATTGTAAGTACTTCACGAGCACCAGAGTTGTCAGCAACTTTCAAACGTGATTCTTGTTGAATCATGTGTGTAACCTCCCTTCGGGATGAAGCTTATTTCCGAACAATTAGATAATAACTGCTTTTTCTACTACTTCTACAAGACGGAAACGTTTTGTAGCGGATAATGGACGAGTTTCCATAATACGGACTACATCGCCGATTTTTGCTGCGTTTTGCTCATCGTGAGCTTTATACTTCTTAGAGTATTTCACGCGCTTGCCGTATAATGAATGTTTTTTATATGTTTCAACAACAACAGCTATTGTCTTATCCATTTTGTCTGAAACAACACGTCCAGTATAGACTTTGCGTTGATTGCGTTCGCTCATTGTACGAACCTCCTCTCACGTTATCGATTGTTGACGCCGATTTCTCTTTCACGAATGACTGTTTTCATTCGAGCAATCGCTTTGCGTACTTCACGAATGCGAGCTGTATTTTCAAGTTGTCCAGTCGCTAATTGAAAGCGAAGGTTGAAAAGCTCTTCTTTTAAGGATTTAACTTTTTGTTCAATTTCTGCAGTGGTAAGGTCACGAATTTCATTAGCTTTCATTAGTTTCACCACCAATTTCTTCACGTTTTACAAACTTACATTTAACTGGAAGTTTGTGCGCTGCAAGACGAAGTGCTTCACGAGCGATCTCTTCAGATACACCAGCAACTTCAAACATTATTTTACCAGGCTTAACAACTGCTACCCAACCTTCTGGAGCACCCTTACCGGAACCCATGCGGACTTCAAGAGGCTTTGCAGTGTAAGGCTTATGTGGGAATATTTTAATCCAAACTTTACCGCCACGTTTCATATAACGAGTCATCGCAATACGAGCTGATTCAATTTGTCGGTTTGTAATCCAAGATGCTTCTAAAGATTGTAAACCATATTCACCGAAAGTAACTTCAGTACCGCCTTTTGCTTGACCGCGCATTTTCCCACGGTGTACACGACGATATTTTACACGTTTAGGTAGTAACATATTATTTGCCTCCTTCCACAGTTTTCTTCTTAGCTGGAAGGATCTCTCCACGATAGATCCATACTTTAACGCCTAATTTACCATAAGTAGTATCGGCTTCTGCAGCAGCATAATCGATATCTGCGCGTAAAGTATGAAGAGGAACTGTACCCTCACTGTAAGACTCTGAACGAGCGATATCTGCTCCGCCTAAGCGACCTGATACCATTGTTTTAATACCTTTAGCACCAACACGCATTGAACGTTGGATAGCTTGTTTTTGTGCACGACGGAATGAAACACGGTTTTCTAATTGACGAGCAATATTCTCAGCAACTAGTTTTGCATCCATATCCGCTTTTTTAATTTCAAGAATATTGATGTGTACACGTTTGCCAGTAAGTGAGTTTAAAGCTTTACGTAAAGCTTCAACTTCAGTACCACCTTTACCAATTACCATACCAGGTTTAGCAGTGTGGATTGTAACATTTAAACGATTAGCTGCACGCTCGATTTCTACTTTAGAAACAGATGCATCGTTTAAACGTTTAGTGATATACTCACGAACTTTAAGGTCTTCGTGTAAAAGATCAGCATAGTCTTTACCTGCGTACCATTTTGATTCCCAATCACGAATGATTCCGACACGCAAACCGACTGGATTTACTTTTTGACCCACTGATTATCCCTCCTTCTTTTCTGATACAACGATAGTGATGTGACTAGTACGTTTGTTGATTTGACTTGCACGTCCCATCGCACGAGGACGGAAACGTTTAAGTGTTGGTCCTTCATTTACGTATGCTTGTTCAACCACTAAGTTATTAATATCCATTTCGTAGTTATGCTCTGCGTTAGCGATAGCAGATTTTAATACTTTTTCTATGATTGGTGAAGCAGCCTTTGGAGTTAGCTTTAAAATTGATACTGCTTCGCCTACTTGCTTACCTCGAATTAAATCTACGACTAAACGAGCTTTACGAGGAGCAATACGAACTGTATTAGCAACAGCTTTTGCTTGCATTGGAATGCCCTCCTCTCATTAACGTCTTGTTTTCTTATCGTCACTTGCATGACCTTTATAAGTACGTGTTGGAGCAAATTCTCCAAGTTTGTGACCTACCATATCTTCAGTGACATAAACCGGTACATGTTTGCGACCATCATAAACAGCGATTGTTTGACCGATGAATTGTGGGAAGATTGTAGAACGGCGAGACCAAGTTTTAACAACCTGTCTTTTTTCCGTTTCGCTTAACTTCTCGATCTTTGATAATAAATGATCATCAACAAAAGGTCCTTTTTTTAAGCTACGACCCATGATTGAACCTCCCTTCGTGATTGTTCTACGGTTCTTACGATGAACCGTAGTTCAACCCCGTTATTTTTTACGGCTACGTACAATGAATTTATCTGATTTGTTTTTCTTGCTACGAGTTTTGTATCCAAGAGTTGGTTTACCCCATGGAGACATTGGTGATTTACGTCCGATAGGTGAACGTCCCTCACCACCACCGTGTGGATGGTCATTAGGGTTCATTACAGAACCACGAACTGTTGGGCGTTTACCTAACCAACGAGAACGACCAGCTTTACCGATGTTGATAAGTTCATGTTGTTCATTACCTACTTGACCGATAGAAGCACGGCAAGTTGCAAGAATTAAACGAACTTCACCAGAGTTTAAACGTACAAGTACATATTTGCCCTCTTTACCAAGTACCTGTGCAGATGTACCTGCAGAACGAACTAATTGTCCGCCTTTTCCTGGTTTTAACTCGATATTATGGATAACTGTACCTACTGGAATGTTTGCTAAAGGAAGTGCATTACCTGGTTTAATATCAGCCTCAGGTCCTGACATAACTTCTAAGCCAACTTCTAGATTTTTTGGTGCAAGAATGTAGCGTTTTTCTCCGTCTACATA
Organism: Niallia nealsonii; assembly: GCF_002835805.1. Lineage (GTDB taxonomy): Bacteria > Bacillota > Bacilli > Bacillales > Cytobacillaceae > Niallia > Niallia nealsonii. The sequence continues at coordinate 35,171 of NZ_PISE01000012.1, read as the reverse complement.
ATTAATTAACGCGATGTTTGCAGATCTGTTTGGATCATACTCGATTGTAGCAACGCGTCCTGGAATGCCATCTTTATCACGTTTAAAATCGATGATACGATATTGACGTTTATGACCTCCACCTTGATGACGAACTGTTAACTTACCTTGGTTATTACGGCCACCTTTACGTGTTAAAGGAGCAAGCAATGATTTTTCTGGTGTACTTGTAGTGATCTCACTAAAGTCAGAAGAAGTCATGTTGCGTCGACCGTTGGAGGTAGGTTTATACTTCTTAATCGCCATATCTGTTCCCTCCTCTTTTTTCTATATTTTATGCTTCAAAGAATTCAATTTCTTTGCTTTCAGCAGTTAATTTAACAATTGCTTTACGACGTTTGTTTGTGTATCCTCCGAAACGTCCTACACGTTTGAACTTACCTTTGTAGTTCATGATGTTAACTTTTTCAACTTTAACGCCAAAGATTTCTTCTACAGCATCTTTAACTTGAGTTTTATTCGCTCTTACATCAACTTCAAACGTATATTTTTTGTCAGCCATTAAATCAGTAGAACGTTCAGTGATAACGGGGCGCTTAATCGTTTCGCGTGCATCCATTATGCAAGCACCTCCTCTACTTTTTCAACCGCTGCTTTCGTCATGATTAATTTATCATGATTTAAAACATCTAAAACTGTGATGCCAGAAGCAGTAATAACTGTTACACCTGGGATGTTACGAGCAGATAATGCTACGTTTTCATCTAAGTCAGCAGTAACGATTAATGCTTTTTTCTCAACAGATAGATTTCCTAAGAACCCTTTGAAATCTTTTGTTTTAGGTGCTTCGAAAGCAAGGCTTTCAATTACTAAGATATTTTCTTCTAATACTTTAGAAGATAATGCAGATTTGATTGCTAATCTACGAACTTTTTTAGGAAGTTTATAGCTGTAGCTGCGAGGAACCGGTCCGAAAACTGTTCCACCACCACGCCATTGTGGAGATCTGATAGATCCCTGACGAGCACGTCCTGTACCTTTTTGGCGCCATGGCTTACGTCCACCACCAGCAACCTCAGAACGAATTTTAGTTTTATGTGTTCCTTGACGCAAAGAAGCTCTTTGCATAACAACTGCTTCAAATAGAACGTGGTTGTTAGGCTCAATACCGAATACTGTTTCTTTTAATTCGATATCTCCAGCTTGAGTACCGTCTTGGTTGAATAATGCAACTTTAGGCATTCTTATTTCCTCCTTTCTAGATTAATTACTTCGCCTTAACAGCAGTTTTAATTTTTAATAATGCTTTTTTAGATCCAGGAACATTCCCTTTAATTAATAGAAGGTTACGTTCTACATCTACTTTTACGATTTCTAAGTTTTGAACAGTAACTTGTTCTCCACCCATGCGTCCCGGTAATGCTTTACCTTTGAATACGCGGTTTGGTGCTACAGGTCCCATTGAACCTGGGCGACGATGATAACGAGATCCATGGGCCATTGGTCCACGAGATTGTCCATGGCGTTTAATTGAACCTTGGAAACCTTTACCTTTAGAGATTCCTGTTACATCTACAATATCGCCTTCAGCGAATACATTTACTTTGACTTCTTGACCAACTTCATACTCTTCTAAGCTTACCTCTCTCAATTCACGAACGAAGCGCTTAGGAGCAGTGTTTGCTTTTGCAACATGTCCTTTTTCAGGTTTGTTAGCCAACTTTTCACGTTTATCTTCAAAACCGATTTGAACAGCTTCATAACCGTCTGTTTCAACAGATTTCTTTTGAAGAACTACGTTTTGAGCAGCTTCAACTACTGTTACTGGTATCAAGTTACCATTTTCAGCAAAAACTTGAGTCATACCTACTTTTCTTCCTAAGATTCCTTTGGTCATTTCAGTCACACCTCCTGATAATCTTAATATTTATTAAAAATTATAATTTAATTTCAATATCTACACCTGATGGTAAGTCTAAACGCATTAATGAATCAACTGTTTGTGGAGTTGGATTAACGATATCGATTAGACGTTTATGCGTACGCATTTCAAATTGTTCACGAGAATCTTTATATTTATGAACTGCACGTAAGATAGTGTAAATTGATTTCTCTGTCGGTAATGGAATCGGACCAGAAACAGCTGCACCAGAACGTTTTGCAGTTTCAACAATTTTCTCAGCAGATTGATCAAGAATTCTATGATCATACGCTTTTAAACGGATACGAATTTTTTGTTTTGCCATTATTTTCCCTCCTTTTCGCCTATTTTAAAATAGACATTCTCCGCGGAAATTTCCCACACACTCGCCATGGCAAAGCGGCCGGGTGTGTCAGCAACCTTCCACATCATCGCAGTCAAAGACCAACATTGTCTATTATACATAAACATTATAAGAAAAGCAACACTTTTATTATTTTTCTTTTAAGTTGTTTTTGTACACTCAAATTATTATACATACATTATATCAGGATTACAAGTCGTTAAGTAATAATCAAAAAATTTACTTCACTTATCAATGTTTTAAAATAGAAATGCTTATTTATTAATTACTCTTCTTATATTAATGCTCTTTCATCATAACTACAACATCTCAAATACTGGTAAAAAAATATAAGTTACAACAAGTTTTATAATCTGTTATGAAGCACTCTTATTCTACTTTATTGAAAACAAAAAAAAGAACAGACCAGTAATTGGCCTGTTCTTTTTCAAGCATTATTATTACTCAACGATTGTAGCAACTACTCCAGCGCCTACAGTACGTCCACCTTCACGGATAGAGAACTTTGTACCTTCTTCAATAGCGATTGAAGAAATAAGTTCAACGTCCATTTCGATGTTATCTCCAGGCATTACCATTTCAACGCCTTCTGGAAGGTTACAAATACCAGTTACATCAGTTGTACGGAAGTAGAACTGAGGACGGTAGTTTGTGAAGAATGGAGTATGACGTCCACCTTCTTCTTTTGATAATACGTAAACTTCAGCTTTGAATTTTACGTGTGGAGTGATAGTACCTGGTTTAGCTAATACTTGTCCACGTTGGATATCTTCACGAGCAACCCCACGAAGAAGTGCACCAATGTTGTCACCAGCTTCAGCATAGTCAAGTAATTTACGGAACATTTCAACACCAGTTACAGTAGTTGATTTTTTCTCTTCAGCTAAACCGATGATGTCTATAACGTCACCAACTTTAACTTGTCCACGCTCAACGCGTCCTGTAGCAACTGTTCCACGTCCAGTGATTGAGAAAACATCCTCAACAGGCATCATGAAAGGTTTTTCAGTGTCACGTGCTGGAGTTGGGATATACTCATCTACCGCAGCCATAAGTTCAGTGATTTTTTCTTCCCATTCTGCTTCGCCTTCTAGAGCTTTAAGAGCAGAACCTTTGATTACAGGAATATCGTCACCAGGGAACTCATATTCAGAAAGAAGGTCACGAACTTCCATTTCTACTAATTCTAATAATTCTTCGTCGTCTACCATATCACATTTGTTTAAGAAAACAACTAAGTGAGGTACACCAACTTGACGTGATAAAAGAATGTGCTCACGAGTTTGTGGCATTGGACCATCAGTTGCAGAAACAACTAGGATACCGCCGTCCATTTGAGCAGCACCAGTGATCATGTTTTTAACATAGTCAGCATGTCCTGGGCAGTCAACGTGTGCATAGTGACGAGTTTCAGTTTCATACTCAACGTGTGCAGTTGAGATAGTGATTCCACGCTCACGCTCTTCTGGAGCAGCGTCGATTTGATCATAACCGCGAGCTTCAGCTCCACCTGCTTTAGCAAGTACAGTTGTGATAGCAGCTGTTAAAGTAGTTTTACCATGGTCAACGTGACCAATTGTTCCAATATTTACGTGTGGCTTTGAACGATCGTATTTAGCTTTTGCCATTAGGAAAATCCTCCTTTTATTTGAAAAAATTAAGTATTTGGAGCTGTGATTATATATCACAGCTTTTAAGCCTACATAGTAAGTTATACTCGATTAAAAAGGTAAAATCAACAATTACCCTTTATTTTTTTTGATGATCTCTTCAGAGATTGATTTTGGTACTTCTTCGTAGTGATCAAACGTCATAGAGAATACTCCACGACCTTGAGTACTTGAACGTAAAGTAGTTGCATATCCAAACATTTCTGAAAGTGGAACCATCGCACGAACAACTTGAGCATTACCACGAGCTTCCATACCTTCTACACGTCCACGACGAGAAGTGATGTTACCCATGATATCACCCATGTATTCTTCAGGAATGATAACTTCTACTTTCATAACAGGTTCAAGGATTACAGGACTACATTTTGAAGCAGCATTTTTTAGTGCCATAGAAGCAGCAATTTTAAACGCCATTTCAGATGAATCAACATCATGGTATGATCCATCAAATAATTTAGCTTTGATGTCAACAAGAGGGTAACCAGCAAGTACTCCTCTGTTCAATGCATCTTCAAGTCCAGCTTGAACAGGAGCGATATATTCACGAGGAACAACCCCACCTACGATACCATTTTCAAATTCAAAACCTTTACCTTCTTCGTTTGGTGAGAATTCAATCCAAACATGACCATACTGACCACGTCCACCAGATTGACGTGAGAACTTACCTTCTACTGATGCAGAAGAACGGAATGTTTCACGGTAAGCAACCTGTGGCGCACCAACATTAGCCTCAACCTTAAATTCACGACGCATGCGGTCTACTAAAATGTCTAAGTGAAGCTCACCCATACCTGCAATAATTACTTGGCCAGTTTCTTGGTTAGTATGTGCACGGAATGTTGGATCTTCTTCTTGTAATTTTTGAAGAGCAGTAGTCATTTTATCTTGGTCAGCTTTAGATTTAGGTTCAATAGATAACTCAATAACCGGCTCAGGGAAGTCCATAGATTCTAGTATAACTAGATTTTTGTCATCGCATAGAGTATCTCCAGTTGTAGTATCTTTTAAACCTACTGCTGCAGCGATATCCCCCGCATGTACTTCTGAAATCTCTTCACGGCTGTTTGCATGCATTTGTAGAATACGCCCTACACGCTCACGCTTACCTTTAGTAGAGTTTTGCACGTAAGAACCTGAACTTAACGTACCAGAATATACACGGAAGAATGTTAATTTACCAACATAAGGGTCTGTCATAACTTTAAATGCAAGTGCAGCAAATGGTTCTTCATCACTAGATGGTCTTGTTATTTCTTCATCTGAATCAGGAACAGTACCTTTAATAGATGGTACATCTAATGGAGATGGCAAGTAATCAATAACAGCATCTAACATTAATTGAACACCTTTGTTTTTAAATGCAGAACCACAGATAACTGGATAGAATTCAACATTCACTGTACCTTTACGGATAGCAGCTTTTAATTCATCAGTAGTGATTTCTTCACCACCAAGATATTTTTCCATTAAGTCTTCATCAAGCTCTGCTACTGCTTCTACTAACTTCTCGCGGTATTCATCTGCAAGATCTTGATACTCTTCTGGAATTTCACGTTCTTGAATATCTGTTCCAAGGTCATTTCCGTAGAAAGTTGCTTTCATTTCAACTAAATCGATGATTCCTTCAAATTGATCTTCAGCACCAATAGGAAGTTGAATTGCATGAGCATTAGCTTGTAGACGGTCATGTAACGTACCTAATGAATAAAGGAAATCTGCTCCTATTTTATCCATTTTATTAACAAATACTACACGAGGTACACCGTAAGTTGTCGCTTGACGCCAAACAGTTTCTGTTTGTGGCTCAACACCAGATTGTGCATCAAGTACAGCTACAGCACCATCAAGTACACGCAATGAACGTTCAACTTCAACTGTGAAGTCTACGTGTCCTGGGGTATCGATGATGTTTACACGGTTACCTTTCCATTGTGCAGTCGTTGCAGCTGATGTGATCGTAATACCACGCTCTTGTTCTTGCTCCATCCAGTCCATTTGTGATGCACCTTCATGAGTTTCACCAATTTTGTGGATACGACCAGTGTAGTAAAGTACACGCTCAGTTGTAGTCGTTTTACCTGCATCAATATGTGCCATGATACCGATATTACGAGTGTTTTCCAAGGAGAACTCTCTAGCCATTTGGTATTTCTCCTTCCATAAGAAAGTATTTTTATTAGATAGCTAATCCTACCAACGGTAGTGAGCAAACGCTTTGTTCGCTTCAGCCATTTTATGAGTATCTTCACGTTTTTTCACAGATGCACCAGTATTGTTAGCTGCATCTAGGATTTCGTTAGCTAATCTTTCTTCCATAGTTTTTTCTCCACGAAGACGAGAATAGTTAACTAACCAACGTAGACCAAGTGTAGTACGTCTATCTGGACGAACCTCCACTGGAACTTGATAGTTAGAACCACCAACACGGCGAGCTTTAACTTCTAGAACTGGCATAATGTTCTTTAATGCTTGATCGAAAATTTCGATAGCATCCTTTCCAGAACGTTCTGCAACGATTTCAAAAGCTGAATATAAGATAGCTTGAGATTTACCTCTCTTGCCATCGATCATCATTTTATTAATTAAACGTGAAACAAGTTTAGAATTATAAATTGGATCTGGTAAAACGTCTCTTTTTGCTACAGGACCTTTACGTGGCATTTGATTTCCTCCTTTCAATCATGCTGTTAATTTATTTTTATTTTTTTGCTGCTTTTGGTCTTTTTGTACCGTATTTTGAACGACCTTGCATACGGTTGTTAACACCAGCTGTATCAAGTGCACCACGAACAATGTGATAACGTACTCCTGGTAAGTCTTTTACACGTCCTCCACGGATTAGAACAACACTATGTTCTTGCAAGTTATGTCCAATACCAGGAATGTATGCAGTAACCTCAATTCCATTCGTCAAACGTACACGAGCATATTTACGTAACGCTGAGTTTGGTTTTTTTGGAGTCATTGTACCAACACGAGTACATACACCACGTTTTTGAGGTGAAGATACGTCTGTTTGTGTTTTTTTGAAGCTGTTATAACCTTTGTTTAACGCAGGTGACTTCGACTTTTCTTTTTCAGAACGACGAGGTTTGCGTACTAATTGGTTAATTGTAGGCATTTCTTTTTCCTCCCTTCTTTTATGTTTAAAGCCCACACATCCAGGTGGTTCATATTAGGGCAAAAACAAAGTTTTTATGGTTAATTCCATAAAAACAATTTAATTAATTATGGCAACAGTTGCTGCGCCTACTTCTATTCCACATGATTGGCCAAGCTTCCTCATGGATTCAACAAGTATAAAAGGTACATTAACTTCTCTAGCTGCTTCAATTACCTTTCCAATTATAACTGGATCTGCATCTTTTGCAACTATTATTTCCGTTACGCTACCCGATTTTAACGCTTTGACTGTTTGCTTTGTTCCTACTACAAAATTATTAGCCTGTATTACTTTATCATAAGACATGTTATATCCTCCAAAGCAACAGGTGAATAGTAGCACCTTTGATATAGTAACATCTTAAAATATTAATGTCAAATACTTTCACAAAAACTTTTTTATATTTACGAATCTATCTCTAATCCCAAAAATGGATTAGAGATAGATTCAGTATTCATTTATTGCTATTCTACCGTTACTGATTCCTCTGACAATTCATCTACTGTTATAGGCTCTGCATGACGATATCTCGGCATACCTGTTCCTGCTGGTACAAGTTTACCTATGATAACATTCTCTTTTAATCCTAGCAATTCGTCACGTTTACCCTTGATCGCTGCATCAGTTAGAACTCTCGTTGTTTCTTGGAATGATGCTGCCGATAAGAATGAATCAGTTTCAAGAGAAGCTTTTGTAATACCTAATAATACAGGTCTTCCAGTTGCCGGCAATCTCCCTGCTTTTAGTGCTTTTGCATTTGCATCAGTGAATTGGTGGATATCAAGTAATGTACCTGGTAATACATCTGTCTCACCAGCGTCTACTACACGAACTTTACGAAGCATTTGGCGGACCATAACTTCAACGTGTTTGTCACCAATTTCAACACCCTGCATACGATATACTTTTTGCACTTCGCGAAGAAGATATTCTTGAACTGCAGTTACACTCTTCACTTTTATTAATTCTTTAGGATCAATTGAACCTTCCGTTAACTCTTGACCCTGTTCTACTACATCATCAATAGCAACCTTTAGGCGTGCTGTATATGGAGCCATGTATGTTCTAGTTTCTAATTCAGCTTGAACAACAATCTCATGTTGACGGTCTCTACCTTCGTTAATGCCTACTACAACCCCTGCCATTTCAGTAATAACGGCTTGCCCTTTTGGATTTCGGGCTTCAAAAATCTCCTGAATACGAGGTAAACCTTGTGTAATATCATCTCCAGCAACCCCACCTGTATGGAAAGTACGCATTGTTAACTGTGTACCTGGTTCACCAATAGATTGAGCCGCGATAATTCCGACAGCTTCCCCTACTTCGACTTCTTGACCTGTTGCCAAGTTTCGACCATAACATTTTTTACAAACTCCATGACGTGTGTTACATGTGAAAGCAGAACGAATCCACACTTCTTCGATATTAGCTTCTATCACTTCCACAGTAAGATCTTCCGTTATCAATCCATTTTCAGGAACTATTACTGCTTGAGTTTCTGGATGTCTAATTGCTCTTCTAGCATAACGACCGAGTAAACGCTCATCTAAAGGTTCAATAATTTCTGTTCCTTCTTTAAGCGCTGCAACTAATAAACCTCTATCCGTTCCACAATCATCTTCACGAATGATAACGTCTTGCGCAACATCTACAAGGCGACGAGTTAAGTAACCAGAATCAGCTGTTTTTAGTGCTGTATCAGCAAGACCTTTACGAGCTCCATGCGTAGAGATAAAGTACTCTAATACTGTTAATCCTTCACGGAAACTTGAAATGATTGGCAATTCGATAATTCTACCAGCCGGGTTGGCCATCAGACCGCGCATACCAGCAAGCTGCGTAAAGTTAGAAGCGTTACCACGGGCCCCAGAGTCACTCATCATAAAGATTGGATTTCTTTTATCGAGTGATTTCATCAGTTTAGCTTGAATCACATCTTTAGCAGCACTCCAAATAGAAATAACTCTATCATAACGTTCTTCTTCGGTAATTAATCCGCGTCTAAATTGCTTTAATACGTTATCAACTTTCTTTTGTGCTTCATCAATAATTTCTCGTTTTTCACCTAATACTACGATATCCGCAACACCAACAGTGATACCAGCTTTTGTTGAGTGTCTAAAACCTAGATCCTTCATTCTGTCTAGCATTTTGGATGTTTCAGTAATTTTAAATCGTTTAAATACCTCAGCAATAACGTTACCTAAAATTTGCTTTTTAAACGGATCAATTATTGACATTTCTTTTATAACTGCAGGTATATCTGTGCCTTGCTTAACAAAGAATCTTTCTGGTGTTTTCTCTTCCAGATTAGCCTTTGTAGGTTCATTAATGTAAGGGAAAGATTTAGGCAAGATTTCATTAAAGATTAACTTACCAACTGTCGTAATAAGCAATTGTTTATTTTGCTCTTCTGTAAACGTCTCATTATTTAACGAACTTGCGCGAACAGCTACACGAGTGTGTAAATGAACATACCCATTTTGATATGCTAATATTGCTTCGCTAGTGTCATTAAACACCATTCCTTCACCAACAGCATTTTCTCTTTCTAAAGTTAAGTAATAGTTACCTAATACCATATCCTGTGAAGGTGTAACTACTGGTTTACCATCTTTAGGGTTAAGGATATTTTGTGCTGCTAGCATTAGAAGTCTTGCTTCTGCTTGCGCCTCTGAAGATAAAGGAACGTGAACAGCCATTTGGTCACCATCAAAATCTGCATTGTATGCAGTACATACTAGTGGATGTAGACGTATTGCACGCCCTTCAACTAATGTTGGTTCAAACGCTTGAATTCCCAATCTATGAAGAGTAGGTGCACGGTTAAGCAATACCGGGTGTTCTCTAATAACTTCTTCTAATACATCCCAAACTTCCGGTTGTACTCTTTCAATTTTACGCTTAGCAGATTTAATATTATGAGCTAAACCTTTTTCAACCAACTCTTTCATTACAAAAGGTTTAAATAACTCTAAAGCCATTTCTCTTGGTAATCCGCATTGATACATCTTTAAGTTTGGTCCTACTACAATTACCGAACGGCCAGAATAGTCAACACGTTTTCCTAGTAAGTTTTGACGGAAACGCCCTTGCTTCCCTTTAAGCATATGAGATAATGATTTTAAAGGTCTGTTTCCTGGTCCTGTTACTGGACGACCACGACGACCATTATCAATCAGTGCATCTACAGCTTCTTGAAGCATACGTTTTTCGTTTTGCACGATAATACTTGGTGCACCTAAATCTAATAATCTTTTTAAACGATTATTACGATTAATGACACGGCGGTATAAATCATTCAAATCAGAAGTGGCAAAACGGCCCCCGTCTAATTGAACCATCGGACGCAATTCTGGAGGAATGACAGGTAGTACATCCAAAATCATCCAAGAGGGCTCATTGCCTGATCCACGAAACGCTTCTAATACTTCTAAGCGTTTAATTGCACGAGTACGTCTTTGTCCTTGCGCTGTTTTTAATTCTTCTTTTAATCCTTCTACATCTTTATTTAGATCAATATCTGACAATAGTTTTTTAATTGACTCAGCTCCCATGGAAGCTTGAAATTTAGAACCATATTTATCTCGATATGCTCTATATTCCTTTTCAGATAGAAGTTGTTTCTTTTCTAATGCAGTATCACCAGGATCAGTAACAACATATGAGGCAAAATAAATAACTTCTTCTAACGCACGTGGAGACATATCTAGAACAAGCCCCATACGGCTAGGAATCCCTTTAAAATACCATATATGTGATACAGGTGCTGCTAATTCAATATGTCCCATACGTTCACGGCGGACTTTTGCACGAGTTACTTCAACACCACATCGATCACAGACAACACCTTTGTAGCGAACACGTTTATATTTTCCACAATGACATTCCCAGTCTTTTGTAGGACCAAAAATACGCTCGCAAAACAAGCCGTCTTTTTCCGGTTTTAATGTCCGATAATTAATAGTTTCTGGTTTTTTTACTTCACCGTATGACCATGAACGAATCTTGTCTGGTGAAGCAAGACCTATTTTCATAAATTCAAAATTGTTTACATCCAACAAGGGTCCTACCTCCCTTTTGATCTTGAGGCATTCCAAAAAATTGCCACATAATAAAAGATTAAGTATATATACTTTAATGAAGGCTGACCCTTTTCTTTAGTGTCAGCCTTCATCTAAATGCTTAAAATTACTCTTGTACGCCTACTTTTTCTGACTCAGGCTCTTGTGTATCAGGTGCTATAGTGAGAGATTCAGCTTGTTGAATATCATCATCATCTGTATCTCTCATCTCAATTTCTTCTTCAGTACTTGAAAGAATTTTAACATCCAAGCCTAAACTTTGCAGTTCTTTCATTAATACACGGAAAGATTCTGGGACTCCAGGTTCTGGAACATTTTCACCTTTAACAATTGCTTCATATGTTTTTACACGACCAACAACATCGTCCGATTTAACAGTTAGAATTTCTTGTAAAGTATAAGCTGCCCCATAAGCTTCAAGTGCCCAAACTTCCATCTCTCCAAAACGTTGTCCACCAAACTGCGCTTTACCGCCCAGTGGTTGCTGCGTTACAAGAGAGTAAGGTCCAGTAGAACGAGCATGAAGTTTATCATCAACCATGTGAGCAAGTTTGATCATATACATAACTCCAACGGAAACACGGTTATCAAATGGTTCTCCAGAACGTCCATCATATAAAACAGTTTTAGCATCTTGGGCCATTCCAGCTTCGCGAATTGTTTCCCATACATCTTCTTCCCTTGCTCCATCGAATACTGGTGAAGCAACATGGATATTTAGACTTCTTGCAGCCATCCCAAGATGTAGTTCAAGTACCTGTCCGATATTCATACGTGAAGGTACCCCTAAAGGATTTAACATGATATCTACTGGTGTTCCATCTGGAAGATACGGCATATCTTCTTCTGGTAATAGACGAGAAATAACCCCTTTATTACCATGGCGTCCCGCCATTTTATCTCCCTCATGGATTTTACGCTTTTGAACAATATATGCACGAACAAGCTGGTTAACACCCGGTGGCAATTCATCTCCATCTTCACGATTAAATACTTTTACATCATGAACAATTCCGCCGCCGCCATGTGGAACACGCAAACTAGTGTCACGTACTTCACGAGCTTTTTCACCAAATATAGCATGAAGTAAGCGTTCTTCAGCTGTTAGTTCCGTTACCCCTTTTGGAGTTACTTTACCAACTAGAAGATCTCCGTCTTTTACTTCTGCTCCAATTCGGATGATTCCACGATCGTCAAGATTGCGTAGTGCATCTTCTCCGACATTTGGAATATCACGAGTTATTTCTTCCGGTCCAAGCTTTGTATCACGAGACTCTGATTCATATTCTTCTATATGAATAGAAGTGTATACATCATCTTTAACAAGACGCTCACTCATGATAATAGCATCTTCATAGTTATATCCATCCCATGTCATAAATGCAACAAGGACATTCCTACCCAATGCCAACTCCCCTAATTCCATAGAAGGGCCATCTGCTAAAACTTCACCTTTTTTCACTCTATTTCCAACCGCCACAATTGGACGTTGGTTATAGCAAGTTCCTTGGTTGGAACGGATAAATTTAAGCATTTTATATTTATCTAGATTACCCTTTACTTCTTGGCCATCTATCACTTTAACTCTTCTGACTAAAACTTCACGTGCTTCAACATGTTCAACAATACCATCATGTTTACAAATAACCGCAGCACCAGAGTCTTTACCTGAAACATACTCCATTCCAGTCCCTACTCTTGGAGCTTCTGGCTGCATTAAAGGCACTGCTTGACGTTGCATGTTTGCACCCATTAGTGCACGGTTGGAGTCATCGTTTTCTAAGAAAGGAATACATGCTGTCGCTGCAGATACAACCTGCTTAGGTGATACATCCATGTAATCAACACGATCACGGCGTACCACTGTATTTTCCCCTCTAAAACGAGCAACAACGTCCTCATCTAAAAATGCACCATCGTCTCCTAAACGCACATTCGCTTGGGCTACAACGTAGTTATCTTCTTCATCTGCCGTTAGGTAGTCAATTCGGCTTGAAACTAATCCAGTCTCCGGATCAACTCGGCGATACGGAGTTTCAATAAATCCAAAACGATTTACTTTAGCAAAAGAAGAAAGAGAGTTGATTAGACCAATGTTTGGTCCCTCAGGTGTTTCTATTGGACACATACGACCGTAGTGAGAATAGTGAACGTCACGCACTTCCATCCCCGCACGTTCTCTTGTTAATCCCCCAGGTCCTAACGCTGATAGACGACGCTTATGCGTTAACTCAGCAAGAGGATTGGTTTGATCCATAAACTGTGATAATTGAGAACTACCGAAGAATTCTTTAATGGATGCAATAACAGGACGTATATTGATAAGTTGCTGCGGCGTAATCGTATTAGTATCTTGAATAGACATTCTTTCACGAACTACACGTTCCATTCTTGATAAACCAATTCTAAATTGATTTTGCAACAATTCGCCTACAGAACGTAAACGTCTGTTACCTAAATGGTCGATATCATCCGTTAAACCAACACCATGCAGAAGGTTAAAGAAATAACTAATAGACGCAATAATATCTGCAGGAGAAATATTTTTTACTTCTTCTTCTACATACGCATTGCTAATAACATTAATTTCTTTATCTCCTTCATCAAGAGGAGAGTAAATTTTCACAGATTGAACAATAACATCATCTTCTAATACACCGCCATACGGGCTAAGCGTTTTAAAACCAATATTATTTTCTAAGTTTGGTATAATACGATCCAATGCACGACGATCTAAGAGCGTGCCTTTTTCTGCTATTATTTCTCCTGTTTCTGGATCAACAAGAGTCTCTGCTAAACGTTGACCAAACAATCTATTTTTTATATGAAGCTTTTTATTAATTTTATAACGTCCTACATTTGCAAGATCATATCTTTTAGGATCAAAAAATCTTGAAACTAATAAACTCTTAGCATTTTCAACTGTAGGAGGCTCACCTGGGCGCAAGCGTTCATATATTTCTAGCAACGCTTTTTCTGTGCCCTCGGTATTATCTTTTTCTAATGTATTGCGCAAGTATTCGTTGTCTCCGATTAATTCAAGAATCTCTTGGTCTGAGCCGAATCCTAGTGCGCGTAAAAGAACCGTTACTGGAAGTTTACGTGTACGGTCAATACGTACATAAACAACATCTTTTGCATCGGTTTCATATTCTAGCCAAGCACCACGGTTTGGAATTACAGTTGCTGTAAACCCTTTTTTGCCGTTCTTGTCTAACTTGCCATTGTAATATACACTCGGAGATCTTACTAACTGAGAAACGATAACACGTTCAGCCCCGTTAATAACGAAAGTACCTGTTTCAGTCATAAGTGGGAAATCACCCATGAATACATCTTGGTCCTTTACTTCTCCTGTTTCTTTATTTACAAGACGAACTTTCACACGCAAAGGCGCTGAATATGTAACATCTCGCTCTTTTGATTCTTCTACTGAATATTTTGGATCACCTAAGCTATAATCAATAAACTCAAGCAATAAGTTGCCAGTAAAGTCCTCAATTGGTGAAATATCTTGGAACATTTCACGTAATCCCTCATCTAAAAACCATTGATAGGAAGAGGTTTGGATTTCTATTAGATTTGGTAATTCTAAAACTTCACTAATTCGTGCATAGCTTCTTCGCTGGCGGTGTCGTCCATACTGAACAAGTTGACCTGTCAACTGATTCACCCCTCAAATCAAACGTTATAGTACATCTATTATCATCCTATAAAAACTTTTAACGCGTTATTTATAAGACAAAAAGAAAAAGGGTTTTCAAATCAAAAAAAACCACATTTTCATATTTCTGGTATTATTTTGTTAGTTTTTCCGAATTAATCCTTTTTTATACTTTTTTTGCATAAAAAAATGCTTATCAGAAAAATAATATATTGGCATTATACAATGCTATCACAACGTTTTCGACTAGTCAATCTTTTTTTGCTCTGATTATAAAATAACCTTTTTTCTTTATCTTCACTTCTACTTCTTGAAACAACTGCTCTAATTTAGCAATAGCCGATGGCGCGCCTTGTTTTTTTTGAATGACAACCCAAAGCTCTCCACCCGCTGCCAGATGATCGAAACTTTGTTCAAAAATATCATGAACTATATTTTTCCCTGCCCGAATCGGCGGATTTGTTACGATAGATGCAAATATTTTATGTTCTACTTGCAAGAGTCTATCACTTTCATATATAGCAACATTATTGACTTCGTTTAGCACAGCATTTTCTTTTGCAAGTTCTAACGCTCTTTGATTAACATCAATCATATGGATTTTTCTATCACTATTATCTTTCGCAATAGAAAGGCCTATTGGTCCGTAGCCACAACCAACATCCAAAATATCACCAGAAACCATAGGTGCTTCATATGTTTCAATCAATAATTTCGATCCGAAATCCACTTCCTTTTTAGAGAAAACACCATTATCAGTTTTAAAGCGGAAGCTTCTTCCATTTAAAGGATAGTTCCAATAGCTTGGATCACTACTTACATTTTGAGTACGGGAATAATAATGTTCCGTCAAATCAACCACCTCCATTGGGGAATATAATCGAAGTATCACAGAGGATTACATTTTTGATGCAAATTATTTTGAAGAGGAAAAAAGCCCGCTTATAAAGCGAGCTTTTTGAATCTAACATTACTTAACTTCAACGTTAGCTCCAACTTCTTCAAGTTTAGCTTTGATTTCTTCAGCTTCTTCTTTAGAAACTCCTTCTTTAACAGCTTTAGGAGTGTTATCAACAAGTTCTTTTGCTTCTTTAAGACCAAGACCAGTGATTTCACGTACAGCTTTGATAACTTTGATTTTTTGATCTCCAGGAGATGCAAGAACTACATCAAATTCAGTTTGTTCAGCTACAGCTTCTCCACCAGCAGCACCAGCAACAGCTACAGGAGCTGCAGCAGTTACACCAAATTCTTCTTCAATAGCTTTTACTAAGTCGTTTAATTCTAAAACAGTCATTGCTTTAACTGCTTCTAAGATTTGTTCTTTAGACATTATAATTTTCCTCCTTGTTTTTTATAAGTTTATTAAGATACGTTACAGTAACGTATTTTATTATGCACCTTGTTCTTCTTTTTGTTCTGCAACTGCTTTTGTTGCAAGAGCAAGGTTGCGGATTGGTGCTTGTAGCACACTAAGCAACATAGAAAGTAAACCTTCGCGTGAAGGAAGTTCAGCAAGAGCTTTAACATCTTCAACTGAAGCAACGTTACCTTCAATAACACCTGCTTTAATTTCAAGCGCTTCATTTTTCTTAGCGAAGTCATTAAGAATTTTCGCTGGTGCAATAACATCTTCCGTACTGAAAGCAATTGCGTTAGGACCAGTTAAAGCATCATTAAGACCAGCCAAATCCGCAGCTTCAGCAGCGCGGCGTGTTAATGTGTTTTTGAATACTTTAAATTCAACGCCAGCTTCACGAAGTTGTTTACGAAGTTCAGTTACTTCAGAAACAGTTAGACCGCGGTAATCAACAACGATTGTTGATTTACTTGCTTTGAATTTATCAGCAATATCTTGTACTTTTTGTTTCTTTTGTTCAATTACACTCATCTTTACACCTCCTGTAGAATATACATTTATACCGGAAAGTAAAAACCCCCACATCAAGCTAGACATGGAGGGATATACAATAGTTGATTAAACAACTGATTAAAATCTATCGTATTACCTCGGTAGGACATTAAGCTCGATATTAGAGCACCTACTGTCTATGGTACAAATGTTATTTATTTTTAACAACAAGATGTAGTATATGCTATCATTCTTGTTTTGTCAAATACTTTTATATTAAACAGTAGCAGGATCTACTTTTACCCCAGGACCCATTGTAGAAGTTACAGCAACATTCTTCATGTAAGTTCCTTTTGCAGCTGCTGGTTTAACTTTTTGCATTGTTTCAAAAATAGTTTTGAAGTTTTCAACAAGTTTAGTTTCTTCGAATGAAACTTTACCGATTGGAACATGGATGTTTCCAGCTTTATCAACACGGTATTCAACTTTACCTGCTTTAATTTCATTAACTGCTTTTGTAACATCAAAAGTTACTGTACCAGTTTTAGGGTTTGGCATTAAACCTTTAGGTCCTAATACGCGACCAAGTTTACCAACTTCACCCATCATGTCTGGAGTTGCAACGATTACGTCAAAGTCAAACCAACCTTGTTGGATTTTGTTGATATACTCAGCATCTCCAACATAATCTGCACCTGCAGCTTCTGCTTCTTTGATTTTTTCACCTTTAGCAAATACTAATACACGTTGAACTTTACCAGTACCATGCGGAAGAACAACCGCTCCACGAATTTGTTGGTCAGCTTTCTTAGGATCTACTCCTAAACGGAAAGCAACTTCAACTGATGCATCAAATTTTGCAGTACTTGTTTTTTGAACTAATTCTACTGCTTCTTGAATTGAGTAAGCTTTAGTGCGATCAACAAGTTTGATAGCTTCTAAATACTTCTTACCTTTTTTAGCCATAACGATATTTCCTCCTTGAATTGTGGTTTTAGCGGAATTACCTCCCACGAATTAAGGTTGCGACTTTTGATTACTCGTTGTCGCAACCTTAATCAATAAACCTTAAAACGGTTTAGTCTTCAATAACAATACCCATGCTGCGGGCAGTACCTTCAACCATGCGCATAGCTGCTTCAACGCTAGCTGCATTTAAATCAGGCATTTTCGTTTCAGCAATCTCGCGTACTTTATCACGCTTAACAGTTGCCACTTTATTACGGTTTGGTTCACCAGAACCTGACTCAATCCCAGCCGCTTTTTTAAGTAAAACAGCAGCAGGTGGAGTTTTTGTAATAAATGTAAATGAACGGTCTTCAAAAACCGTAATTTCAACAGGAATAATTAAACCAGCTTGTTCAGCTGTACGAGCATTAAACTCCTTACAGAATCCCATGATATTAACACCTGCTTGACCCAAAGCTGGACCAACTGGTGGTGCCGGATTTGCTTTAGCTGCTGGAATTTGCAATTTAACAACTTTAATTACTTTTTTAGCCACGAGACACACCTCCTTAAAGTCCGTGATGTGGTAATAGGGGGATACCCCTCCCACTCATCTGATCGTCTTTATATGAATAAAGAAATTTGACAATATCTCATCTCTTTTAATAAGAAATACTGACCTTTGAAATCTTAACACTTTTTCACATTCATTTCAAGTTTTTCAGGTTAAAATTTTTCAATTTGTGTAAAATCAAGCTCTACTGGGGTATCTCGACCGAACATATTTACTAATACTTTTACTTTTGCTTTATCTTTATCAATTTCTTCTACACTGCCTGTAAAGTTCGCAAAAGGTCCTTCTGTTACTTTAACTGTTTCTCCCAATTCAAACTCAATCTCCACACGCTGTTCTTCAACGCCCATTCTTTTCAAGATAACTTCTACTTCTTCTGGAAGAAGCGGAGTTGGTTTAGATCCAGATCCAGCTGAGCCAACAAAACCAGTTACTCCTGGGGTGTTTCGAACAACATACCAAGAGTCATCTGTCATGATAATTTCAACCAAAACATAACCTGGGAATACTTTTCTTTTTACTACCTTTGTTTTTCCATTTCTAATATCTGTTTCTTCTTCTTCAGGTACTACAACGCGAAAGATCTTATCTTGCATCGCCATTGTTTCTACCCGTTTTTCTAAGTTTGCTTTTACTTTATTTTCATATCCAGAGTACGTATGCACCACATACCAATTTTTTTCCATAAAAGAGGACTGTTTCGTCCTTCCCTCCCCGCACGTATTAATAAATATATTGCAAATAATATCCCCATCAAAGGTTTTCCTTCAATGAAAACAGTTTATTTGGTCTATATATAACGAACTTTACGTTTATCAATATCGACCACTTTTTATTTTAAAGCAATGAAAAAACCCGTTACCGGGCTTTGTAGATGTTTGTTATCGTTTTACCATTATACCATGAGTTAATAACAGTTATTCAAGTATTAAACGAATTAGTTCAGAAATTCCCAGATCAACAAGTGCGAAGAAGAGAGCAAAGAATGTGACTGTTACAATAACAGTAATGGTATAGTTAGTCAGTTCTTTTCTTTTTGGCCAACTAACTTTCCTTAACTCTCTGCCTACTTCTTGAAAAAAGTTAACAGTGCGTTGCATTTCGTTACCTCCATATTTAAAACGGGTATCCTATCATCAACTAATAATACCAATCATTTTGTTTCTTTATGAACAGTATGGGCATTACATTTTTGGCAAAACTTTTTAACTTCTAAACGTTCTGCTCCATTATTGCTCATTGTAGAATAATTTCTTGAGCCGCATTTTTCACATGCCAAAACTACTTTCTTTCTCATACCCAGCACCTACTACGTCCTTTTTATCTTTACCAAACTGTACCATGGACATGTATCGATGTCAATATAACCCAATATAGAAAATAGTTTTCTAAAATAATTAAAGAGTTTAAAGAGAAAACTCTCTAATTTCTAAATATCTTTCTAGTTTTCTTTTTACTCTTTGAAGCGCATTATCGATTGATTTAACATGTCTATTAAGCTCTTCTGAAATTTCTTGATACGATTGTCCATCTAAGTATAAAGCTAAAACTTTTCTTTCTAAATCACTCAATAACTCCGACATCTTTATTTCAATGTGATCAAATTCTTCTTGATTAATAATAAGCTCTTCTGGATCTAAAACCTTTGCTCCAGAAATAATATCCATTAAGGTGCGATCAGATTCCTCATCGTAAATTGGTTTATCAAGAGAGACATATGAATTCAAAGGAATATGCTTTTGTCTTGTTGCTGTTTTGATTGCTGTAATAATTTGCCTAGTTATACATAACTCAGCAAATGCCTTAAAAGAAGAAAGCTTGTCCTCTTTAAAATCACGAATTGCTTTATACAGACCAATCATGCCTTCTTGTACAATATCTTCCTTATCTGCACCAATTAGGAAATAGGATCTGGCTTTGGCACGTACAAAGTTACGGTATTTATGAATAAGATAATCTAATGCATCACTTTCACCTTTATGCACTAATTCAACAATTACTTCATCTTCAAGTTCTAAATATTTGTCAACACTTTCGTTACTTTTAGACCAGTTGTCAGCACTCATTCAGATCCCCCCGACTGTGCATTCATGGATAAAACCATTATACAGTAGGCTTTTTTTTAGCGTCAACTGCTCATTTCTCTCCACGGCGCCATTTTTCGAATATTTCTTCCATTTCTTTTGTTAGCGGTATCTTAGCTACAGGTTTTTTTTCTTTGATTTTTTTCACTTTTTTCTCGATGTTGACTTCTATGTTTTCCATTTCCAACTGAAGTTCTCTAGCAGATATTCTTAAAGCGCCTTGTCCAAAAATAGCCCATTGCTCCGTAAAATCCGATGTTGCTACATGAACTTGTGTTACCCGATTATTTAGTTCTTGAGCTAATTTTTCTATTCTTTCATCTGCGGTTTCATTTTCTCTTGTAAAAATTACTTCCACCTTGTAATTTTTATACTTTGTCTCTGTTCCTCTGACATAATAAGCGTCAAATACCACAATAACACGGTAGCCAGAATATGCTTGATATTCTGCCATTTTTTCGACTAAGCTGTCTCTGGCAGCGGATAAATCACTTACTTTCAGTTTATTCAGATCAGACCAAGCACCAATTATGTTATAACCGTCGACAATTAGAATATCCATTATCATCCCTCAATTGGATAACGTTTCCGATATACCTCATACATTAAAATTGCTGCTGCAACTGAAGCATTTAAAGACGTAACAGAACCTGCCATCGGCAAATTTATAAGAAAATCGCATTTCTCACGAATTAATCTTCCCATCCCTTTTCCTTCACTGCCAATTACTAAACCTAAAGGCATTGTGCCATCAAATTTGCGATAATCTTCACTTCCTGATGCATCCGTTCCTGCAATCCAAATTCCTCTCTCTTTTAATTCATCAATTGTTCTAGCCATATTCGTCACCCTTACTACAGGGATATACTCGATAGCTCCTGTAGAAGCCTTCGCAACTGTAGCAGTCAAACCCACCGCTCTTCTTCGGGGAATAATAATCCCATGAGCTCCAACAGCATCTGCTGTCCTCATAATAGACCCTAAATTATGGGGATCTTCTATTTCATCCAACAAAAGAAAAAATGGCGCTTCGTTTTTTTTCTCTGCTGATTTAAACAAGTCATCTATCTCGCTATATTGATAAGCTGCAACTTGTGCTACAACTCCTTGATGATTAGCATCCACAAGACTTTCTAATTTCTTTTTTGGTACAAATTGCACAAGAACATTCGCATTCTTAGCCAATGCAATCACTGTCTGCATTTGCCCCTTTTGCGACCCTTCTGCAATTAAGATCTTATTTACATCTCGCTCTGACTTTAATGCCTCTATCACAGCGTTTTTTCCTACAATATAATCACTACTCACTGTTTGCTCCTCCAACTGTTTTCAATGATAGATAAAGCCGCTTTAATAATTTCTTCAAGCCGCTCTTCCCTATTAGCTAAATATAAATATCCTAAAACCGATTCAAATCCAGTACTGTAACGATATGTCTGCACATCTGTATTTTTAGGAATAGATCCAGACTTTGCATTTCTTCCACGTTTTAGTACAGCATATTCTTCTTCCGTAAAAAATTCATCCGCCATCAGCTGATGAACAACTTTTGCCTGCCCTTTTGCAGATACATATTTTGTTGCCTCTCTATGAAGCAAATTAGGTTTTACCTTCCCATTATACAACAAATGCCTTCTTACATATATTTCAAGAACAGCATCGCCCATATAGGCAAGGGCTAAGCTGTTCAACTGTTTTTCATCTACTCTCTTTTCATAGAGGATCATGCTTTATCCTCTCTTCCAACGGATACCTTGTGCTGTATCTTCTAAAATAATATTCATCACTTTTAATTGATCTCTTATTTCATCAGCTAATTGAAAATTGCGGGCCTTTCTTGCTTGAGTTCTTTTTTCAATTAATGCTTCAATCTCATCATCAAGCAACTCTTTTTTTATTGATAAAGACAAGCCTAATACACCAAACAATTCTTCAAATTCTTTCAAAAATGCACGAATAACAGCTGCTGATGTTGTTTTTTCAAGCAAGTAATAATTTGCTTGTTTTGATAATTCGAATAATACAGAAATGCCATTAGCTGTATTAAAATCGTCGTCCATATCTGTTACAAATTGTTCATGAAGCTCCGTGACTTTCCCTAACCAATTATCATTTGTATCAGTTAAATCAGTGCTAGAAGCTATTCTATGCTGTAGATTCTCATAGGAAGTTCTAATTCTTTCAAGACCAGCACGAGTATTCTCTAACACTTCTTCACTATAATTAATAGGATTTCGATAGTGAACAGATAACATAAAGAATCTAAGTACTTGCGGGTCATGAATTTTTAAAATATCATTCACTGTTATAAAATTCCCAAGAGACTTAGACATTTTCTCATTATCTATATTAATATATCCATTATGCATCCAATAACGAGCAAAAGTTTTGCCTGTCAGTGCTTCAGATTGTGCAATTTCATTTTCATGATGCGGAAATGTCAGATCCTGACCACCTGCATGGATATCAATGGTATCACCTAAATATTTTTTTACCATAGCAGAGCATTCAATATGCCATCCCGGACGGCCTTTTCCCCATGGACTCTCCCAAGAGATTTCTCCCTCTTTTGCATTTTTCCATAAAGCAAAATCTAAGGAGTCTTGTTTTTTCTCTCCTATCGCTATTCTTGCACCAGAACGTAATTCATCAATAGATTGATGAGACAATTTCCCATATGTGTCAAAACTTCTTGTATGATAATAGACATCGCCATTAGATTCATATGCAAAGCCATTCTCCACTAACGCCTCAATAAAATCAATAATAATATCCATATTTTCCGTCACACGAGGATGGATTGTTGCTCTTTTGCAGCCCAACGCCTCCACATCCTCAAAATATGCCTGTATAAAACGATCCGCAATGACAGGAACTTCTTCTCCTAACTCATTTGCTGCTTTAATTAACTTATCGTCCACATCCGTAAAATTAGAAACGTATTGAACATCGTAGCCGCGATATTCTAAATAGCGTCTAACCGTATCAAAAACAAGAGCTGGTCTTGCGTTCCCAATATGAATATAGTTATATACAGTTGGACCGCATACATACATTTTCACTTTACCCTCTTCTAGTGGGTTAAAATCTTCCTTCGATCTTGTTAATGTATTATAAATTTGTATAGCCATTATTTATAGCTCCTTTCTTCCTGTATCTCCATTAGTTGCTGTTTTAATGTTAACATTTCAGCTTCCATCTCTTTTATACGATCTGATAATGGATCCGGCAGGTCACAATGATTTAAATCTTTATCTATTTTAACACCATCTTGCACCTTCACTCTTCCAGGTATACCAACAACCGTAGAATTTGGAGGCACATCTTTTAGCACAACCGAACCAGCACCTATTTTAGCATTTTCTCCAATTTCTATAGATCCTAAAACTTTAGCGCCTGTTGCGATAAGGGCATTATCTCTAACTGTAGGATGACGCTTTCCTTTTTCTTTACCCGTACCCCCTAATGTTACCCCCTGATATATCGTAACATTATTTCCAATTTCACAAGTTTCTCCAATTACAATTCCCATGCCATGATCTATAAAAAGACGGTTTCCAATTTTTGCTCCAGGATGAATTTCGACCCCTGTCATAAATCGACTAAATTGTGAAATAACTCGCGCTAAAAAAAAGAATTTACGTTTGTAGAAAGCATGCGCTATTCTGTGATACCAAATTGCATGTAAACCAGAATAGGTGAGAATAACTTCTAAAGAGCTTCTTGCAGCTGGATCTTGTTCAAATACAACAGATATATCTTCTTTTATACGTCGAAACATTGTACCCCTCCCCACAAACACTACTTTCCTTTTAACTTCTCTTTATTTTTTATTGTTATTGTTTTACCTAGTGAAAATAAATGCAAAAACATGTAATCCTTGTTTTTTTAATAATGGCTCTGTTAAACTTGCTTGTTGATTGCAGCGAGAGGCGTTCGCTCCGATCAATACAGTGTCAAAATCAACAATGAGCTTTAACATATAAAAAAAGCGTCTCTGTCTAAAAGACAGAGACGCTTTTAACGCGCGGTTCCACTCTGTTTAGATTATTAATTGCTAAATAATCTCCACTCTTCCTTGTTAACGGATAGGTTCCGCCTAATCTACTAAAAAGCACATGGAAGCAGTCAACTATTAACGACTTTTTCCCTTTGCATCTCCCTTTCGAAAAAAAGAGCTGTTCGATATCGGACTCAGAGGGGCACTTCAAAAAAGGAGCGGCATAAATCACTTTCAGCCAGTGGTGATTCTCTCTAGTATGCTTCCTTTTTTTACTTTTCCTCTTCTACGTTTTACATCATTCTTTTTATTACTATATTACATTTTTTATAATCTGTTAACCTATAATCGATAATAATCTTTTTTCTATTTTAGCTTGTCCTAATAATGCAATAGCCTTTGGCAAATCCGGACCATGTGTTTGGCCTGTAGCCGCAACACGAATAGGCATAAATAAATTTTTTCCTTTTTGGCCTGTTGCTTTTTGAACTCTTTTTATAGCTGCTTTAATATTATCAGCATTCCACTCATCCATGTTCAGCAACTCTTCTCTAAATGATCGAATCACTGCCGGAACTTGTTCTCCCGCCAATACTTCAGCTGCTTCCCCTTCGTAGCTGATTTCATCACTGAAAAACAATGTAGAAAGTTTAACAATCTCTGCCCCATAACTCATTTGGTCTTGATAAAGGTCAATTAGGCTTTCAACCCAATTTTTTTCTTCTTCTGTCGGCTGTTTACTTAATAAATCGGCGTTCACTAAATGTGGAGTTGCCAATTCTACTACTTTGCTTAATTCAGCTTTTTTAATGTATTGGTTATTCATCCATGCTAATTTTTGTTGATCAAACAACGCAGGAGATTTCGATAGACGAGTGGCATCAAAAATATTAATAAATTCATCCTTAGAGAAAAGCTCATCTTCCCCTTCTGGAGACCATCCTAATAATGTTATAAAGTTAAATAATGCATCCGGCAAGTAGCCCAACTCTTCATATTGTTCAATAAATTGAATAATGGACTCATCTCGTTTGCTTAATTTTTTTCTATTTTCATTCACAATTAATGTCATATGTCCAAAAATCGGTCTTTCCCAACCAAATGCATCATATACCATTAACTGTTTCGGTGTATTGGTAATATGATCATCACCTCTTAGTACATGAGAGATTTTCATTAGGTGATCATCAATTGCCACAGCAAAATTATATGTTGGAGTGCCATCCTTTTTAATCATTACATAATCACCAATTGTTTCGGCATCAAAAGAAACGGAACCTTTTACCATATCTTCAAATTCATATACCACATTTTCAGGAACCTTTATGCGAATGCTTGGTTTCCTTCCTTCTGCTTCAAGTTTTTCTTGTTCTTCTTTAGTCAGGTGACGGCATTTACCTGAGTATTTGGGAGTTTCATTGTTTTTCAGCTGCTCTTCTCGCTCAGCTTCTATTTCTTCTTCTGTACAATAGCATTTATAGGCAAGTTCTTTTTCTAATAGCTCTGTATAGTATTTTTTGTAAATATCAGTGCGTTCTGATTGTCTATATGGGCCATATTCACCGCCTACATCTACACTTTCATCCCAATCCATTCCAAGCCATTTTAGATATTTTAATTGACTTTCTTCTCCACCTTCAATATTTCTTTTTTTGTCTGTATCTTCAATGCGGATAATAAATTTTCCGCCTTTATTTCTTGCAAATAAATAATTAAATAGTGCAGTACGTGCATTCCCAATATGCAGATGTCCCGTTGGACTTGGGGCATAACGAACACGGATTTCGTTGGTCATGCTATTGCCTCCTCGATTTCAATCATTGAATTTTCACCTAATCTATTCTATCATTACATTTTTTTCTTTAAAAGAGTGTTTATCTTACTTTTTTCTGCAATAGAACAACTGCTTGTGAAGCAATTCCTTCTCCTCTTCCAGTAAATCCTAATTTTTCTGTTGTAGTTGCTTTCACATTTACATTACTTTTTTCTGTTTCTAATAAAGATGCGATTTTTTCCTGCATACTCGTTATATGAGGAGCCATTTTAGGCATTTGCGCCATAATTGTACAATCCGCATTTACCAGTTCATAGCCTTTTGACTTTACTATTTCCCAAACACGTTCCAGCAATTTGGCAGAATCTGCATCTTTGAATGCCTCATCTGTATCTGGGAAATGTTTCCCAATATCACCCTCGCCTATTGCACCAAGGCAGGCATCCGCTATTGTATGTAAAAGTACATCTGCATCAGAGTGACCTAATAGTCCTTTTTCAAAAGGGATTTCTATTCCTCCTATAATAAGTGGTCTTCCCTCCACAAGCTGATGCACATCAAAACCTTGTCCTATTCGAAACATCTAGTTTACTCCTTTTCATTAACTTTTTTCTTTTTTTGTATAATGGCCTCTGCAAAATATAAGTCCTCTGGGGTTGTTAACTTAATATTATCATAATCCCCCAATACAATTTTCACTTCTTTCCCAAGACGTTCCACTAAACTTGCGTCATCCGTACCAAGAAAACTATCTTTAAATGCTTGCTCATACGCTTCCTTTAAGATGGAAATACGAAAAGCTTGTGGGGTTTGAATAGCCCACAAGCTTGAACGGTCAACTGTCTCATCTACTATATCACCAGAAACTTTTTTCACCGTATCCTTTATAGGAACAGCTAAGACAGCTGCACCGTTTTCTTTTGCAACTTCTGTTAATTGTTTTATTTGATTTTCATTAATAAAAGGTCTAGCCGCATCATGTACTAATACTATAGCGCTGTTTCCTAGCAATTTTATTGCATTATAAATGCTATATTGTCTTTCTATTCCTCCAGCAACAAGACCAGCAATTTTTTGGATATCAAAGTTAGCTATCCATTCCTGCATTTGCTGTTTTTCTTCAGGATTTATCACTAGCCAAATACGGCTACAGTTGGAATCCTGCTCAAAAACCTTTAATGTATGAATGAAAATAGGCGCCTCATCTATTGTCAGAAACAACTTATTTTTTCCCGCCTGCATTCTTTTCCCTTGTCCTGCTGCTGGTATAATGACTTCATAAGTCATAAAACAATCTCCTATTCCTACAATGCTTTTTCTAATAATTTAGGTTTTGCAAATATCATTCTTCCTGCAGATGTTTGCAACACACTAGTAACAAGTACATCAATATGTTTACCAATATAATTGCGGCCTTCTTCTACTACAATCATTGTTCCATCATCTAAATAAGCAATTCCTTGATTATGTTCTTTTCCATCTTTAATAATCTGAATCTTCATTTCTTCACCTGGAAGAACTACTGGCTTTACTGCATTTGCTAAATCATTGATATTTAATACAGAAACCTTCTGAAGTTCACAAACCTTGTTTAAGTTAAAATCATTTGTTACAACAACACCATTTGTCAACTTGGCCAGTTTAACAAGTTTGCTGTCTACTTCTTGAATATCCTCAAAATCTCCTTCATAGATTTCGACCTTAATGGCCAATTCTTTTTGAATGCGATTAAGAATATCCAATCCTCTTCTTCCTCGATTACGTTTTAAAGCATCTGAGGAATCCGCAATATGCTGCAATTCACCCAACACAAATTGGGGAATAACAATTGTCCCTTCTAAAAACCCTGTTTGGCATATATCAGCGATTCTTCCATCAATAATAACACTAGTATCAAGGATTTTTAAATTATTTTTTTCCGTTTTAGGAGCATCTTCTTCCGTGCCTTTTTTCTTTTTAGCGGTAAAAAGCGTTAATAATTCATCTCGTTTCTTGAAACCAACTTGAAAACCTAAATAACCAAAAAGTAACGTTAATAGTATGGGTGCAATTGTATTAAGAATTGGTACTTTTATAGCTGTTAATGCGTACCCTATTAAAAAAGCTAATATAAGACCAAATGCTAATCCTACACTTCCAAATATAATGTCAGTTATTGGAGCCCTTACAAGAGATTCTTCCATTAACTTAACAAAATTAACAACATAGTCAACCGCCCAAAATATTATAAGATAAAAAATAATGGCACCAAGTATTGCAGAAACATAAGGATTATTTATAAGATTCGATTCGAATGTCAATGATTTCAATAAATCCGGAATAAAAAATATTCCAAGCGTTCCTCCAATAATTATGAAACCAGCTTGAACAATGCGTTTTAACAATACTTTCACCTCCTCTTTCACATTATAAACAAATTCTAGAATTTAAAACCTGTTATTACAGAGAATTTGTTCATTTGTAATGAAAAAGTTATTTTCGTTAATTATTACATATTATCTTTAAGAATAAATTTAGCGTAGCATTATTAACAATAAAATGTCAAATATAAACAGTACATTTTAACATACATGCCACTTAGCATCAATTTATTTTTTCATTTTTCCAAAATTATTCTTCACAAAAATTATTGCTATTATCCTTTTATTAATCTTCTAATGCTACTTTTAATGCCTCTCCTACAGAGTTCACTCCTATAAGTTTTACTCCACTCGGCGCCTTTAAGCCACTTAAGTTATTAGACGGAAGGATAACTCGCTCGAAGCCCAATTTTACTGCTTCTTGTACCCTTTGCTCTATTCTAGATACTCTTCTTACTTCACCTGTTAATCCCACTTCACCAATTATACAATCGGTTGCTTTTGTTGGCTTATCTCTAAAACTTGATGCAATGCTCACCGCAATGGCTAAATCAATTGCTGGCTCATCCAACTTTACTCCTCCAGCTACCTTTAAATATGCATCTTGGTTTTGCAACAATAACCCCACTCTCTTTTCCAAAACTGCCATTAATAATGGAACTCTGTTATGATCAATGCCAGTAGCCATTCTCCTAGGATTTCCGAAACTTGTTGGTGAAATAAGTGCTTGTATCTCTACTAGTACAGGACGAGTCCCTTCCATAGAAGCAACAACCGTTGATCCAGCGGCCCCCTGGGATCGCTCTTCTAAAAATATCTCAGAAGGATTCTCGACTTCCTCTAATCCAAATTCCTTCATTTCAAAAATTCCCATTTCATTTGTAGAACCAAAACGATTTTTTACAGCTCTTAATATTCGATATGTATGATGTCTTTCTCCCTCAAAATACAAAACCGTATCTACCATATGCTCTAACAGTCTTGGTCCTGCAATGGAACCTTCTTTTGTAACATGTCCCACAATAAAGATTGCAATCCCTTTTGTTTTGCCAATTCTCATTAACTCTGCTGTACATTCCCTTACTTGGGAAACACTTCCTGGTGCTGAGGTTACCTCAGGATGATAGATTGTCTGAATAGAATCTATTACTACAAATTGAACATTTGAATTTTCAATTGTTTTGCTTATTTCCTCTAAATTTGTTTCAGAATATACGAGAAGATGTTCTGTAGTAACACCTAATCGATCCGCTCTTAATTTAGTTTGTTTTTGTGACTCTTCTCCAGATACATATAAAACATTATGTTTTTTATTTGCCAATTGAGATGATACTTGAAGAAGCAGAGTAGATTTTCCTATTCCAGGATCTCCACCAATTAATACAAGCGAACCTTGCACTACTCCACCGCCTAATACGCGATTAAGCTCTCCAAGATCGGTTAAAACTCTTGGTTCATTTACAGTTTCTATACTTGTAATAGGAATAGGCTTGGCAAGAATAGTAGAACTTTGAGTATGAGCGAAGGCTCCTTTTCGCTGCGATTGGCTTTTCTCTACTTCTTCGACCATTGTATTCCAATTGCCACATCCAGGACACCTCCCCATCCATTTGGCTGATTCATAGCCACATTCTTGACAAAGAAATTTTGTTTTGCGCTTCGCCATTTTTCCTCATTTCCTCCTTGCTTTTATACTCTAAAAAAAATAGCACACGTATAATAGTAACACGTGTGCCCATTTTATTTTTACTTCCTTATTATTTCTGCAGATTAGGTGTTGGCTCATTTATTTCTTTAACCTTTACAACAAAGGCACCATCTTCTATATCTAAGTCAATATTTTGTCCAGTTAAAACAGTTCCTTTTAACAATTCTTCTGACAAACGATCTTCAATATGTTTTTGAATCGCTCTACGAAGTGGTCTTGCCCCATATTCCGGATCATAACCTTCATCAGCAATTTTTTCTTTTGCAGCCTCTGTAATAGTTAAACGTATATCCTGTTCTGCCAACCTTTTTACTAACTGATCTGCCATTAATGTAACAATTTCTTTTAAATGTTTTTTCACTAAAGAATGGAAAACGATGATTTCATCGATACGATTTAAAAACTCTGGGCGGAATGCTCTTTTTAATTCTTCCATTACTTTACCCTTCATATCTTTGTAATCAGCTTCTCCATCTTGGATATTAAAGCCTACGTATTTATTGCGTTTTAATGCAGATGCACCAACGTTAGAAGTCATAATTAAAACTGTATTTCGAAAATCAACTGTTCTTCCTTTAGAATCTGTTAAACGACCATCCTCTAATACTTGCAATAGTATATTAAAAACATCTGGATGTGCTTTTTCAATTTCATCTAATAAAACAACAGAATATGGCTTTCTTCTAACCTTTTCTGTCAGCTGTCCACCTTCTTCATACCCTACATACCCTGGAGGCGAACCTACAAGTCTAGAAGTCGAATGCTTTTCCATATATTCTGACATGTCAATGCGAATCATTGCATCTTCGTCACCAAACATGGATTCAGCCAGCGCTCTAGCAAGTTCAGTTTTTCCTACACCTGTAGGTCCTAGGAAAATAAAGGAGCCAATTGGACGTTTAGGATCTTTTAATCCCGCCCTTGCACGTCTAACGGCTTTTGAAATTGCAATAACCGCTTCTTCTTGCCCAATAACACGATTATGAAGAATGGATTCCATGTTAAGCAATTTGTCTGTTTCTGTTTGAGCTAGTTTTGAAACAGGTATACCAGTCCAGCTAGCTACCACACTTGCAATATCTTCCACTGTAACTTCTGAATTTTCTTGACCCTGCTTCTCTTTCCAATTCTTTTTCGTTTCTTCTAGCTGTTCTCTTAATCTTTGCTCTGTATCACGTAAAGATGCAGCCTTTTCAAATTCTTGACTTTGAACAGAAGCATCCTTTTCTTTTCGTACTTCTTCTAGTTTCACTTCTAGTTCTTTTAAGTTCGGAGGAGTTGTATAAGATCTTAATCGCACCTTCGAACCTGCCTCATCTATTAAATCAATTGCTTTATCCGGTAAGAAACGGTCTGAGATATAACGATCTGATAATTTCACCGCAGCTTCAATTGCCTCATCTGTAATGGATACGCGGTGATGTGCTTCATAACGATCTCGCAGCCCTTTAAGAATTTGTACAGATTCCTCCGCTGTCGGTTCATCCACTGTAATAGGTTGAAAACGTCTTTCTAGTGCAGCATCTTTTTCAATATATTTTCTATATTCATCTAATGTTGTCGCTCCAATACATTGCAACTCTCCCCTTGCTAAAGAAGGTTTCAATATATTAGATGCATCGATTGCTCCTTCTGCACCACCTGCACCGATTAAAGTGTGCAACTCATCGATAAACAAGATAATATTTCCTGCTTGGCGAATTTCATCCATTACCTTTTTCAAACGATCTTCAAATTCACCACGATATTTTGTTCCAGCAACAACCGTTCCCATATCTAATGTCATTACCCTTTTATCTCGTAAAATTTCCGGCACTTCATTTTGAACAATTTGTTGTGCTAATCCTTCTGCAATAGCAGTTTTACCAACCCCTGGTTCCCCTATTAACACTGGATTGTTTTTTGTTCTTCTACTTAGCACTTCAATTACACGTTGTATTTCTTTGCTTCTTCCGATGACAGGATCTAAGCTTCCTTCTCTAGCAATTGCAGTTAAATCTCTAGCTAAGCTATCTAATGTAGGCGTATTTGCACTAGCCGCTGATCCACCTTGATGACTACTAGATTCACTGCTTCCCAATAATTGAAGCACTTGTTGTCGAGCTTTATTAAGACTGACTCCTAGATTATTTAATACTCTAGCTGCAACTCCTTCACCTTCACGGATGAGCCCTAATAAAATATGCTCTGTGCCGACATAGGAATGACCTAATTTCCTTGCCTCATCCATAGATAGTTCAATTACCTTTTTAGCTCGTGGCGTATAATGAATAGTTTGGGAAGCATCCTGCCCACGCCCAATTAGATTTTCTACTTCTTCTTGGATCTTTTCTGGTCCTAGCCCTAGCGCTAATAAAGCTTTAGCAGCTATCCCTTCACCTTCACGCACTAAACCAAGTAAAATATGCTCTGTACCAATATTATTATGTCCTAATCGAATTGCCTCTTCTTGTGATAAAGCCAGTACTTTTTGCGCTCTTTCTGTAAATCGACCAAACATCATGCTTTCATCCTCCCTATTCCTTTTATTTATTTTACTTCCATTTGAAGTCTTTCTCTGATTAGAGTAGCGCGACGAATGTCACGTTCATTAGGAGTCATTTGCTCTCCTGCATAAAGCTGTAAAAAACCTGGCTGTGTTAAAATTAAAAGTTCATTTAAAATGTTTTTAGAAATGTTTTTAATATATTCCATATCTATACCTAAACGGACATCTGATAGGCATTGTGCCGCTTCCTTTGTTTCAATTATTCTACTATGGCACAATGTTCCATAGGATCGATAAATCCTGTCTTCTAATTCTATGTTTGAAGATTCTACTAATACCTTTCTTGCTTTTTTTTCCTGTTCAATTAATTGATGGACAACACTTATTAATTCTTCTACAATATCCTTTTCTGATTTTCCTAATGTGATTTGATTGGATATCTGAAAAATATTCCCTTGAGCTTCACTGCCTTCTCCATACATTCCTCTAACAACTAGACCTAAATGGTTAATAGCAGGTATTATTCGTTTCATTTGTTGTGTTAACACCATTCCTGGCAAATGAAGCATAACAGAAGCTCTTAGACCCGTACCAATATTAGTAGGACAGCTTGTTAGATAACCCATTTCCAAATGATAAGCATAATCAATCTCCTGTTCTAACCAGTCATCAATTTTATCTGCTAGGTTTAAAGCTTCCAACAACTGCAATCCTGGTTTAATACACTGAATTCGAATATGATCTTCTTCATTTAACATTATGCTTATCTCTTCGTTTTCTGAAATTATACAGGCACTCTGTTCTGATTCTACCAATTGGGGACTAATTAAGTGCTTTTCGACAAGTACTCGTTTTTCTAGCTGTTGAAGATTATCCATTTTTAGTAATTCTAATTTTTCTAGTTCCAAGGTTTCCTGATTTTGAAGTCTTTTGTTCAATATTTCTATAATTTCAGAAGCATCTTCCTTAGAAAATATAGTAGGAAATTGAATTTTTTTTATATTTCTTGCTAGTCTAATACGAGAGGTTAAGACAATGTCAGAATCAGGGCCCTCTGAACACATCCAGGATGTTTTTGCCTTATTTATAAAGTTTTCTACAGACACCCTTTACTCTCCTCCCTCATGAAAAGCTAAAAGTTGCTTTTCCTTTCTTCTAATCTCATCACGAACTTCTGCTGCTTTTTCAAATTCCTCTTTATTAATAAGTTCTTTAAGGTCCTCTTTTAATTTGCCAATATCTTTTTTAATTAATATATGGCCTCCTATTCTTTCAGGAACTTTACCTTTATGCTCAATATTTCCACCATGAAGCCTTTTAAGTACTGGCTGAAGTTGTTCCTTGAATGTTTCATAGCAACTAGGACATCCAAACCTGCCAACTTCTAAAAATTGAGAAAATGTCATAGAACACTCTTTGCATTGGAGAACATCTTCCTTTTTATAAGGATTTTGTTTAATTTGTTGGAAACTTGGTTCAATATTTAGCAAATTTGCTAATAAACTATTGAACGAAAAACCTGAAGACCCATTGAGCATGAACAATTCGCCTTTTTCAGCTGCACATTGTTCACAAAGATGAAATTCAGTTTTTGTTCCATTAATAATCTTCGAATAATGTAGTGTTGCCGGTCTTTGATTACATTCAGAACAAAGCATTTTACCACCTCAAAACTACTGCGTTTATTTATATTTTAATGTAGTTAACATTGCCTTTAATATCCTTGCTCTTAGTTCATCTCTATAGGGTAAATCAAGATATAAGACAGAGCGATCAATTACACTAAGCATTATTTTTGCTTCTCTATCATTAATCACTTTTTCTTCCACCAGACGATAAATAACATCCTCTGCGCTGCTTTGAGGAATTCGTGTTTGTATAAGGGATAGTAATTGATCAATTAAATGGGCATAATCATGAGACTGAACTTTCATGATTCGAATAAATCCTCCGCCGCCACGTTTACTTTCTACTACGTAGCCCTTTTCTATCGTAAACCTTGTATTTATAACATAATTAATTTGGGAGGGTACACATTCGAACTTGTCGGCGACTTCGCTTCGTTTTATTTCAACAAGTGACTTTTCACTCATTTTTAAAACTTCCTTTAAATAGTTCTCAATTATATCCGAAATATTCTTCACCAAGCCTCCCCCTTCTGACTTTGACTATATTTGACTATAATTATACATGAAACAACCGTTTTATCGCAACGTTGACGTTTTATTAATTTTCCCAATTTCTTTCCTTTCCAAACGTGAACATTTATTTATATGTGTTGAAAATTCTAAAGGGGGAGTTTTTAGGTTACATTAAATATAGTCTGATTTTTCTAACTTTTCAAGTAAGAAGGTATTTCATTTATACTTTCTTAATTTTATGAGTTTATAAAATTTCGAGGGAGCGACTTTCTTTTCCTTTGTCTAACTAACAATTTATTAACATTTTATAATTTTTATTCCGATGAAATGCAAAAAAAGATACCCGAATGGATATCTTTTTTCTTTTATTCGCCTGGCGACGTCCTACTC
>NZ_PISE01000090.1 GCF_002835805.1 Niallia nealsonii | reverse complement strand
TGGTTTTTTGTTTTATTCTCCTGCTACTTCTTTAATAATTGCCAGAACCATCTCTGCCAATTTATTTAATTCTTCAATCGGCATTTTTTCTTTTGTTGTATGGATATCTTCATACCCTACAGCCAAGTTGACAGTTGGAATGCCAAATCCACAGATTACATTTGCATCACTTCCGCCGCCGCTTTGTTCTAAACTGCAGCTTCTGCCGATTTTTTCTGCTGCTTTACGAGCAACTTCTACTACATGATCACCTGCTCCATACTTAAAGCCTGGATACATTACTTCCACTTCCACAATGGCTTCTCCGCCCATGTCCTTGGCAGTTGTTTCAAATGCTTCTTTCATTTTAGCTACTTGATTTTGCATTTTCTCTTCTACTAAGGAGCGAGCTTCTGCGAGAATCTCTACATGATCGCAAACAATATTAGTTTGCTGTCCACCTTCGAACCTGCCAATATTTGCAGTGGTTTCACTGTCTATTCTCCCTAAAGGCATTTTTGCAATGGATTTTGCCGCAATAGTAATGGCAGAAACCCCTTTTTCTGGTGCAACACCAGCATGAGCTGTTTTTCCAAGTATCGTTGCTTTTACTTTTGCTTGTGTTGGAGCTGCAACGACGATATTGCCGACTTTCCCATCACTATCTAAAGCATAACCAAATTTAGCTGTTAAAAGAGCAGGGTCTAATGCTTTTGCACCGACTAATCCTGATTCTTCGCCGACTGTAATAACATACTGAATAGTGCCATGTGGCAGATTGTTTTCTTTTATAACAGTTAATGTTTCTAATATTACCGCAAGTCCAGCTTTATCATCTGCCCCTAAAATAGTTGTTCCATCTGTTACAACATAACCATCTTTAATAGAAGGTTTTACACCTACACCAGGAACTACTGTATCCATATGGGATGTAAAATAGATAGGATCTGCATTTTCTGCGTTGCCTTTTAATGTACAAATTAAATTTCCTGCACCATGCCCTGTAATAGCAGTAGTATCATCTTCTATTACATCTAAACCTAATTCTGTAAATTTATTTTTTAATACACCAGCAATTTCTTTCTCATACTTTGTTTCTGAATCAATTTTTACTAGTTCTAGAAATTGGTTTAATAAACGTTCATTATTTATCATGATAATTCCTCCAAATAAATGCTCTAAACTACATACTAGTATACCTTTCACAAGTCATAACATCAAATGTTAAAGCTTCGATTGACTAAAGAAAACTTCATTCCAATTATCCTCTTTAAGCTATTTCTCCTTGTATAATAATGGAATAGTAAGTTATTAGTTGTGACATGCTTCATTTCTTAGTAAAATATAATTACTAGAAGAAAGTGTTGGAGGGTTTTATGCGTAAAAATAAGCTGCAAAAAATAGTCATATATTTGATGGTCTTTATTATGCTGGCGTCTACTTTATTAATTGGCATCGGCATGCTATTTTAAAAAACTAATAATAACTGAAAAAAGAGAACC
>NZ_PISE01000089.1 GCF_002835805.1 Niallia nealsonii | reverse complement strand
CTCTTATGGCAATGGCTCCAAAGGGTGAGCATTTAGGTGTGTTAGCTGGTGTATTTGTAGCAACTATTGTATCTTTCTTAATCGCAGCATTTATTTTGAAAACAAGCAAAGGTGAAGAAGAAGATATCACTGCAGCTACAGAAAAAATGGAAGCATTAAAAGGCAAAAAAAGCTCCGTAGCTGGTTCTTTAACAGAAAAAGCAGTAGAAAATAACGAAGAATTCGAT
Organism: Niallia nealsonii; assembly: GCF_002835805.1. Taxonomy (GTDB): domain Bacteria; phylum Bacillota; class Bacilli; order Bacillales; family Cytobacillaceae; genus Niallia; species Niallia nealsonii. The sequence goes on along the minus strand of NZ_PISE01000089.1, from coordinate 1,311 downwards.
TATAAAAAAGTGAAAAAGATAATTTTCGCATGTGATGCTGGTATGGGTTCTAGTGCGATGGGCGCATCTATTATGCGTAATAAAGTAAAAAAAGCAGAAGTTGAAGGAATAGATGTTACCAATACTTCTATTGCAAACCTTCCAAATGATGCTGATCTTGTTATTACACATAAAGATTTAACAGACCGTGCTATTGAAAAATTGCCGAATGCGCAACATATATCTGTTGAAAACTTCTTGAACAGCCCTAAATATGATGAAATTATAAATAAGTTAAAATAAGATAATAAAAAATCCAGAGATGAGTTTTTCTCTGGATTTTTTATTATCTATTATTGATAAATGTTTATAGTAATAATTTAAAAAATAGGACAATATAGAAAAAGATTTGAAAGAACTTTTACTTAAAAGAAATAAAAAAGAAGATAACTTTTGGCAACATTAGATTTGAAAAAACTATGTTTAGTACTGATTGATAGTGCTAACATACATATTTATAATTAAATTATGTCAAGGCAATAGGGTGATCAGACATGCTGGTTTCAGCTAGAGAGAGACTGATTTTGCAGTTTTTGCTTGAAAATATAAATATAGAAACCACAATAAAACAATTGGCTGACATTGTGAATGTTAGTGAAAGAACCGTTCATCGGGACTTGAAAAACATTGAAGATGTCTTAAAGACGTTTCATCTCAAATTACAAAAAAAGGCTGGAGTAGGAGTAAAGTTAACTGGGACACAAAGTGATGTATATCAACTGCGTGTCACTATTTTGAAACAAGATTTTACGGAGTACACCCCTGATGAACGAATGATGGTTGCACTTTGTGCATTACTTGATAATAAGGATCCTATCAAACTTTTCTCATTAGCAAGTGATTTAGGGGTGACAACTGCTACAGTCAGTAATGATCTAGATAAGTTAGAGCCTTTTCTGGAGGAGTTTGGATTAAAACTTATACGGAAAAGGGGATATGGCATTGAATTAGAAGGAACCGAGGAAGGAAAGAGAAGGGCGATTAGCAGCTTAATTTCCGATCGATTTGATGTTCCGGAATTTCTTAAAATGGTTAAGGAAAATATTCAAAAAAAATCGAGCAATAAAGTGGACTCTATATCTGAACGATTGTTAGGATTAGTGCAAAAAGATAAATTAATATTAATCGAAAGCATTATAGGAGATATTAATGAAGAATTGCCATATCCGTTAGCAGATAGTTCTTACGTTGGATTAGTTGTTCATCTTGCGTTGGCCATGGAAAGAATTCAAAGAGGAGAGAATATTGCTCTTCAAAAAGAGTATTTACAGG
>NZ_PISE01000088.1 GCF_002835805.1 Niallia nealsonii | reverse complement strand
ATACACCAATTTATGAGATAGTCATTCAGTTCTAGAATAGATTGAACTTCAGGAAGAGGTACTAAAGCATTCCTTCTTATGTACCCTACTGAGCCTTCAATTCTCCCTTTTTCGTTACCACTAGCCGGGTTACAAAATTCTGCTTTAAACACGTAATGTGCTTGAAGACCAAGGAAAGATTCCTGTTCTAACCGATCTCTACCTTGTAAGATTTTTAGTACCGCCGTTTTTAGATTATCAAGTAGACCTTCTGTTGGAACGCCTCCAAAGAACTCAAATGCATGGACAAACCCATCCAGGAATGCTTCTTGTTTTTCATGAAGATACGCTCTTACAAACCGAATTCGGCTCGCGGAGAGCTGAACACAGAAGAGAAAAATGCGTTGTTTTCGACCCTGCAGAATAATGTCCGCCTCTCCCCAGTCGAATTGGAATTGGTGGCCGAGTTGAAAGTCCAGAGGAATATAGGCTTCCTGAATTTGTTGCCTGCGTTTGGCTACGATTTTACGAATGTTAGATGCAGAGCCTTTAAAATCATATTCATCTTGTAATCTTTTGAAAATTTTTATCGCGGTATGTTTTTGTTTCTTCCAGTTCTTTTGGTCTTCATCTAACCATTGGTCAATAATAGGAAGAACCCGTTTTGTTTCTGGTGAATACTCCTTGGTTCCATACACTTTTTTTCGTAGGACGGTTGTTGGAGATGTGTTGCTTTTAAGGTATTTGCTTACTGTGTTACGAGAAATTCCAAGTTTTGCCGCAATTTGTCTTTGTGATAAGCCTTCAACCTCTTTTAAGAATTTGATATTATGATATTGGGCCATTTCGATCATCCTTTTCGTCCTCTCATTATGAAGTAAGTTTGGTCACTTTCTATCATAAGAGAGGTTAATAGAATTGGAAATTGAGTGGCTCATTTTTTATGTGATCAAATCATTTAATAGTGGCTCAAATTTAATTTATCAAAAACAC
>NZ_PISE01000011.1 GCF_002835805.1 Niallia nealsonii | reverse complement strand
GGTTAATATTTTGTTTTTTCATCATAAATCTCTCCCTTATCTAAGTTTTATTTATTTCATATATTTTTAATTAGCAATGTAAATATGGTTTTTATTTTTTATAAAAAGAAGCTATTGATTTTTTATCAAAAACAAATCATGTTATTGTTTTCAAGGCTATCATATGCTTCATCTCTTTGAAAGAGTAATGTTTGCTTTTGATACTTTTATTATAGTTGTTAAATTGTGAAAAACATCACAAATATTTGTCTGTTTTGTGAACTAGACAAATAAAACGTTTTCTTTAAAGAATCAATTCACAGGTTTGTAACAATTATAAGTAAATAGAGAACCAATGAATGGTACGGCTGATTTAGTTTAGCAGTTACAACTAAAGGGGAGTACTAGTCAGGAGGAATCAAGTCTTCCGCTGATTGTTAGCAGAATCAATCAGGCTTTATGGGCAGTTCTCTCCCATCTGAATTACTTTGGGCTTCTCATCATTTGGAGAGAGGGACAAACGGAATTAATGCTGAATAATTGATGCAGGAAGAAAATATTTTTTAAAAAAATAAAAAATATTGTATAAAAACAAAAAGGGAAGCTGGAATTCAGCTTCCCTTTTTGTTTTTATGATAAATAGAAAACGTCTATATAACAATTTTCTTTGTAGTATCAGCTCCATCCTGCGCTAGATACCATGATAACCACATATGTCATCCAACCTAGTTATAGTATAAATGAAAACGATTGCAAAATCAATAGTCAATAAGAAAAAAATGGATAAAAGTAGAATGGCAGGTATAAAATCCTTACTCAAAGGATAATAAGAAACAACGATGGTGAGCGTTGCAGTATGCGAATTTTCTTTTTATTTATATTATTGCAAAATTATATTTCGAATCATTTTGTGTAAGGAAATCTGACATAATGATGTTATAAAATAAAATGTTTTTTCAAAAAATAATTGAAAATCAAAAAATAATGTAGTAACTTATAGCATATAAGAAATTGTATACAATCTCGTATACAATGTGAAAATAATCGGTTATAGTAGCATTTTGTTTTTCATAAAAGAGAGGTCATACCTGATGAATGCTAAGGAAATAGCAATTTACAATAAAATTAAACAGGCAATCATTCAGCAAAAACTGCGTCCTAATATGCAGCTTGTAGAAACAGAAATTGCTGAATCATTTGGAGTAAGCAGAACACCTATCCGCAATGTCCTTCGCAGACTCTCCTATGAGCGTCTAGTAAAAATCATTGCAAATAAGGGAACGTTTGTTACATCTTCTTCCAAGGAAGAAGCAAAAGAAGTATTTGAAATGAGACGAATCCTTGAAGGGGAAGCAGTGAAAAAAGCTTGTCTGCTAGCAACGGAAGAGCAGCTTCTTGAATTAGAGCAGATGGTTGAAGAAGAAGAAAAGACTCATTTAGACATCGAGTATTATGACGCTATTCAAATGTCAGGAGAATTTCATTTGAAAATAGCAGAAATGGCGGGAAACTCTTATTTTTATCAATATCTAGAAGACTTGATTTCGCTAACACATGTGATCATTTCTATATACGGAAAAAATCAGGAAGAAAAGGATGCTTGTTTACATCATCGTCATATCTTTCATGCGATTAAGAAACGAGATGAACAGTTAGCAGCAGAATTGGCATTAGAACATTTAATTGATATGGAAAATAATCTGCAGTTTAGCGACAAAAATCAGCTTTCAGTGTCTTTGACGGAAATTTTTAATCCTAAATAATTAATTGGCAAGGAGGAGGGCAATCATGATGTACGACCTGATCATTAAAGGTGGAAATGTAGTTTTTAAAGAGGTTGTGAAGAAAGCAGATATCGGCATTAAAGATGGAAAGATTGCTGCTATTGGAGATATCATCGAAGGCGATTCTTTTCAGACGATAAACGCCGAAGGGCAATATGTAATGCCAGGCATGATTGATACACACGTTCATATATGCGAACCAGGACGGACAGTGTGGGAAGGATTTACAACAGGTACGAAGGCGCTTGCTGCAGGTGGGACAACAAGTTATGTGGATATGCCCTTAAATGCACTTCCTGCAACGATAGATCGCAAGTCTCTTCAGTTAAAAAAAGAGGCAGCATCAGGAAAAAATTATGTTGATTATGCATTTTATGGCGGGTTAATCCCTAGCAACTTGGAAAAATTGACTGAACTTTCAGAAGAAGGGGTGGTCGCATTTAAATGCTTTATGTCATCATGTGGTTCCGATATACCAGAGGATTTCACCAATGTGGATGATTATACGTTATATATGGGAATGAAAAAATTAGCTGAATTAGGACATATGTTATCGATTCATGCAGAAAATGCCATAATCACCGATCGAATGGCAGAAGAGATGGTGAAAAATGGGAAACTAACAGCAGCCGATTATGTGGCATCCCGCCCTGTTGTTGCGGAAGTGGATGCAGTTAAACGAGCATTGCATTTTGCGAAAGAAACAGGCTGCAAGCTTCATTTTGTCCATATTAGTTCAGCTGAAGCGGTCGAAGTGATTGAAAAGGCAAAAAAGGAAGGGCAAGATGTTACGTTGGAATCATGTCCACATTATTTTACGATTACAACCGCAGAGTTTGAGGAAATAGGTCCTGTTGCCAAGTGTTCTCCACCGCTTCGTGATGCGGAAGAGCAAGAAAAGCTTTGGCAGAAATTAATAGAAGGCAAATTGGATATGCTGACATCTGATCATTCCCCGTGTCCTCCTGAAATGAAGGAAAGTGCAGCAAACAACATGTTTGAAGTATGGGGTGGGATTACAGGCTGCCAAAATAATGTTGATTTAATGTTTGATGAAGCAGTAATGAAACGAAATATCCCTGTGGAAGACTTTGTTCGAATGATCAGTTACAACCCTTCCAAACGTTTTCAAATGCCAGAAAAAGGGGAAATTGCGGTTTCAAAAGATGCTGATATTATTTTGCTTGATCCAAATCAATCCTATGTTGTGAAGAAGGAAGATTTATACTACCGTCATCAGCACAGCCCGTATATTGGCAGAAAAATTAACTGTCGGGTGACGAAAACACTAGTTAGAGGAAATGTGGTATTTGATGTAAATCAAGGTATTATCGGGGATCCGGTAGGAAAATTAGTGATATACAATCCAAAAGTAGAGTGTGTTATATCGTAATTTTTAAGAAACAAAAAATAAGGGGAGATTCTAGGGGATTTTGAAATTGCTGTAGATTATCCCTTTCTTATAGAAAGCATGTCACAGCTAGAATTTACTACATAATAGGGTTTTATATAATTTTTAAACTGAATATTTTGAATTTTAAAAATTTAATTTTATAAAAATAGAGGGAGTGAAGGGCTTTGGCTATGAATATCGAAAGTTATGTGTCTACAAATGAGGAAGAAATCCCAACGAGTGCGAATATGGATGAATCGTTAAAGCCAAAACAAGAAAAAGATCGTACAGTAGGGTCTATTGCATATGCATTTATGTGGATAGGGGATGGCATTAACTTAGGAAATATGACTCTTGGAGCAAGTCTGTTTGTGGCAGGAGCGGCAACATTGAATATTTTTCAAACATTTTTGGCAGCTATTATTGCTATTGGAATTATTTCTACTATTTTTGCATTAAATGATCGATTAGGCTATCGAACGGGAATACCTTATGTGGTGCAGCTAAGAATGTCATTTGGAATTAAAGGATCTGTTATTTCCTCTTTATTGCGGGGAATTCCTGCTATTGTCTGGTATGGTTTTCAAAGCTGGATTGGAGCAACTGCGTTAAATGAAATTGCCAAAATTGTGACAGGAGGCTCTTTTAACAGCATTGCGGTTTGTTTTGTGGTATTGCAGGTTGTACAAATAGTTCTTTCGTTATACGGTTTTCATGCGATTAAATGGGTGGAATCTCTTGCTTCTATTGTTATTATGCTGGCACTTGTTTATGTATTTGGCGTTCTTTTAAACTCTCATAGTCAAGTGATTGTTGATAAATGGGTTCATGCAAAAGGAACATGGGGATTGCCTTTCTTCGCCTTTATTATGGTCTTTTTAGGAAATTATGCTGCTATCTTTTTAAGCGCAGCAGATTACTCTAGGGAACTGAAAACTGGTATGAGCAATAAAAAGCGTGGAACTTTGTATTTCTTGCCAATCTTTATCGCATATGGTTTTGTTCTTGCAATTGGTGCAATGCTTGCTGCAGCAACAGGTATCGCGAACCCAGTAAAAGCATTTGCAATCATTGTAGATAACTCCTACATTACTGTTTTTGTATCAGCATTTATCGTAATGGGAGCAATTGCAGTAAATATGGTTGCAAATATTATTCCGCCAACGTATGTCGTGCAATTGCTGACAAAAATGAAATACAAATCAGCTGTTGTAGTAACTGGACTTCTTGCTTTATGCTCCTTCCCATGGGTGCTTGTCCAAGATTCATCAGCAAAAGGGCTAAATACATTTATTTTGATCTATTCCGCCTTTTTAGGGCCGATTGTGGCGATTATTTTAATAGAATATTATCTATTAAGAAAACAAAAAGTAAATGTTGCTGAACTATATAAAGAAGACGGCCAGTTTGCTGGCTCTAATCCAAGTGCAATACTAGCCATGCTAATCGGTGCAGGAGCAGCATTCATAGAAGTAGAGCTGGCATGGATCATCGGCTTTGTTGTATCAGGCATCAGCTATCTTCTTTTAATGAAATATGCATTTAAAGATTCGAAGTTTAGAAAAGGCACGATTTTTGAGAAAAATGGAGAGGGTAATGAAAATAAGCAGATAAGTTGAATATAAAAGGATGTCCACTTTTTGGACATTCTTTTTTTGTTGGTATTTTAAGAGAAGAACAGAGTTTTTAAAGGGGAAATAAAGAATAAATTGTTGTTTCTATTAGAAGAAATAACGAAAAATTTCCTTATTATATGTTCACAAGAAAATAAGAATACAATCTATTCTGATCAGATTTCATTAATAGATGAAAGTACTAAAGAATCGAGGGAAAATAAAGGCTGGTGGGTAAATTAGAATAGCATGTGAAAGGAAATTTTTAAAATTCTACATTTACGAATAGTAAGACCCCTATTGAAGTATCATTAAGTCAAATTTTGTTTATTAATAAAATGTTTATAGAAAAAAATGTAATAAAATGTTATGATTTTTTAGTAAATATTCCCAGAATTTCTTTAGCGGTAAGCAAATAAATGAAGATACAGTTTTTAGTTGAATTATTGAAGGTTTATTTTTCACTAGAATTAATGAAATAGCCAAAAGGAAGGTTGGAATTTCAAACTTCCTTTTGCTTGAATACTAACACTTTGAACTACCCGCCACTTAGCTAATGCTTGAAGTGGGAGTTTTTGGTCGAGCCAGAATCACTACTTAGTGGGAGAGATTTGGATAGATTAATATAATTAAATATCAGATAAGTAAAGTTGTATTTTTAGATAAGGCTGTCCTTGAAGGACAACCTTATAAATTATGTGAATTTAGTGATTACTTAATCGAATTAGTTTGAAACTAGTTCAAGAACCCACTTGAAAATACGCCAATCCATTTACATATTTGTTTCCATGTATTGTTATTTGTTCCACTTCAAACGACAGTGGAGGAACTCATTTTCAGAGGATTTTTATTACAATGGTTTGCCAAAAAAAATTCCCATCCATTTTTACTCCCCTTGTTAGTAGCATTAATCTTTGGTTCCTTGCATTTTACAAATCCAGAAATGGAAAAATCAACATTATGGGTAGGTTTAAATTATATATGGGGCGGATTTATGCTGACATTTTTTGCGGTAAAAGCAGGTAGATCTGAGTTATCTATTGGGGCACATGCAGCAAATAATATGTTTATACTTTGGTTTTTAGCTGAAGAAAAGTCTACTGATGATGGGTCTGTTCCTTCCCTATTTAAAGTAGTGGATGTCCATCCTGCTACAAACCTAATGTGGAACATATGCATTTTTTTATTGTTCTATTTCTTTATACAAAAAAAATACAGCAGCTTCAAACGGAGGAGTGATCATAATGTCACTGGAAGATATAGTCATAGTTGAAAATTTAGAAAAGAGTATCAAAGGCAAAAAAATTATCCATGATCTTTCATTTAAAGTTCAAAAAGGGCAAATATATGGTTTTCTTGGACCGAATGGTTCTGGTAAAACAACTACAATACGTATGCTAACAGGAATGATTAAGCAGTCTTCAGGTTCGATAAAGATTATGGGTTATGATATTCAAAAAGATTTTAAAAAGGTGATGCAAAATTTAAGTGCAATTGTTGAGAATCCAGCTTTATTTGATTATATGAGTGGATGGGATAATTTGATGCAAGTGGTTAGACGGTTAGACAAAAAAGTAGAACTGGATCATCTAAAATGGTGTGTTCAAACAGTGGAATTAACAGATCGAATACATGAGAACGTAAAAAATTATTCTTTAGGGATGAAACAAAGGTTAGCTATTGCCCAAGCACTAGTTTCTTCTCCTCAGATTATTATTTTAGATGAGCCTACAAATGGAATGGATCCATCTGGTATAAAAGACATGCGATCACTTATAAAAAAATTATCAAGAGAGCAGCAAATAACCATTTTCTTATCTTCTCATTTACTTAGTGAAATTGAGCAGCTTTGTGATCATGTTTTAATTATTAATAAAGGAAGACAAGTAGTGGCAGGATCTGTTTCCGATTTAATTGCACGTAATACCTCTACTTATTCTTTGGAAGTAGATCCTTTCCAAGTAGACGTCGCCTACAAAAAATTAAAAAATAATAGTATGGAAGTATATAAAGAAAACAATAAAATCATCGTGAATTGTAAAAAAGAGGACATTCCTCATATGGTGAATTTTTTATACGAAAAGAACATCCACGTATATTTAATTAATCAACAAGACAATTCTTTAGAAGATTATTTCTTATCCGTTACACAGGAGGTAATGTAATGCTCGGAGGTGCTGTGAAAAATGAACTTGTGAAATTATATAAAAAAAAGAGGCTTCACGTTATTGCAGGCATACTCATTTTCTTTGCTGTTCTAATGATGGTGATTGATTACTTTGATGATTCTTCTGCTAAAGGAGAGAATTGGAAAGAGCCACTCGTCACACAAACTGAAGAGTTAAATAACTATATAAGCACTTTAGATAAACACTCTACTGAATACAAAGAGATGGTAAAGCAACGTGATAAATTGGAATTTCAGTTAGAGCATAATGTTAATCCAGAAGTAGAAGGTGCAGCAGGTTCAGCTATTTCTAGTGTCTCTGGAATGTTTATAAAAATAGTTCTTCCGGTATTAATAGTAATCATTACAGCAGATATAATTGCTGGCGAGGCTTCTAACGGTACGTTAAAATCTATACTGGTTAGCCCTATTGGCAGAAGTAATATCCTTTTTTCAAAATGGATAGCTGCAATAATTGTTTCTATTGGTGCAATGTTATTATCAGATTTATTGACCTATTTGTCAGCGATTCCTAAAAATGGATTAGGAGATTGGAATAGTTTAATTGTTGTAGGGGAAGAAACATTAAAAGCTATCCCTATTTGGCAATATATGCTTCAGGGCTTGCTGTTAAATATAATCGTGATTTTAACATTATGCAGTGTATTTATACTTATTTCCGTACTGTTTCACACAGTAACAACATCCATTAGCCTTTCTATTTGTCTGGTAGTCTTTGGAGGAATATTATCAAGTCTTCAAGGCAAGCTGGATTTATTAAAATATCTTTTTATTTTAAATTTGGATATTGGCGCCCATCTTACAGGCGATTTTGATTTGCAGAATACGTCTTTATTGTTATCTAGCAGTGTTATGATAGTTACGATGATTGTTTCTATTTATCTTTCTTTTGCTTTTTTTACAAAAAAAGACATGCTTGTGTAAAAAAAATCAGTCTTTTGCAAGTGAGAGATTTCGTTAATTATTAGCAACAGAAATAAATGTATAAGTCTATTTATTTTAATCGGGTGTTCTTTTTTATTTATATTTATCTAAATACTAGATGTGCCTGATAGATTTAGTGGACGGCTGTCTTATTATCAAGATTGCACATATTCAATAGATTAAGCAGTAGAACTTCATGTGGAAGAAAATGTTTTTTTGTGATTTTTAAATCGTAGAAAAGAAAAATTATTTTATAAACAAAAGTCTGTCAGCAAGCAGTGCAAATTAAGAAAAAATTAAGGATGCCCTCTTATAGTATGGTTAATACATTAACTGAGGAGAGTCTTTATGAAAAAAATAAATTATATTAAATTTTCCCTAGACTTAATAATGGCGTTATTATTTGTGTTATTTTTCAATAAGCAAGTGCTAGGAGGGTTAACGTTTCATGAAATAGCAGGGATTGGTTTTGCGGCAGCTTATTTTACCCATATCTTTCTGAATTGGAAGTGGGTAAAGAATGTAACAATGAAGTTGTTTGATCGGAAGTTGTCATGGAAAGTCAGAGGAAGCTATGCATTAAATTTATTATTGCTAGTATTCATGAGTTTTATTATTATCAGTGGAATCTTTATTTCCAGAGTGGTATTTCCAAATATCAATATAGGCAATGAAAGATGGTTTCAAATGACCCATATTTCCATCTCATTTTTAGTTTTGGCACTTATAGGCGTTCATGTTGGGCTGCATTGGCAATGGGTTGTGAATGTTTGGCAGAAAATGTGGAAGTACAAACCGAAAAAGATTTGGATCAGATATATGGGAAAAGCAGCAGCGGTTCTTATTTTACTATTTGGGATATACGAAATGAATAACACTGGATTTATGAATCGTTTGGCAAGTGCAAGCTCCATCATAGGAATAGGATCACAAACTATGGCAGAGGGAGGAAAAGGAGAGATGATGGGAGAAAGAGGAGGGGTTTCATCTGAAAACTCAACTTCTGGTTCCTTTCAGCGGCCAACTGAAAATAGTAGTGAAGGACAAAATTCCTTCCAGCCTCCATCTGGAGAACGGCCGGATAATTTCCAAGGGAAAATGGGCGGCAATCATGAAGGCGGAGAAAGCAATGTATTTAGTGTGATTATAACTTATACAGGAATTATGGCTGTTTTTGTGATTGTGACCTATTATTTAAATAAATTAACTAAAAGAATGCAAAAAAATAAAAAGAGGAGAGGCATTGGACAAAAACAGGCTGCAGCTGGGGAACAAATCTAAAAAATATTTATCCGTTTATTAAATGAAAAACATACTAGCATTAGTAGAACAAACCATGACCTTGGCCTGTATTACTAAAGTTAGTATGTTTTGTTGTATCAACGATTGCTGCACATCAATGACATCTGCAGAAAGAAACTCTGCAGGTATATGAGTAGGGAAACAAGAAAAATAGTCGGCTAGTTCCTTATTGTGTTTGGAATACTTTTTGGATTCGTTCCATTGCCCAATCTAATTCTTCTTTTGTAATGGTAAGGGGTGGGGCAAAACGAATGACTGTATGATGTGTTTCTTTGCAAAGCAATCCTTCTTCTTTTAAGTCTTCACAATATTTCCGAGCATCTTCTGTTAATTCCATGCCAATAAATAAGCCTCGGCCTCTGATTTCTTTAATTATCGGACTTTTGATTGCTTGTAATTTTTTTTTGAAGTAATCTCCAAGTTGCAGCGACCGATCGGCCAATCCTTCTTCTTCTATGACTTCTAAAGCAGCGACCGATACAGCGCATGCAAGGGGATTGCCGCCGAAAGTAGAACCATGTGAACCAGGAGTAAAAACTCCTAATATATCCTCATTTGCTGCTACACATGAAATAGGGAATACTCCCCCGCCGAGGGCTTTTCCTAAAATAAGCATATCGGGTTCGATTCCTTCCCATTCGTATGCAAAAAGTTTGCCGGTTCTTGCTAAACCTACTTGTATTTCATCTGCTATAAATAGGACATTATTTTGTTGACACAGATCAAATGCTTTTTTTATGAATCCAGCTGGCGGCAGGACTATGCCCGCTTCTCCTTGAATTGGTTCGATTAAAAAGGCTGCCGTGTTAGGGGTGATTGCCTTTTGCAAGCTTTCTAAATCACCGTATGGAATTAACTTTATTCCAGGCAGCATTGGTCCGAATCCTTGTTGATATTCTGCTTCAGATGATAAAGAAACGGCAGTCATTGTTCGCCCATGAAAATTTCCTGTACAAGCAATAATTTCTGCCTGATTGTCGCTGATGCCTTTCGCTTTATAAGCCCATCGCCGTGCCGCTTTAAAGGCAGTTTCCACGGCTTCGGCTCCAGTATTCATCGGGAGGGCCATATTTTTTTTCGTTAACGTACAAATTTTTTCATACCATGGACCAAGCTGATCATTATGGAAAGCTCGTGATGTTAAAGTAACTTTATCTGCTTGTTGTTTTAATGCTTTAATGATTTTAGGGTGGCGATGGCCTTGGTTTACGGCTGAATAGGCACTGAGCATATCCATATATCGATTGTTCTCTGGATCTTCTACCCATACACCTTGTGCCTTTTTAATGACGATTGGAAGAGGATGGTAGTTGTTTGCGCCAAATTTTTCTGTTTGCTGAATAATTTTTGTAGTTTGTGTTGTTTCAGTAGACATAAAATCCCCCTCCTTAAAATGTTTCAGATGTTGTTTTGGCTTGCATATGAAGAATTAGATAGTCAGGTCCTCCAGCCTTTGAATCGGTTCCAGACATATTGAAGCCCCCAAAAGGTTGATACCCGACAATAGCTCCGGTACAGCCTCTGTTAAAATATAAATTTCCAACATGGAATTCTTCTCTTGCCCGCTCTAAATGTTCTCGATTGTTCGTCCATAAAGCGCCTGTTAATGCGTAATCGGTATTATTGGCAACTTCCATCATATGGTCAAAGTCCCGGGCTTTGCAAAATGCTACAACAGGACCAAAAATTTCTTCTTGCATTAAACGTGCATTCTCATCTACATCGGCAAAAATAGTTGGCTGAATAAAGTATCCAGATGTATCATTGCCTTCACCGCCTATCAATAATCTTCCTTCTTTTTTGCCAATCTCTATATAGTTCATCACTTTATTATAAGATGCTTGATGAATGACTGGTCCCATATATGTCCCTGAATCTTCTGGAGCGCCGACAGACAGCTTTTTTGTTAAAGCGATTGCTTTTTCTAATACTTTGTCGTAAATATCTTGATGAATGACTGCTCGAGAACAGGCAGAACATTTCTGGCCAGAAAAACCAAAAGCAGATTGAACAATAGAAGCAGCCGCTTTGTCTAAATCTGCATCTTTATCCACCAAAATCGTGTCTTTTCCTCCCATTTCTGCAATAACCCGTTTTAGCCAAATTTGTCCTGGCTGCACTTTTGCTGCTCGCTCATAAATACGGCAGCCAACGGCACGGGAACCTGTAAAGGAAACAAATCGAGTTTTGGGATGTTCGACTAAATAATCTCCAATTACTTCTCCTTTGCCAGGAATATAGTTTAATACACCATTTGGGAGACCGGCTTCTTCCATTACCTCTACAAATTTTGCTGCTATAACAGGTGTGGCATCTGCTGGTTTTAATAAAATAGTGTTGCCTGTTACGATAGCAGCAACTGCTGTGCCTGCCATAATGGCAAGAGGAAAGTTAAAGGGAGCAATAATAATCCCGACACCAAGAGGAATATAGTGATATTGATTATATTCTCCAGATCGGCTTTTTACGGCTACTCCATTTTTTATTTCAAGAACTTGGCGAGCGTAATATTCCAAGAAATCAATGGCTTCTGCAGTATCTGCATCTGCTTCGTTCCAAGGCTTTCCAGACTCTTTCACTAAATAGCTGGAAAACTCATGCTTTCTTCGGCGGATGATGGCAGCGGCTTTGAATAAAATATCTGCACGATGTTCGACTTTCCATTTTTTCCACGATTCAAAGGCTTGGAGGGCAGATTGCATGGCCTTTTCCGCCAATTCTTGATTGGCGATGGAGACAGATCCAATTACTTCTTCTTTATTAGCAGGATTAATGGAGATGGTTTTTTCATCTGTTTCTATTTTTTCTCCATTAATAACAAGAGGATAATGTTTGCCGAGCTGTGTATTAACATATGCTAAAGCATCTTTAAACGCCTGTTTATTTTTTTCTACGCCAAAATTAGTAAATGGTTCATGATGATATGCAACTACCATTTGAATCACTCCTTTTTTATTAGAAAATGCAGAATGTTAAACACTCTTTACATATAAATATATCTATTAGGACGATCCGGAATGACGATTTAGCAATATTTAATGGAAAAAATTAATAAGTTCTTTTCGATGTTCCATTTAAACGTCGTTATTATTTCTATATAATGGAAAAAATGAAGTGGTGTTGAATTATTATCAAGATTAAACGATTGCTGAATATTTCCATTTTTTCAGCGGGTTTTATATCATTTGAAAAGCAAATAAGTATCTAGCATATTTACAAATCTATTTTTTTACGTGATGTATATAATAGAGTTTTATTTTGTTATCTTGCTATTATATTCGAAATATCTTATTTTTTCTTTTTGAAATGGTTATAGTGTTAAGTACAAGAGATATTATCGACCTGCTGCGAACAAAAAAAGCGATGATAAAAAATACAGTTAGCTAGGAGGAGTATCCTTATTTTTTAAAATAGTTTGTTTTGCTGCCGGATGTTCGATAAGCCACTAGAAAGAAGTGAAACATATGGCAGAAAGGATGAATAACTCTATGGAAAAAATAACAGAAGAAAAGTGGCAAGCTATTATCAATAATGATGAAACGTATAATGATAAATTTTGTTATGGGGTGAAAACAACGGGTGTTTTTTGTAAGCCTTCATGCAAATCAAGGCCTCCTAAAAAAGAAAATGTAGAGATCTTTACAAACGCAGATCAAGCGATTCTGGCCAATTTTCGCCCATGCAAACGGTGCAAACCGAATAATGAACATTTGCCGGATAATGAATGGGTTACTGTTGTGACAGAATATATCGATAAGCATTTCGGCGGGAAATTAACATTAGAAAAGTTAGCAGATATTGCTCACGGAAGTCCTTATCATTTGCATCGTATCTTTAAAAAAATAAAGGGTGTCACCCCTGTTGAATATATCCAGCAAGTCCGCTTAAAACAAGCGAAAGAGCAGTTGATTCAAACAAATATAGGGATTGCTGAAATTGCATTATCTGTGGGTATGCCAAATTTACCTTATTTTATTACTTTGTTTAAAAAGAAAATTGGCTATACACCAGCACAATATCGGCAAATGAAATTAATGGAGGATAAGGATGATGGAACAAAAAAATAACCCAACGATTTATTGGTCTTTGTTAAGTTATGGAGAGTGGAATTTTTATATAGCAATGACAGCTAAAGGACTTTGTTATGTTGGTTCACAGAATGCGCTATTTGAAGAATTATCTGAATGGGCAGGGAAGAGATTTCCAAAAATTTCTCTTGTGGAAAACGAAGAAATGCTTAAAGCCTATAGGGAAGAAATAATAGAATATTTAGAAGGAAAAAGAAAGGACTTTACTATGGCTTTTGACTATAATGGAACGCCATTTCAACTGGCGATTTGGCAAGCACTTTGTGAGATTCCATATGGACAAACAAAGTCGTATTCTGATATTGCCAACTCCGTAAATAAACCTGCCGCAGTTCGTGCTGTTGGAGCAGCAATTGGTGCCAATCCGGTTCTAATTACGATTCCTTGCCACAGAGTAGTTGGGAAAAATGGGTCTTTAACTGGTTATCGCGGGGGCTTAGAAATGAAGACAAAGCTTCTTGAATTGGAAAAAAGCATCAGTAGATAGTGTGAAATAATAGAAGAGAGGATAAATAGCAAAAAAGCCTTGCAAGTGATTCTTGCAAGGCTCAAATGGTTAATTCTCTTGAACTTCTTTACGGTTTTTTCTAAATAGTTTTGATAGCACTTCGTAAACGATTGGAACAACTACTAGTGTTAATAGTGTAGAACTTATTAACCCGCCGATTACGGTAACAGCTAAACCTTTAGATATTAACCCGCCGCCTCCTGATCCAACGGCTAATGGGATTAATGCACCGACAGTTGCGATTGCTGTCATTAGGATTGGACGAAGACGAGTTGCACCGGCTTCAAGAACAGCAGCACGCATATTCATGCCGTCGCGTTCCATATGAATAATCCTGTCAACGAGTACAATTGCATTTGTTACAACAATACCAATCAACATTAATAGACCCATCATAACAGATACTGAAATGGTTTCACCTGCAATTAATAGACCAACAAATGAACCAATTACTGCAAATGGAAGAGAGAATAGAATTGCAAATGGTGCGACACCTTCACGGAATGTAACCACAAGGATGAAGTATACGATTGCGATTGCTGCAAGCATTGCTACCCCAAGTTGTGTAAATGTTTCATTCATATCTGCAGATACACCTGCAACTTCTGTTGAAACACCTTTTGGCAGTTCTAATTTATCCACTTTTTTGTCTACTTCAGCTGTTACTTTCGAAATATCATCGTCTTTAATAGTACCTGATACAGATGCATAATATTCTCCTTTACTGCGTGAAAGGGTATTTAGCGTTGTACCTTTATCTACTTCTACAAGATCAGAAAGAGGCATTTTGCCTTGTGCAGTAGTTATTTCTGTATCCAACATTTCATCAATTGATTTAGGCTGTTTTGCTTTTTCTTGCTGTACAATGACATCTAAAGAATTTCCATCTTTTTCAACAGTTGTTAAGACATCTTTTGTAGAGGATGGATTGAGCAGCATGACAAGTTGGCCTGTTGTTAAACCATATTGCAATAACTCATCTTGTTCTACATTAAATGTATATTGCACGTATGCATCTTCAGCACTTGATGAAACATCTTTTAAACCATCGTTATCTTTCATAATTTTTTCGACTTTTTTAACAGATTCATTTAGTTTATCTAAATCTTCACTGTATAATGTGTAGCTGATTTCATTTGTAGATCCTGACATAGACGTGAAGTTTTGACTTTTCCATTCTCCGGATTGGCCAATGTTCTTCACATAATCTTCAATTTTATCGCGAACTTCAGGGAAGTCTTTCATGTCTGGGTCAAAGATTAGATACATTAGGCCTCCGCCAGAACCTCCGCCCATCATTGCTGACATCTCATTTGCTTCATCATTTACGGATAATTGAACAATGTCAATATCGTCGCGCTCAAGCATTTTATCTTCGACTACTTTAATATTTTTTAATGTATCTTCTTTTAATTCACCAGCTGCTGGCGTGTAAGTTAGATACATTGTTTTTTCTTCTTCGCTGCCCATAAAGCTGAAGCCGATTAATGGTGTTAATGCTAAACTTCCTACTAATAAAACAACGGCAATAATGGAAGTGATGATTTTATGGTTAAGAGCTTTTTCAAGAATGCCTTTGTACCATAATGATAATTTGCCGACTTCTTTATGGCTGCTTTCTGTTTTTTCACTGTACAATTTTTTCTTAAATAAGAAGTGGGATAAAGCAGGCACTACTGTAATAGCTACAAGCAGGGAAGCACCAAGAGCAAATGTCATCGTTAATGCGAATGGAGTAAATAATTCACCGACCATTCCGCCAACAAAGATAAGCGGCGCAAATACTGCAACAGTTACTAATGTGGATGATAGAATTGGTTTAAACATTTCTATTGTTGCCGCGCGAACAAGGGCACGGCCTGTTAATTTTTCATCTTTTAAATGTAAACGACGATAAATATTTTCTACAACAACGATAGAGTCATCGATAACCCGGCCAATCGCAACTGTAATCGCACCAAGTGTCATAATATTTAACGTAATATCCATCCAGTTTAATAGAAGCAAAGCCATAAAAATAGATACTGGAATGGAAATAATGGAAATAATCGTGGATTTAAAGTCGCGTAAGAATAATAGGATAATCAATACGGCAATTAAACCACCAAATACTGCCTTTTCAATCATTGTGAAGACAGATTCTTCAATTGGTTTCCCTTGGTCAACTGTTATGTTGATATCTAGACCATCAATTTTTTTCGTTTCATCTTTGACTAAATCTTTTACAGCATTTACGACATCAACTGTATTTGCTTGTTGACTTTTGACAATTTGAATGGCAATGGCATCTTTTCCATTTGTGCGGGAAACAGATTGCACTTTACCAATAACTTCAATTTTTGCGATATCGCTAAGTTTCACAAATGGAGATGGATTCTCCGCTGTTGGCGTAACTGGGATAAGCATATCTTTTAATTCATTGGCGGTCATAAATTTGCCATCAATGGAAACTGCTTCTTCCCCTTCATCGAACTCATAAAGACCTAATGAAACTTGCATATCACTTGCTTGAATCATTTCTTTGACTTTATCTTCTGTTAAATCAAGTTCAGTCATTTTTTCTTTGTTATAAGTAAGATCTACTTCTTCCACATGCTGGCCAGTAATGGTTGCAGATGCTACTCCATCGATTTTTTCGATTTTTGGAAGCAAGATATCTTCTACTGTTGAAGTTAACTCTACAATATCTTCTTTAGAGCTGCTTGCACTTAATGCAACAACTGGCATCATGTTCATGCTAATTGCAGAAACCGTTGGAGTCTCTACACCATCTGGCAGTTCTACTGACTCAATGGCAGATTTTAATTCGCGTTTTGCTTCGTCCATATCTATACCATATTCGTATTCCACTTGAACATTCGACATGTTAGAATACGAATTAGAGTAGACGGCTTTTACATTTTCAAGACCTTCTACTGCTTTTTCAATAGGCATGGATATATCATCCATTACCTTTTCTGGAGTTTCACCAGGATATACTCCCGTTACTGTAAGATAGGGAATTGAAATATCAGGGATTGTCTCCATGTTCATACGAGTGCCTGAATAAATGCCTGATACAGTAATGATGATGGTAAGAAGCCATACTGCCAGTTTGTTACCGAGAACAAAATTTACTACACCTTTCAACTAATACACCTTCCTTTAATTGACTTGCTAAGCTTATTTTTTTATAATAATGACTAACCGGTCATTTGTCAACAACCATGTTCTAGGAGTGAAGAAATAAAATGATGAAAAAACAATTAATAATGGAAAAAGCATTGGAGCTTTTTGCGATGCAAGGTTTTGAAGCAACATCTGTTCAGCAGATTACCGAACAATGCGGTATTTCAAAAGGTGCCTTCTACTTATCATTTAAGTCAAAGGATGAATTGATTTTATCCTTAATAGATCATTTTATGATGCAGATCACTTCTGAACTTGACTGCATAGTCAGAGATACGGAAAAAACGAATGAAGTACTGTATAAATTTTATTATGGTAATTTTTCTTCCTTCTATAAGTACTCTGATTTTGCGAAAACTTTTATTAAAGAGCAGACTCATTCATTTAATGAAGAGTTTATCTTAAAAATTCATTATTATGACAGTGAATTGGAAAAAATCATCCTATCCATGATTGAAAGAATATATGGTGAGAATTTACCTGCTAAATTGGATATTATGTATAGCATTAAAGGATTTATGAATACTTATTCTCATCTTTTTCTTTTCTCTCAAGTTCCGTTTGATTTGCATCAGCTAGCGAAATCTCTTGTAGAAAAAACAGACCTGCTGGCAAAACATGCTGCTGTCCCATTCTTGACAGAAGAACTTTACCAAAATATCAAACATCCGGTAACAGAAGAAGAACAAAAGGAAAAAATCCTTGAAATCATTGATCAAAAGATAGAAGGGCTTAAAGATGATTCGATTGTACAAGAATCATTTATTCTGCTTAAAAAGCATCTAAAAGAACCAACATTTGGCCCAGCCATTGTCAAAGGACTGCTGGAAAATATCCGCCATAATTCACATTGCAAGTGGATTACTTATTTGTTGCAGAGTTATTTGAAGATGTAGCTTTAAATCAATGATGTGCATATAATCACTAAAATTTACCACCTTTATTAAATGGTTTATTTGAGTATCCATATTTTGGGTGCTCTTTATTCTTTTTAACTAATAGTTGGACTGTTAAAATAAAGCTTCATTTTTATATACGTTTCCCGTAGATAAATAGTTTCGCTTTTTTTGTATAACTTGGAAATTTTTTTTGTTTTTTATAGTCTGTTTTCGTAAACTTTGTTGCATTTAAAGAAGTAGGCTGATTGCAGTGAAGGGATGCTCGCTTTCCGTGGGGCGGGCGGTGAGCCTCCTCAGGCTGTGGCCTTGCGGGGTCTCACCTGTCCCGCTAATCATACAGGAGTCTCGCACCTTTCACTCCAATCTACCTGTTTTAACCATAGAGTTGCTCATGGGAAATATCCGAAAAACAATAATCCTTTAGAAAACAGCCTTTTTATATGAGTAATAGAAAATGCACAATCAAAACAGGTATTGGAAAAAATAAGGAGGGGGATAAAAATAAGCACAATAGAAAGCAGCAACGACCTGAACTTTGAAGCTGTCTTTATCGTCAACATGTATAATATGCTATTTGAATTAGAAGAAGACAAAAAACAAGGCTTCTTTTTATTATAGATTAACAACAATACTTATTTTTTCCCTATTCTAAGATGACAGAATTTAATTAATATCTCGGATGGTTAAAAGAGAGGGGATAAAGAGCGAGTAGAGCTATTGCAAGTAAGTTTCTATCTTAACTGAAAGTTTGTCTATTCTTGTCGATTATTTCCGAGGAAATCTTAAAAATAAAAGGAAAGCAGCATAACTCGTTGCTGAAAGAGTTATGCTGCTTCTATTGTTTCGGATAATTCTATTTGTAAAATCAGTCTAGATCTCTTACTGCAAACGGCAGCAAGCTTCCTTCAATTTTTGCTCTATGGGGTTCATACTGTGATGGCAGCATCAATTGTTCACCCATTGTTTTTGTTGATTCATCATGAGCAAAACCTGGAGGATCTGTTGCAATTTCAAATAGAATGTCACCATGTTCTCTAAAGTAAATAGCATTAAAGTAGTTTCTATCCTGAACAGGGGTGACACCATAGCCACTCTCTGCCACATACTTTTGCCAATCCAATTGATCTTGGTCATCAACAGCTCGCCATGCAATATGATGAACGGTGCCTACACCCATTTGGCCGCGTCCAATAGGAGTTAATTTAAGATCAATAATATTTCCTATATCAGCTGTAGAGCGATAACGAGTGAAATCTCCTTCTTTGCCGACCAATTCCAGCCCCATTACTTTTTCCAATAATTCAGCTGTTTTCTCCGGCTGAGTTGATAATAGAGTAGCTCCGCCAAATCCTTTGATAGCAACTTCCGATGTTACCTCTCCAAACGTCCATGTATTGATTTCGCCTTCTTCTCTTTCCACTATTTCTAAGTGAAGTCCATGTGGGTCATCAAATTCTAAATATTGTTCTCCAAAGCGTTCTATTACAGTAAAAGGAATATTAAATTTTTCTAGTCTTTTTTTCCAAAAGTCCATGGAATCTTTTGGAACAACATAAGAGGTAACTCCAACTTGGCCATCGCCAATGATTCCTTGTCGAGCTTTTGCCCATGGAAAAAATGTGATGATGGTTCCTGGTTTTCCACCTTCATTGCCAAAATAAAGGTGATACGTACCAGGATCATCAAAATTTACTGTTTGTTTTACCAAACGCAAGCCTAAAACACCAGCGTAAAAATCAACATTCTCTTGTGGGTGGCCTACGATTGCAGTGATGTGGTGAATACCCAATGTTTTTTTGCTCATTTTGTCCACTCCTTTTCCTATGAAATTCCGTTGTTTAGAGGAACATGTTATCTTATTTTATTCCTAATTCGGAAATTAAAATCTTATTATATAATATTTACTTTAATTTAAGAATCTCTAATTCGAGATATTTTAGAATAAAAAGGCATCTAAAGCATATTTTCCAGGACCGATTAAAGCTAACCCAATAGCAACCGCAAGCAATGTCAGGTTATATTCGTACCCATTAGATGTTGCCCATAAACCATTAGGACCGTGAACTTTAATAATAGCCATAACCATTGTTCCTGCAATGATAATCCCTGCAAGTGGAGTGAAAAGTCCTAGAGTCAAAAGGATGCCTCCGATTAATTCTGCCAGTCCAGCGAAAAGAGCCATAGTTACACCAGGTTTCATGCCAATAGAATCAAACCAGCCGCCAGTGCCTTTAATTCCATAACCGCCAAACCAGCCAAATAATTTTTGTGCACCGTGCCCGATGAAAAGTAAACCAATTACTAAACGAATGATTAATAAACCAAAATCTATCATAAAAAAATCCTCCTATATTATTATTTTATTTTTAATTCGAGATATTTTAGAATAAAAAGGCATCTAAAGCATATTTTCCAGGACCGATTAAAGCTAACCCAATAGCAACTGCAAGTAATGTCAAATTATATTCATAACCATTAGATGTCGCCCATAAACCATTAGGACCGTGAACCTTAACAATAGCCATAATCATTGTTCCTGCAATAATAATTCCTGCAAGTGGAGTAAAAAGCCCTAGAGCCAAAAGGATGCCTCCGATTAATTCTGCCAGTCCAGCGAAAAGCGCCATAGTTACGCCAGGCTTCATGCCAATAGAATCAAACCAGCCGCCAGTGCCTTTTAATCCATAACCGCCAAACCAGCCAAATAATTTTTGCGCACCGTGTCCGATGAAAAGTAAACCAATTACTAAACGAATGATCAATAAACCAAAATCTATCATAAAAAAATCCTCCTATATTATTATTTTATCTCGAAATCAAGATATTATATTTAAAAAAATTAGTTTTCTACCCTTTTATTTATCTTCTTTAATAGCGTAACAAGCATCTCTGCTTCATCATTATTTAAAGACCCTAGCAAGTAATTAACTAATTCCTGATGTTTAGGCATGATATTGTCCATCAATTTGTTCCCATCATCTGTTAAAGCAACATGAATTACTCTCCGGTCATCAGGACATGCGCTACGAATTAATAAACCTCTCTGCTCTAATTTATCAATAACATATGTCATAGACCCACTCGATATAAGTATCTTGCTGCCTATTTGTTGAATCGTTGATTTTTCCATATGGCAAAGTACTTCTAAAACGGAAAATTCAGTAATGCTGAGTTTGCTTTTTGCCAATTCTAACTTCATATGTTCTTGTAATGCTTTAGATGTTTGCATTAAAACAAGATAAGGCAAATTCGTGCACTTTATCTTCATTTATTTCACCTCCACAAATACTTTTAATTAAAGTATCTTGAATATGAGATAATAATAATACGTTTAAACTTATATGTCAATAGTCTTTTTATATTTAGTTTGTGATTTTTTAAGACTGTTCTTGTAAAATTTGTTGCTTTTAAAGGAGTAGGTGGATTTCCGTTCTAGGATGCGCGCTTTCCGTGGGGCGGGCGGTGAGCCTCCTCGGCGCATCGCCTGCGGGGTCTCACCTGTCCCGCTAACCCCATAGGAGTCTCGCACCTTGCACTCCAATCCACCTGTTTTAACCATGGATTTACTCATGGAAACTATCCGAAAAACAACAATCTTTTAAAAAACAGCCTTTTTTTAAAATACAAATAACCACGATTTAAGGATAGTCTGCAACTTAGAGCTGACTCTAAATCAAGAAAATAAAAAACAGTGACCATAGAAGAGATGGTAAAATGAACGTAGATAATTTAAATCAGGGGAAAAATAAGACTAAAAATCATAAATTCACAAAAAATAGTTTATATATATTTGCAAAGCACACAGAAACGAAAGAGGTTATGGAGGAGAATTGATTTTGGCAATTAAAAGCATAAGGAAAAATCTTGAGACACTTCAAGAAATTTATTCCAATAATCTTACGGTAGGATTAATAGCAGAAGAATTATCAGCATGTTCTCCAGAAGATGATGCATTAACAATAAAATTTCAAATGGAAAAGCTTGATTTTGACTATTATGGAGTGGCGATTGATGGAAAAATCATTGGTTATATTATTCAATCAGAATTGAATGAAGGGTTGATTTCACATTATATGCATACCTTTCAAATGGAGGATCTTGTTTCAGAATCCACTTCTTTACTAGAGTTGCTGTTAATTTTAAGAGAGAGGCATCCTGTTTTCATACTAGAAAGCAATCGAATCAATAAGTTGATAACTGTTGCAGATTTGCAAAAGCAGCCGATTCGCATGCTGGTATTTGGGTTAATATCGATTTTGGAGATGAATTTAGTTGAGTTAATCATGGATTATTACCCAAATGAACAATGGAAAAATCGTTTGAGTGCTAATCGGATAAATGAAGCGATGAACCTATTCCATATAAGAAAAGAAAAAAATGCAGGCCTAGGATTAATTGACTGTTTGCAGCTCTCAGATAAAGGCATGATTGTCCAAAAAACTCCTGACTTATTGGAAAAATTAGAACTTCATTCAAGAAGGGAAGCAAAACAATTTTTTAA
Organism: Niallia nealsonii; assembly: GCF_002835805.1. GTDB lineage: Bacteria > Bacillota > Bacilli > Bacillales > Cytobacillaceae > Niallia > Niallia nealsonii. Next base: position 247,594 of record NZ_PISE01000011.1, on the reverse strand, counting down.
CAGGATAGAAGAACTAAGAAACAATACCGCGCATTCCCAAGAGTATGTCTATAACGATTTTAATGAGTTTTTGGATATTATTGTGAGGATTGAGAGAGTATTGAGTTGTTGAAGAGAACTATACTTTTTTTAAAATAAAGTTTCGGTATAGATGGAAGGAACAGTTTCGGGTAAAGAGAGGTTGATTTGTGTGAAGTTTTTTTCAAGAAAAGCAGATTTCACTATTTCAAAAAACGGCATGAATGTTATCGAAACAATCCAGATTGGCGGCATCAAGCAATCGATACTTATTCAAACAGAAGACATCAAAAACCCTATGCTGTTCGTTCTTCATGGTGGACCAAGCATGCCTATTCCCGGAATATCCAATCGAGGAGCCGATTACACGTTAATTACTTGCACGAAACGACTAGTTAAACATTTTACCCTTGTCTATTGGGATCAGCGAGGCACAGGAAAGTCCTATTCAAAGGATATCCCAAAAGAAACGATGCATCTTAAACAATTTATCAGGGATGCCAAGGAAATAACCGATTATTTATTAAAACGTTTTAAGCAGCCTAAACTGCATATTATGGCCTATTCATGGGGCACAATTATCGGACTGCCCCTCATTTCCCAATATCCAGATTTATTCTATTCTTATACCGCGTTATCCCAAGTTACAAATTGGGGAGAAAACGACAAGCTAAGCTATCGATGGCTGCTGAAAAAAGCAAAAGAAACGAATAATCAAAAAGCTATCAATGAATTGACAAGGATTGGAGAACCTCCTTATCTAAAAAGTTTTAAGAAATGGAACATCCTTCAAAAATGGTTATTTAAATATAAATCGATGATCTATGATGCAAAAGATAAAGGGACACCCACTTATTTCAAAATGTTTCAAATGATGCTGACATCTCCTGATTACACCTTAAAGGACATCTATCATTCATTAATCACAGGAATGAAACTAGCTTATTCAGAACAAATGCTTTATGACCTAAATCATTTTAATTTCCCTATAGAAATTCCTAAAGTAGAAATTCCCGTCCTATTTATCCACGGGAAAAAAGATAAGCACATTATGCCAAAATTAATCCAAGACTATTTTGAAAAGCTGGATGCTCCTGAGAAAAGACTGTATTGGGCAAAGAAGTCTTCTCATATTTTTCATTTGGATGATGCAAAAGAGATAGAACAAATTTTAATTGATAATTTGAGAGAGTGGAGTGAGTGAAATCCTTTATTAAAGGATTTCACTCATTTTTATTTTCACTCAAATTTAAGTGCTTTTTGTAAAACGGCAATTTGGAAATTCTTTTTGCATTTTTCTAATAGTACATTTGGATGTTAAATAAAATGACATAAAAGTAAATTAAAACTGAAAATTCAAAAAACACTGTAAGATTATCTGACTATAAGTAAGACAAATCATTTTTAGTGCTGTAAATTAAGACTATGGATTTAAGAAATGATAATCAATTATCAATAATTGATAATTAGTGATTTGGTAAGGGAGGGAAGGATGTCTTGAGTCTAGAGAAAGCACTAGATATTTTAGAATTATACAATTTTGATCATACAACCTATTCCGTTGCTGAAATGGCAGAAAAGCTTAATCAGCCTCAAAGTTCTGTGTATAGACACTTAAAGGTTTTAAAAAACCGCGGCTATATACGTGAAGATAAGGAAGACATGTACAAATTAGGCTATAAGATTTTGTATTTTTCAAAAATAATAAGAGATGATACTAATCTATTGCATGTAACAAGAGAGGAAATGATTCGTTTAAGAGATGCAACAAAAGAAACAATCATTCTAAGCATCAGGTCCGGTTACCACGCAGTTTGCCTGGATACCATCTCTTCCTTGCAGCCAATTAATGTATCTTCTAAACAGGGAGCAATTGTGCCAATTCATTGTGGAGCATCATCCAAGGTTTTGCTTGCTTATATGGATGAGAAATTTATTGATCAGTTATATGAATTAAATGTTGTAGAGAGATATACAGAAAATACAATTTGTGACCGAGAAGAACTGCTGAAAGAGTTAGAGGATATTAGGAGAAAAGGCTATGCGTACAGTGAAAGTGAGATTGATTGGGGTGTAAGTACCTACAGTGTACCGATTTTTGATTTTAATGGCAGTTTAATCACTTCATTAAGTGTAGCTTTCCCTTCAGAAAGAATAAAAGATATTGACAGCCAGTTTTTAATTCATCAATTAAAAGAATCTGCCAGTAATATTGAAAAATATTTATAACTAATTTAAAGAGGTGAAGCATAATGGAAAAATTCGAAAAGGTAGTTAAAGGGAATATTGTTTTAGAAGATAGAGTCATTAATGGAGCAGTTGGTGTCAATAATGGAAAAATAGAAAAGATTGTTATGGATAGTAAAACTATAGATGGAGAAGAAGTTCTGGATTTTACCGATAAATTTGTTTTTCCAGGAATCATTGATGTGCATGTCCATTGTTACAGCAATACAGAAGAAGGGTTTATCCCTACTAGCAGTGCGGCAGCTGCTGGAGGAGTAACTACTTTTATGGATATGCCGTATGACCGGCCAGCTCCAATCAACAATGTAGAAATCTTCAAAGAAAAAGTAGAAAGATTAAAAGAAGAAGCAATTGTTGATATTGGTTTATGGGCTACCATTTCTAAAAAAGATGGAACAGATCAAATTAAACCACTTTCAGAGGCGGGAGCTATGGCATTTAAAATGTCGACTTTTGAAACAGATGAATTCAGATTTCCAAGAATTCCAGATTTAGAAATCATGGAAGCAATGGAGCAATTAAGAGAACTTGGTATACGAGCAGCCTTTCATGCAGAAAATGATGAAATCATCTACGGCTTGATTGAAAAATATGAAGAAGAAGGAAAAGTTTATCCCGCTGCACATATGGAGACAAGACCGCCGATTTCTGAAACAACAGCCGTGTTAAAACTTCTGGAATTTGCTTATTTTACGAAGTCTCCTCTGCATATTGTCCATGTAAGTCATCCTAGAACCATTGAACTAATTCAACTTTATAAAGCACAAGGAGTAAATGTTACATTAGAAACTTGTTATCCATACTTAATGTTAGATGTAACAGCATTAGAAAAATATGGACCGAAAGCAAAAAATAATCCGCCGTTACGCCTTCCTGAGGAAGTACAAGGATTATGGGAAAAACTTTCTGCTCACCATATTAATTTAATTTCTTCTGATCACGCTCCATGGCCATACCAAAGTAAAGAAATTGGAAATGATAATATCTTTAAAGCAACTTCTGGAATGCCAGGTTTGGACGTTATGGTTCCATTAATGTTTGATAGTGCAGTCAATACGAAAAAAATTACACCAGTAGAATTTGCTAAATTAATGTCTACACATCCAGCTGAAGTATTTAGCATTCCTTCGAAAGGGAAAATTAAGGAAGGTTATGATGCTGATTTTACCGTAATTGATCCAACAGAAACATTCATAGTAGATGAAACAAAATTTCATTCCAATGCAAAATTATCTCCATTCGATGGATATGAAGGCAAAGGAAAAGTGGCGCAAACGATTATAAGAGGAGAAGTAGTTTTTGATGGAGAGAAAATTGTAGTGGAACCTGGATTTGGCAACTTTGTGAAAGGTTCTGCTTATAAAGGAGAGGAACTCGTTGTCACTAAATAGATTTGTAGAAATGCTAGAAGAAATTTTGGATTATCAGTGGGAGGATTTCTCAGCAGAAACAATAGAAAGAACAAAGTCCATTATTTTAGATACAGCCTTAGCGACAATCGATGGTTTGAACAATAAAGAAATGCAAAATTTAATGAAGCAAGTATCCTCCCCGCAGTATGACCAGCATTATTGCATTCCGGTGCTTGGGACTGCATTATACACATCTCTAGAAGATAATTTGCTTTTGCACGGCACAGCTGTCGTGTCCAATGAAAATGATGAAGGAAATCAATTTGCAAAAGGCCATCCTGCTGCACATATTTTTGCTCCGCTTTATGTGAAGGCAATCCTTGATGAAGCAAATGGAAAAGATTTCATTCGTGCTTTTATTCTTGGGTATGAAGCAGCTTCTCGATATGCGTATGCAGCAAATATGGATGATAGTTTTCATCCCCATGGAACATGGGGAATAATTGGCGGAGCTGTAGCATGTGGAATTCTGCAGGGAAAAACAAAAGAAGAAATCATCGAAATTGCCTTGTTGGCTGCTGCCACTCCGATTGCAACAGCTTGGGAAGCAGCTGTAAGCGGCAATACGGTAAGGAATTTATACACTGGAATTGCCATGATGATTGCCTATAAAACCGTTTTATTTCAAACAGCAAATTTTAAGAGTTCCTTAAAAGTAGTTCAAGCTACTTGGGATCATTTAATGTTAAAGGATTTTAATGATGAGCTATTTCAAAAAGATCTTATGAAGCCAGCGATGATTGAAAAGAGCTTCTTTAAGTATTATCCATCTTGCCGTTTTACCCATTCAGCGATTGATGCCTTATATCAAATTCTTGAAAAAAATGAAATTGATCCTAACGAAATTAAAAATATAACAGTAGAGACATACGGTTTAGCAGCAAGATTAGATAATCAATGTCCAGAAAATATATTATCATCGAAATTTTCAATCCCATATGTTTTGGCAGTCATTTTATCGGGAGAGAACCTTTATGGCAGTTTTACAGATGAGACATTAGTCTATTCTAAAATTACAGAAATTTCAGATAAAATTCAAGTAATGGAAGATCCGCTTATGTCAGCTCGGCTGCCTGAAGAAAGGGCTGCTAGAGTAACAATTGAATTTATAAATAATAACTGCCTTGTAGGAGAGGTAAAAGATGCTTCTGGAAGTTTCAAAGAGCCTTTATCAGATGAAAAATTAAATCAAAAATATTTAAATATTATACCTGATCAGAAAGAATTAGATCTTTTGAAGAGCAAGTTTTATTCTATCGATCAGGAAGAAAATATGAACGAATGGTTTAACTATTTAAAGGGAGTGACCGTTTATTAATACGACTGGGCTTAAAATAAACATTCATAGAATGAAAACCTTTTTTGATGAGATAGCAAAAATCAACAGTGGAACAAAAGGTTATACCAGACTAGCATTCTCTGAGGAAGAAAAATCTGCAAAAGAATGGCTTATAGGGAAATGCCAGGAATTAAATCTAAAGATTCGAAGAGATTCTGCGGACAACATTTATGCTCGCTTAGGTGATGGCGATAAACCAGCATTATTGATAGGTTCCCATCTTGATACGGTTCCAGAAGGAGGATTATATGACGGAGCGTTAGGAGTCTTAACTGGTTTAGAAGCATTAGAAACTATTATTGAATCTAAAATTGCATTAGATTCCCCAGTTGAGCTGGTTTGCTTTACTGGGGAAGAAGCAAATCCTTTGGGGGGCACTTTTGGGAGCAGAACAGCTACTGGTTTGATAGATTTCCAAAAAGAAAAGGAAGAAGAATTGAAACAATTTGGATTTACAATAGAAGAACTTCAACAAGCAAAGATGAAAAAAGAAGATTACTTAGGGTTTGTTGAATTGCATATAGAACAAGGAGAAGTTCTCGAAAAAAACCAAAAAAATATTGGAATTGTAACGTCGATTGCTGGAATTAAACGCTTCAAAGTGGAAGTATTCGGAAAGCCAAGCCATTCTGGAACAACTCCAATGACATTACGAAGCGATGCGTTAGTAGAGTCATCTAAAATTATCCAAGTAGTGAATGAAATAGCTGCAAATTATGGCAATGAAATGGTGGCGACAGTTGGAGAGTTTTCCATTAAACCAAATCTAGCAAATGTTGTTCCAGGTTATGTAAGCATGTTAGTAGAGGTAAGAGGCAAGACGTGGGAAGATATGCAAAAGGTTGTCCAGCAAATTCAAGCATGGATTAAAGAGAATACTAAGAATACAACAATAGTAGATATCGTTGAAAAGAAACCGAACAGCTTAAATGAAAGGATTCAACAAGTGATTGAAGAGGCGTGTATACAACTGGGATATTCTTATCGCTATATGATAAGCGGGGCTAATCATGATGCGAATTCCATGACATATATCACAGATGCTGGCATGATTTTTGTCCCAAGCAAGGATGGCTTAAGTCATCATCCTGATGAATACACAAGTTGGGAAGAAATTGAAAAAGGCGGGAATGTGCTTCTGAAGACGATATTAACTATTTGTTCCAATAAAGGAGAGTAAACAATGAAAAAATTAGTAATCATCCCTTTTATATTCCTTTTGACATTATTGTTAGGGGCTTGCGGCAGTTCTAAATCAAGTTCAGAAGAAAAAAGCACATTAGATAAAATTAAAGACAAGGGAGAATTAGTTATTGCGACCAGTGGGGATTATCGTCCATTTACTTATTTAGGAGATGACAATAAATTAACAGGATATGATATCGAATGGGCAAAAGCGATTGCGAAACAAATGGGTGTAAAACCAGTATTTGAAACAGGAGATTTTTCAGGCTTGATTCCAGGTTTAAACCAAGGGCGTTTTGATATGGTCATGTCTAGTATCCATGTAACAGAGGAAAGAAAGAAATCACTTGATTTTTCTGACCCATATGCATTGGATGGCGCGGTAGCGGTTGTTAGAAAAGATTCGCTGGAAATAGCTGATCCAACAGAAATCAAGGGCTTAAAAGTAGGGGTTAATGCTGGATCAAACTGGGAAACGATTGTTCGCGATATCGGAGGTTTTAAAGAATTAAAAACATATCCAGGTCCAACAGAGAGTATTGCCGATTTAATAAATGAGCGCATTGATACAGTGGTGCTGGGGCAAGCCTCAGCAGCAGCATATATTAAAAATGCTCCTGACGGCAATCAAATAGAGATTTCTGGTAAACCTTTAGATGGCGGAGAAGAAAGCCATATTGTTATAGCTTTGCGAAAAGGCGATGCTGAATTGCAAGAAGCGGTAAATAAAGCGATCGCAGAATTAAAAGAAGACGGAACTTATGATGAATTAGCGATGAAGTACTTTGGCATTACATTTGAATAATAAACTTTTTCTAGAATAATAGTGAAGTTTTTTCTAGCGGAGTGAAAATCTTATCATGTGCTTCTACTTTTGAGATAAGAGGAAAGCAATGATGAGATTTTGGCTCCATGGATTTATCTTCTTATTACTTCACTTAGCCAATCTGTAAGGAAAGGAATGTTTCTATTGAACTTTGAAATCATAAAAAACGGTCTCCCTCTCTTATTTCAAGGGGCGACTGTAACCCTCTCTATTGTTTTAATATCGTTAATATTAGGCACATTATTAGGTTTTATCATTTGTCTAATGAGAATATCAGACAATAAGATTTTATCATCCATTTCTTTTCTTTATACGTGGATTTTCCGCGGTATTCCGTTATTGATTCTGCTCTTTATTTTTTATTACGCTACACCATTCGACATTCGGCTTTCATCCATTAACGCAGCCATTATTGCTTTAACCATCAATAATGCAGCGTATAGTGCTGAGTATATTCGTTCCGGCATGTTAGCTGTTAAAAAAGGGCAAATTGAAGCGGCAGAAGCAATTGGGATGACTCCAGTTCAAATTATGATGCGAATTCGAATTCCTCAAACCATCAGAATTATTATTCCGCCTTATATCAGCAATGCTACTAGTTTCTTAAAACAGTCAGCACAAGTTTCTGTTATTACGGTTCCAGATTTGATGATGAATGCGACTTCCTTATTCTCAACAACTTACACTGTATGGGAAACGCTTGGGGTTGCAGCAGTATTTTATTTATTGATGACATCGTTGCTGATGATCTTTCAATCTTGGGTAGAGAAGAAATTAGATATTGTGAAAGTGAATGGCGCTTAACAGAGAGGAGTATGTTCAAATGAGTATTTTGAAACTAAAAGGAATTACGAAACAATATGGTGAAAATACGGTCTTGCATGGAATTGATTTAGATATTAATAAAGGAGAAGTTGTCTCTATTATTGGTCCCAGCGGTTCAGGAAAAAGCACTCTTTTAAGATGCATTAATTTATTGGAAGTTCCCAATGAGGGCCAAATTTTTCTGGAAGATCAAGAAGTCAGCTATCGAGTAAATAAGCTGAAAAAATTAACATATTCCTCTAAAAATAAAATCAGCTCCTATCGTTCTCAAGTGGGGATGGTATTTCAGCATTTTAATTTATGGTCACATAAATCAGTGCTGGAAAATATTATTGAAGGCCCAATAAAAGTAAAAAAGGAAAATAAACAGGAGGCCATAGAAAAAGCAAAAAAATTATTGGATCGAGTAGGTTTAATAGATAAAATAAATGCTTCTCCAAGGGATTTATCTGGGGGACAGCAGCAGCGGATTGCAATTGCCAGAGCATTGGCGATGGAACCGCAAGTCATGCTGTTTGATGAAGCGACATCTGCACTTGATCCAGAATTAGTAGGAGAAGTATTGAAAATAATGACAAGTTTAGCGGAAGAAGGCATGACGATGGTTGTTGTGACACATGAAATGAAGTTTGCTGAAAAAGTATCTGATAAGGTCATTTTTATGGATAAAGGCCACATAGTCGAAGTTGGTACACCTGAGGACGTATTTTATCATGGAAAACAGCCGCGGCTGAATTCATTTTTAAATAAAATACAAGTTGGTTAAGCAAAATGAAAAATATTATCATAACAGGTTATGGAAATGTAAGCAGAGAACTAATGAAACTTATTCTTGAAAAAGAGGCTTTTTTGAACGATCAATACGGTTTGGAATGGAGGATTACTTCTATTGTTGGTTCACGCGGCATGGTATATGAAAAAGGGGGAATCGATCTTCTGTCTTTGCTGGAGTTTGGAACAGGCTCCAATGCGCTGGAAGAATATTGTGAAATGAAAAATTTAGAGCTTCTTCCTTTTTCTATTAATGATCAAGATGTGTTAATCGAAAGCACGCCAACAGATATATTTACTGGAGGGTCTGGGTTGGCTTACAGCAAATCTGCCATCGAGAATGGTTTAGATGTTGTTTTTGTATCGAAAGGGGCACTCGTAAACTCTCAGAAAGAAATCAATGCATTGGCAGCTTCTCACCATGTTTCTTTAAAGTTCAGCGGAGCAACAGCAGCAGCCTTGCCGACTATTGATATTGTACAAAATAGTTTAAATGGCACGGTTATAAAAAGTATAGAGGGAATCTTAAATGGCACGACCAATTTTATTTTATCCAAAATGCATCATGAATCGATTTCTTTTGAAACTGCATTAGAAATTGCTATTTCACAGGGGATTGCAGAAAAAAACTCAACTTTGGATATTGGCGGGTTTGATGCAGCAGCTAAAGCTATTATTCTAGCAAATAATATTTACGATCAGGAATTGACTATAAAAGATGCCGAAATAACAGGCATTGATGATGTAGCAATTAAAGACATCCTGCATGCAAAAGAACGGGATAAAAAGATTAAATTAATTGCCAAAATTACCAAGGATAAGGATGGAGCGAAGGTAAAGGTAGCACCGATGGAATTAAGCAGCGATCATTTGCTTTATTATGTCGATGAAACGAATAAAGGAATTATTTTTCATACAGAAGAAATGGGCAGCATTTGTGCAGCTGGAGGAGCATCCAATATTAGAGCAACAGCAGCGGCAGTATTAAAAGATTTGATAAATTTATATAAAGGAGACTGAATATTTTGTCTTTTACTACATCTGAAAGAATTAGCAGTATTCCCTTTTCAAATATTCGCGAAATCTTTGAAGAAGCAAAAAGAATGGAGAAGCTTGGTTCTGATATTATTCATATGGAAATTGGAAGACCTGACTTTGACACACCTGAGCATATCAAAAAAGCAGCCAATCTTGCTTTAGAAAATGGTCATGTTCATTATACTTCCAATAATGGGATTATGGAATTGAGGGAAGCAATAGCCCAAAAATTATGGCAAGAAAACAAGATTAAAATAGATCCAGAAAATGAAGTAGCTGTATCGATAGGCTGTAAAGAAGCCATATTTAATACGGTATTTGCTTTTATAAATCCTGGAGATGAAGTGTTGATTCAAGATCCATCGTGGCTCGAATATCAATATATTGTAAAGTTAGCAGGAGGCATACCTGTACCCATTCCGCTATATGCAGAAGACGGTTTTGTAATGAACCCTGAAATATTAAGGCAAAACATAACCAATAAAACAAGAATGATGATTATTAATTCCCCTCATAATCCAACAGGTTCCGTTTTGCCCAAAAATGTTTTGGAAGAGATTGCTTCCATTGCTATAGAATATGATTTGTTGGTCATTTCAGATGAAATCTATGAAAAATTAATCTACGACGATTCAGAACATGTGAGTCTGGCTTCATTGCCTGGCATGTTTGAAAGAACGGTCACCATTAATGGATTCTCCAAAGCATATGCAATGGATGGCTGGCGCTTAGGATATGCAGCAGGGCATGTGGAATTGATGAAACCTATAGTGAAAATGCATCAATACAATACATCAAGCGCCACTTCTTTTGCCCAATATGGCGCAGTCGAAGCGTATAAAGGCAGCCAAGAGGATGTTAATCAGATGGTCAAAGAATTTGATAAGCGGAGAAAATTTATGATGGAACGAATAAAGGCGATGCCTTTAACAGAAAGTGTGAATCCATCGGGTGCATTTTATATTTTTCCATCTTTTAAGAAAACAGGATTATCCTCTGTGGAAATGGCAAAACGAATTTTAACAGAAGTAAACATTGCCTGTGTCCCAGGATCTGCTTTTGGAGAGCAAGGGGAAGGACATATTCGATTCGCCTATTCTACAAGCATGGAAGAAATCAAAAAAGGGATGGATAGATTAGAAGAATTTTTAGTGCGATTTTAGTAATGATTAAAATGAGGTCATATTCGATTTGGAGGATAGTTATGAAAATTTTGCTGATGCTGCGAGACGCTTTTTATGAAGCAAATCCAAAACTGATAGAAGATTTAAAGAAAATTGGGGACGTTAGAATACTGTATACCGATAATGGCATCGATAAAAAAGAGTTAAAAGATGAAGTGAAAGATGTAGATATTATTATTGTCACAGTGGTTAAAATCGACAAAGAAGTGATAGATGCAGCTCCAAATTTAAAATACATTATCAAACATGGTGCAGGCTATGACAATATTGATGTCGATTATGCTTTTGAAAAGGGAATTCCTGTCACAAATGCACCAGGCATGAATGCCCAATCAGCTGCCGACCATGCTTTTGGCTTAATGCTTTCAGCAGCTAGAAATATTCCTCAAAAAGATAAAGAATTAAAATCCCGATATTGGGAATTATCCATGGGATATGAAATATATAAGAAGAAACTTGGAATTATAGGATTTGGATCGATCGCCAAAGCTGTTGCAAAACGTGCTATTGGCTTTGATATGGAAACAATAGTCTACACCAATCATAAAGATTATGAGGAAGCAGAAAAATACAAGGCAGTTTTTGTGGAGAAAGAAGAATTATTCAAGGAATCCGATTTTATCATCATTGCCACCTCTTTAAATGAAAAAAATAAACATCTGATCAACAAAGATGCATTGAGCAGGATGAAACCAACAGCCTTCATCATTAATGTATCCCGTGGTCCTTTAATAAAGGAGGAAGATTTGATAGATGCATTAAAAACGAATCAAATTAAAGGAGCTGCTTTAGATGTATTCGAAATGGAGCCTCCAACCAATGAATTGCCAATTATGGAAAATGTAGTTTCCACCCCTCATATTGGAGGAGCGACATACGAATCCATCTACAGAGTAGGAGACTTATCTGTATCCAATATTAAAAAGCTTCTAATGGGGGAAGAACTCGATTATGTGGTGTTGCCTAAAGAAATGGCAAATTAAATAAGCAGTCAAAAGAAGGGGTTAGATTGTTTTAACCCTTTTTTATTTATGCCATTGCTAGGTTAGTTTTCAGAAAAATATAAACTATTGGAATGAAGTTTTTTCTTCTCTATTCTTCTACAAATCTATTTCCCTAAATATGTCCATTTATCCTCCTTGTTATACAATATTTACATACCGTAAAATAAAATCCATTTTTAACAAGAAGAGGAGTTTAATGGGTAATTTGATTATATGGATAACAATTCCTATGAATCTATCAAGCCCTTCATACCATATGTTTATCATAATAATCTTTTGTTTACCAATTTTTGGGCAATGATTAGGAATGTTACATCTGATAGCCTTATTAGTAGAGAAACGACTACTAGGAGGCACACAACATGAAAAAATTTAAAAAACTAATAGTAGCCGCTGGGATACTGGTATCTATTTCAGCATTTACATTAACAAATCAAGCTGATGCTGCCACAAATCGCACCATACAATCTGGCGATACGTATTGGAAAGTAGCAAAAGGATTTGGTATTCCTATGAATGACTTAATGAATGTAAACCATAGTAAACCACTAATTACAGGTCAAAATATGATTCTGCCATATGCTACAATCTCTGAAGCAGATAAAGATCTAATGGCACGTTTAGTACGTGCAGAGGCTGTTGGTGAACCTTATGCGGGTAAGGTTGCCGTTGCGGTTGTCGTACTAAACCGTGTAAAGAGTGATCAATTTCCTAATACAGTCAGCGGCGTAATCTATGAAAAATCAAATGGCTATTATGCTTTCACTCCAGTACAAAACGGGGAAATTAATAAGCCAGCTGATGCTATATCTAAAAAGGCTGTAAACGAAGCGATTGCTCTAGACGGGAAAGGCAATGGTTCGTTATTCTTCTATAATCCAAAAACAGCTACAAGTGATTGGGTATCAACACGTCAAGCTACTGTTACTATTGGAAATCATCATTTTGCTAGATAGATAGGTAAGGAGCATCAATCTTTATAGGTTGGTGCTTTTTGTTTAACTTTTTTTCTTATCAATTGTTAACCTGTCTTTGTAAAACGACATTTCGGAAAGCTGCTGCAGCCTGTGAACGAACCATTTTTTCCTCTCCGTTTCACTAACTTACTTCCACAGCATGGGCAGATATTCTTTTTTATTTTTTGTTTATTGTCCTTCAAATCGGATTTGATTTGTTTGACATGTTTTTTAGCAGTTTGTTTTTTCTCTTTAAGGCTTGTTATTTCTAGTGAAGCTAATTTATCTCTTATATGGTCTATTCGGCTAGGACCGGTATATGGATTAGAATAAAGTTTTTTTATAGTAGCAAGAAGCTGTTTGTTTTGAATGACAATGGCTTTTTCAAAAGAAGCATCATTCTTTAAAGTTGCTTCATTGCTGAAGACAATAATCGAGTAAATGGGGAAATCATTTGGGAGCTCTTCTTGAAGATATTCTTTTAACGCTTGAATATGTCCATGATTCTGCCATATGGGATTATAAAATTTTTCTTTTTGTTTATAAATCACTTGTGTCCAATTTCGACTATTTTCATTCCCGAAAATCCAGCCCGCATAGTTTTTTGTTTCTAGTACAAATAAGCCATTTTCACTCAATAGCACATGGTCTACTTGAGAAGTATTTTGTTTGCTATTCGGTATGTATAGATCATTCCATAGCTTATAAGAACCTTTATCTAATTTAGAAAGAAGTTTTTTAACCCTGCTTTCTCCAACCATTCCTTTTAATTTTGGATAAGAGGCTTTAAGTAGAAGTGAAAAAGCTAACAGTAATAAAAGTGGTATCATTGTCGCTATCAATATTATCTGTCCTTTCTTCGTTTAGTACTATTGTACCAGATGGAAAGAAATAAATTTATGCTGAATATTAAAAAAATGTGAATAATCTTTTTATTTACTTTATCAGCTTTAATAGTTGGATGGTAAAATAAGTATAAAGATATGCAAAAGTATAATTTTTAAAATATGTTTTTTAGATAAAAATATACCAAAGGCAAACAAAAGGAAGGAACATAATGATAGTCTATGAAGCGACAAAATCAGAATTTATACAGGATGTATATAATGATGAATTGGTCAATAATATTTGCACCAACTATAATTCTAAGATTGGCAAAATAAATGAGCGGGAAGTTCGGGCATGGGATAATTCGATGCTATATATGTATAAAATACTGCATGATGATGGAATTCCAAATGATGCCGGTGTAGCAATAGAATTTCGAATACCCTATACATCCAAACGGGTCGATTTTCTTTTATCCGGCAAGAAGGATGATCAGAACTCTGTCGTTATTGTGGAGTTAAAGCAATGGAAGAAGGTTGAGGCAGTACAAGGAAAAGAAGCGATTGTGAAGACCCTGATTAATAAGGGGATTAGAGAAACGACACATCCTTCCTATCAAGCATGGTCCTACGCAGCTTTAATTGAAGATTATAATGAAAATGCCCAGAATCATAAGATGCATTTTTATCCATGCGCTTATCTGCATAATTATATTGACCAAGGGCAAGAAGATCCTTTAACAAACAGTATCTATAATTATTATGTAGAGAAGGCTCCCGTTTTTAAAAAAGGGGAAGCAAAAAAATTACGAGAGTTTATTAAACGGTACATACAAGTTGGTGATAATAAAGAAAATCTTTATAAAATAGAAAAAGGGAAAATAAGGCCATCCAAGTCCCTGCAAGATTCTTTAAACAAAATGTTGAAGGGAAATCCAGAATTTGTGATGATTGATGAGCAGAAAGTTGTTTATGAAGAAGCACTGTTTTTGGCAAAAGAAGCAATCCGCACCGGCATAAAACAAGTATTGATTGTAGAAGGAGGACCTGGTACGGGAAAATCCGTTCTTGCGATTAATTTAATGGTAGAAATGACGGGACAAAATATGGTGTCCCAATATGTAACAAAAAATGCTGCACCAAGAAATGTATATGCAAAAAAATTAAAAAAAGACTTCCGAAAAGGCCATATCGACAACTTATTTAAAGGATCTGGCAGTTATATAAAGGCTGAGAAAAACGAATTGGATGTGCTGATTGTAGATGAAGCCCATCGGTTAAATGAAAAGTCCGGCATGTTTCAAAATCTAGGAGAAAACCAAACAAAAGAAATCATCTATGCAAGCAAGTTTTCCATTTTTTTATAGATGAAAGGCAGAAAGTAACGCTAAAAGATTCTGGCACAATTGGCGAAATAAAAAAGTATGCCAAAAAAGTAGGAGCGGACATCCATACAATGAAGCTAGAATCCCAATTCCGCTGCAACGGTTCCGACGGCTATTTAGCATGGCTTGATGATGTACTGCAAATCCGCAAAACAGCCAACAGTAATTTTATTGGAAGTGAGTACGATTTCCGTGTCTATCAAAATCCGAATGAATTGCGTGCAGACATCGAAAAGCTTAATAAAGTCAATAATAAAGCAAGAATGGTCGCAGGCTACTGCTGGAATTGGATTAAAGAGGGGAAAAATAATCCAAATATTTACGATATTGAAATACCAGAATATGATTTTAAAATAAGCTGGAATTTAGGCAATACGGAAGCATGGGCAATTGATGAACAGTCCGTAAAAGAAGCAGGCTGCATCCATACATGCCAAGGGCTGGAATTTGATTATGTCGGCGTTATTATTGGCGACGATTTAAAAGTTGAAAATGACATAATTCGTACAGAACATACAGCACGGGCAAAAACGGATCAATCGTTAAAAGGCTTAAAAAAACTGCTGAAAGAAGAGCCGGAAAAAGCAGAAAAACTGGCAGATGAAATTATCCGCAATACATATAGAACACTTATGACAAGAGGACAAAAAGGCTGCTTTGTGTATTGCACTGATGCAGAATTAGCAAAATACCTAAAAGAAAGACATAACCTAAGCAATAAACAATACAAAGAAAACGAATTTTTCGAACCAATCAATCAAGTTGCCGAAGAGTCAACACCCTACGAATAGGAGACAGAATAATGAAAGACTTGATAAAAGATGTACTAGCATTCCGAGACGAACGAAACTGGAAGCAATACCATGATGAAAAAGACTTAGCTATTTCCATTGTATTGGAAGCAAGCGAGCTATTAGAAAACTTCCAATGGAAATCAAGTGAAGAAGCAAAAGAAAAAGACATGCAAAATATAAAGGAGGAAATGGCCGATGTACTAATTTATCTAATTCAGTTGGCTGATAAATTAGGGATTGATTTAAAGAAAGAGGCATTGGCGAAGATGGTGAAGAATCGGGAGAAGTATCCGGTCAAGAGTAAATAAATAATATTTCATAGAGATGTACCATTATTGGTGCATCTTTTATTGTATAATTTTACCTATAATTAATAGAGGAAGAAGTAATAACCTCTAAGGAGTGACATGAGTGCTTAAAAAAGGAATTTATGAAGAAATTATCACTGAAAAGCTTAAAAAAGAGTTAGGCATAATTGATATAGAAACAAATGATATTGGCAAAGAACCAATGGATGTAGAAGAGACACGTAAAATACTAGCATCCTATATTTCCCTTGTGACTAGAAGAGCGTTAATGTATGTGCGGGAACAAGTAAAGGATGATCGAGAAGCAGTGTTGCGTCAAATTCAAACATGTAATGACATGATTCATATATTAAGTGAAAAATTAGAAGGGGAGGAATTTGATTCTTTAAAAATTGCAGAAGAAGGAGAGGTACTTACACATCTTTATTCAAAGATTAATAGTATAAAAAGCATCAAAAAACAAGAGATTATTCGGCCTATAACACCTATTTCAGAAAGTTCGTTATTTACTGGTTCTAACTATGAACCTAGCATGCTAGAAGAATTAAAACGGGAAATCCTTTCTTCTAATACCATACATATGCTTGTTTCTTTTATAAAATGGAGTGGGTTACGTTGCATTATCGAAGAGTTACGGCAGTTTACTGATAATGGCGGGCAACTACAAGTAATCACAACCTCTTATATGGAAGCAACGGATTATAAAGCGGTAGAAGAATTAAGTAAACTAACAAATACAAAAATTAAGATTTCCTATGATATTGAACGAACAAGATTGCATGCAAAAGCTTATCTTTTTAAACGAGATACAGGGTTTAGTACCGCATATATTGGTTCTTCTAATCTATCTAATCCAGCATTAACATCTGGTTTAGAGTGGAATATAAAAGTAACAGAAAAGGATTCATTTGATATTGTAAAAAAGTTTGAAGCAACATTTGAAAGCTATTGGAATGATCGAGAATTCCAGCCATTCAATCCAGAAAAGAAAGAAGATCAAGAACGATTAAAGCTAGCTTTGTTAAAAAAGAAAGATCAAACAAATGATTTTCAGTTTGTATTTGATATTCAACCATATTTCTATCAAAAGGAAATCTTAGAAAAACTCCAAGTAGAGCGAGAAACATATGGTCGTTATAAAAACCTATTAGTGGCAGCAACTGGTGTTGGAAAAACCGTTATTTCCGCATTTGATTACAAAAGATACTATGAAAAAAATAAACCCGCTCGACTTTTATTTGTTGCACATCGAGAAGAAATATTAAAGCAAAGTCGTGATACATTTCGTTATGTGTTAAAGGATACAAACTTTGGAAATCTTTTAGTAGGGAATCATCAGGCCCATTCATTAGATCATTTATTTATAAGTATTCAAAGCTTTAATAGTAAAAAAATACATGAACACACAACAAGTGATTTTTATGATTTTATTATTGTGGATGAGTTTCACCATGCAGCTGCAGACTCTTATCAAAAACTATTAGCACATTATCAACCGAAAATATTACTAGGATTAACAGCAACACCAGAAAGAATGGATGGAAAGAATATTCTAACCTATTTTGATAATGCAATTGCTGCTGAAATGCGATTAACAGAGGCGATTAATCAAAAATTACTAAGTCCATTTCAATATTTCTGTGTAAGTGATGATGTGGATCTATCGAAATTAAAGTGGAGTAGAAGAGGCTATGAGATAAAAGAATTAGAGAGTATCTACACATCGAATGATAAAAGAAGCAATCAAATAATAAATAGTGTTCATAAATATGTGACTGATATAGGGGATGTTAAAGGATTAGGATTTTGTGTTTCAATAGCACATGCAAAATATATGGCAGAATTCTTTCATAATGCAGGCATTGCTTCTTTAGCTTTATATGGAAATGTAGATAACCAAATTAGAAAAGAAGCACAAGCAAGATTAGTTAGTGGAGAAATCAAATTTATTTTTGTGGTGGATTTATATAATGAAGGAATTGATATTCCAGAAGTAAATACTATTCTTTTTCTTCGACCAACCGAATCCTTAACTGTTTTCCTGCAGCAGTTAGGGAGAGGCTTGCGTTTGGCTGCAGGAAAAGACTGCTTAACCGTTTTAGATTTTGTTGGTCAAGCACATCAAAATTATAATTTTGAAGAAAAATTTCGAGCGCTTATCGGGAAAACAAAACATTCCGTTCGGCATTATGTGGAAAATGGATTTTTCAACCTTCCAAAAGGAAGTTTTATCCAATTAGAAAAGCAAGCAAAAGAATATATATTACGAAATATAAAAAGCAGTGCCTTAACAAAAGTAAATTTGGTAAACAAGATCAAATTTTTCACCGAAGATACTGGTTTAGAACTTACATTAAGTAATTTCCTACAGCATCATCATTTCACTTTATATGATCTATATGGAAAAAATGGTGATCGAAGTTTTTATCAAATGAAAGTAGCCGCAGGATTAATAGAGGCGGTAGAAATCGAAAATGAAAAATTTATTAAAAGTAGATTACCGCATTTTTTTCATTTGAATTCACCGAAATTATTAAAGTTTCTACTCCATTATATAAAGGAAGGAACTATTGATGGTGCAGAAGAGGAATTGATGCTAGCAATGTTTTATTATACCTTCTATAAAGGCCATCCGGAAAAACAAGGATTCTCTTCAATAGAGGAAGGAATCCAACAAATCATACAAATAGCTGAATATAGAATTGAATTATTAGAAATCTTACATTACCTATACAACTCTTTAGAAACAATTGAAATTGAAAACGATCTACCCTTTCCTTGTCCTTTAGGAGTGCACAGCAAATATACAACAACTCAAGTTTTGGCCGCAATGGGCTATTACAATGAAAAAAGTAGTCCAGCATTCCGAGAAGGAGTAAAACATCTAAAAGAAAAAAAGATGGATATCTTTTTCACAACATTAAATAAATCAGAAAAAGATTTCTCACCATCCACTCTTTACGAAGACTATGCCATCAACGAAAAATTATTTCATTGGCAAACACAAAGCAAAGTAGCAGAAACGAGTGAAACAGCGAAAAGATACATCACACACAGGAAAAATGACCATCAGATCGCACTTTTTGTTCGTGAATATAAAAAGGAGAATAGCTATACTTCTCCATTTGTTTTTTTAGGAACGGTAGATTATGTAAAGAACTCTGGGAGTAAGCCAGTTAGTTTTGTATGGGAGTTAAGAGAAGAAATGCCAGCTTATTTGGTGCCACGGGCTAATAAGAGTGTGCTATAGAGAGGTATCTTTTATTCGTTTATTAATGTGGTAACTGCCGGAATATCAGCAGGTGCCCATTTTAGAGAATCTAAATTTTCTCTCTTTAACCATACAAGTTTAGAGTGTTCACTAGCAGTCGGAGTACCTTCGATAATGTTTGCCTTGATACATATTAAAGTAATAATAAATCGATCATATTCATGGGTATTTTCATGAAACAATTCGGTAGCTTTTATTTGGCAGTCTAGTTCTTCCAGTATTTCTCGTTTTAGAGCAGAAAATATATCTTCACCCTTCTCGACTTTGCCACCAGGGAATTCCCACCTATTTGGGAGAGACATTTGTGGGGAGCGAAGTGCGCATAGTATTTCGTTTTGTTTGTTTTCTATAATTGCTGCAACGACGTTTATTACTTTTTTCAATTGAATGGAGCCTCCTATTGATGGTTGATTTAGTAATATGATAGCATTTTTGTTGAAATGGTGGTGGAGTGTTTAGTTAATTTTTATGGTGGTTTTTACAATGTATTATTGTTGATAAGGTGTTTCTATAGTCTACGCATGTCGAGTACGGAAGCAAATAGTCATTTTATTGCTAAGAGGGATAGACTAATAAAGTAAATCGTCAGCACATATTGCACATATATAACAAATGAGGAATACATAATAGAGTTTAGACAGAAAAAAGCAGAGAAACGTGGTAGATTTAGAGAAAAGATCTTTTTAATAGAAGTGGAAGATTAATTTTTGTATCAGCTACTAAAGGAAAAATAGGTGAACAAACATGAGCTTTAAGCTGCAAGTCGGGGAAATGAAAACAGAATATCTAACAGATAAGGAAATATGGGGTCATTTTAATTATATTTTTTCGAGCAAGTCTCGAAATTCAACTACTTACAAATTTGTACTTATAAAATCTATATTGGAGAATTTATATAATGTAAATAATCGTCTTGAGATTTCTTATTCTAGTTTGTTTAGCAGCTTTGCGAAAATATATTGGAATTTGGTTATTCATCATCATCTTAATCAAATCAATATGACAGGCAAAAGGGCAGAAGTGGAAAGGATTCTGATGGATATTCAGACGAAATATCAGATTCCAGAAACGCTTATATTTGATAAGCTTTCTGCCGAGACTCAAGTAGAAGTTATCACAAAGGTAAAACGAAAGTGTAAGATTAACGTGATGGGCGCTTTATATGGAGATACAGATCAGACCATTTATGATTTTGATAATGCAAAAGAAGTGATAAGATTTAATCCGGCTTTCTATTCATTTATGCAGCGGTTTCAGAGAATACTAAGCTATTTGACAAATTACCAGCTTGCATTATTTTTAGAAAAATTTAATAAAAAAGGGGACACAACAAATCTGCTGATGAAAGTAGAAAATGTCTCGAAACGAACATCATTGGATCAATTTTATATGCTTTTATCTTCTTTTTATAATGGTTGCTGCTTCTATTGTGGGAAAGAACTTAAGAGAAAAACTTCTGTACATGTTGATCACTTTATTCCATGGAGTTTTGTCCAAGCAGATCAAATATGGAACTTGGTCATCTCCTGTAAAACTTGTAATCTTGCTAAAAATGATAAGTTGGCAGAAAATCAATATTTAGTATCATTAGTTGACCGAAATGAACAGTTTTTAGCAGAAAAGAAATTCATTACGCGGCAGGATATGCAAGTGTACAGCGAAAAAAAGTTGACGGATTTGTATCATTATTCCATGGATAATGGATATACGGATTTTTGGAGACCAAAGGATATTTGTATGTAGAATGGTTATTTCCCTAAATTAGGGTTGCCTAATCCCAATTTAGGTGTCAGGCACTCTAAAAGTATACATGTCTTTTGGCGTACCTAACACTTGCTTCTAAAATAAACATTCTTATTGGCAATAAAAAAGGATCTTCCATCGAAAATCCTTTTCGTTGCTTGTTCAATTAAAGCGCCCGATGGCTTTGGAATATAACCTAATTGTTATTATGTTGAATTTGATTTTAATTTAACTTTCTTCTTAAAACGATTACGAATCAGAGCAATAAATAGCATGACCAATGGAATGATCACCATTAAAGGCAGGTGAATAGGATATTGCACAAACTTTAGACCTTCTTCTATATGTTCCAAAAAGCTCGAGGCAATTACCTCGGATAAAAAGAGGACAATAATACTGAGTGGTAAGACGATTTGTTGATGATTTTTTATTTTGAATAAATCAGTTATTCCGATTACGGCACAATAAAACCAAATAGATATTTTAAAAAACATGGTAATTAAGAAGGTAAAGACAACAATAGCATCAAGGCGTTGGATAAAATTAAAGAGGTTTACTTTTCCAATTGTTGATAACAAAGGAAAAGTAGATCTCTCTACTTGCTCAACACCAAGAGTCGTAATATTTAAACCTGCTGTATAACTTAAGATAAGTCCACTTGAAAGAATGGCCGACAGCCAAACTCTTTTCACTGATTTGGCCCGATTTAAATAAGGAAGCAACATGGTAAAGACGATCGCTTCCCCAAAAGGGTTAAAGGTGGTTAACGGTAATACAGTCGTTAAGATAGGTTTCCAACCATTCTCAAGAAACGGCTGCAAATTATGAAGATGGATATTACCTGATAAATAGACGAAAGAATTTCCTGTGAATCCAAAAAAGATTAAAATGACAATCAATACTTCTGCCGTTCTTCCCAATACTTCAATTCCTAGGTAAATTACATAAGAAATAGTAAGAATCATTAAGATGTTGATTGCCAATAACGGTGTTTCGGTCATTGTTGACGAAAGTAGCAACTCCCCAAAGTCACGTAAACCCCGGGCAGATTCATATAAAAAAAATAGGACGTATATTAGACCTATTATCCATCCAATATATCTACCAAAAATTTTCCTGACATATCCAGTCAGTGGCAAGTTGGGATATTGGAGAAATAAAGCGTAATAAATGAAGAATAATGCTATTCCTAAACACATTCCTAAAAGAATCGCAAGCCAGGAATCCTTTTTGGCATTAATGCCAAAGTTTATAACAAGCATGGTACCAAGTTCAAATAAAAACATCATAGCAAATAGTTGAATGACACTAATCTTTGCTTTCTCCATTGTCTAGGTATCTCCTTCCTTTACCCAGTGGTGATATTTATCCTTCCCTACTTTCCTATTTTTAATGCTTTCGAAATTTAGGTGCCAGGCACTCCAAAAGTACAAATGTCCTTTTCGTGTAATTGGCACTTGCTTCTCCATAATGCATTATTTTTAATAAAGTGTTTTCTAAGTCAGTACATGCGGAAAGAGGAAACTCGGACGGATATTTACATCACGGCTTTATAGAAGTTAAACGGCTGCTTTTGCATGAGATAGTTTTGAAGCAGAATAACCAAGTGTCTATTTCGATAAAACTTTTTCTATGTATGGAAGATAGTACTGTAGATTATCCCATTATTCACGTAATATGTTCAAACAAATGAATGTGAAATGGGGAACTGGCACTTTTATAGATATTTATTTACCTTTTTCCATGACTTTCTGCGTTCTTATGGTTTCATTCCCAATAAAAGGTTTGTTAGAATAGAAGAAACATAGATGAGATAAGTATATATAATCTATAATCTATCATGAAAGCGTACATAGTTTACTGGGGGGGGAATTATTATGAAAAAGGGATTGATTATTACTTCATCAACTATATTATTGGCTGCTTTGATAGCTTGGGGAGCTTCTATACTTCCTAAATATGCTCCGGAAAACAGCGGGAATTCTGTGGTGAGCTCAGCATTGGCCAAAGAGACTGGTGAACAAGAAGAAGCTTCAGGTACAGAGAGCAAAAAAGACGGAGAAGAACAAACTGGTAAAATAGATGGTGTAACATACGATACAAAACTAAATGATCAGTCAACAGAAGATGAAGTTGTGCAGGTTATGCATCAAATGACCCATCAAAAAGTAAAAGCAAAAGAGAAGTGGGGAGCAGTTCCTATTTTAGAAGATACCATAAATCAAGTGTATAGCATTATTGCAAAAAGTGATTTTGAGAATAAAGCAGAACTATTAGATATAGTAGATAAATGGAAAAATAACAATTTTGAAGCTGTAGATGAAGATCATAACTATTTTTGGAAATTGCAAGGTGGAACAATTGGCAAAGCTTATGGAATATTGAGCGAAGAAGAAGAAGAAGAGTTTATAAAAAATAATTATAAAGAATATGTAGTAAATGGAATGTTAGGTCTCAAGTGAGGCCTGTTTTTTTTGATTTTTATCCAATTAGTTTGTGCCATTCTAAAAGGAGATAGAAAATGTATGGTTTAGTGCATATGCACAATATTATTTGTTAGATTATCAATTGTGAAAGGCTTAGTATCGTAATAAAATGAAAGCGTATTTAATAGAAAGGCTTTTACAAAAGTGAAAAATGAGGTGTAAATAATGGGGAAAAAATTTTTATTGGCTCCTGATTCATTTAAAGAAAGCATGACAGCAAAAGAAGTATGCGAAGCAATGGAGATTGGCATAAAAAGAGCTATTCCGGATGCTGAATGCATTCATGTACCAATGGCAGATGGCGGTGAAGGGACTGTCCAGTCGTTGATAGATGCAACAGAAGGCATATTAATAAAAAAAGAAGTGACAGGACCGCTGGGCACACCGGTTATGGCCCAGTATGGAATTCTGGGAGATGGCAAGACTGGCGTTATTGAAATGGCAGCGGCCAGCGGAATTCATTATGTTACGAAAGAAACGAAAAACCCTTTCATTACAACTACCTTTGGAACAGGAGAATTAATCAGGGATTGTATGGAACGAGGCATTACAGACATCATTCTGGGTATTGGCGGAAGCGCTACGAATGATGGCGGCACTGGAATGGCAGCAGCACTGGGTTATAAATTTTTGGATGAAGATGGGAATGAACTGCCACTTGGCGGCGGATATTTAGGTGAACTTGATAAAATCGATACTTCTGATGTTATTCCGCAATTGAAACATATAAACATTTTGGTAGCGTCAGATGTAACCAACCCATTGTGCGGAGAAGAAGGAGCATCAGCTGTTTTCGGCCCGCAAAAGGGTGCCACTCCTGAAATGGTGCAAATTTTGGATAATAATTTGCGGCACTACAGTAAGATTGTGAAAGAGCAGCTTGGAATCGATATGGCGGATGTACCTGGTGCAGGTGCTGCAGGGGGACTTGGTGCAGGACTAATCGCTTTCACCACATCCACCATGAAAAAGGGAATAGAAATTGTTATTGAATATACAAATTTAAAAGAAAAAATGCAAAATGTAGATTACTGCTTTACAGGAGAAGGCGGCATCGACTTTCAGACAAAGTTTGGCAAAGCCCCTTATGGAGTTTCTCAGGCGGCCAAAAGTGTTAACAGTGCCATTAAAGTTATTGCACTGGCAGGGTATATCGGTCAAGATGTTGAAACATTATACGAGGAAGGTTTTGATGCCATTTTTGGAATCGTACCAGGAGCAGCAGGTATTGATGCCTTGCTTGCACAAGGCAAAGTAAATGTTGCCCGCACATCTGAAAGCATTGCTAGATTATTAAAATAATCATTAGAGAGGCAGTCCCAAAACAAAGGGAATGCCTCTTTATTTTTATCCATATTTAGCGGGCAGTAAGATCCTGACCTGAAAGATCAGGAGAAATATAGCTAGGCAGAAACTTGCCCGTAAAAGCCTAATTGGTTTACCTAACAATCAGCGAGGACGTAGAAAACACCCACTGATTGAAGTCTCACTTTATCCGATTAATCAACATAAAGATCAATTCCACGAGTTCTAATATATTTTTGGGATTTTTTCCTGTCATTTTATAAATCCTGTTTAGTCTGTAGTTCAGTGTATTCCTATGGATAATAAGCTGGCTGGCCGTTTCGTTAATATTCAGGTTACAGTTGAGATAAACTTGGAGGGTTTTTATTAATTCATCATTTTTTTCAAGCAAATGGGCTAGATGTTCTACTTTTGCATCATTCCTTTGCAGTTCAGATAGACCGGCAATAAATTCACATTCTGCATAGGAAATGACTTTTTTATTAAAAAAAACACCTTTTAGTACACGCATGGCTGATTTGGTCTGTGAAAATCCGTCAGAAATTTTATCATTTATTTTGCTGATGGAAATGAAGGTATCTGGAAAATTATTTCTAATTTGCTTTTGCAGAGTTTCAACCTTGTTTGGCTCTTGAATTACCATGCAAAGCGAATGATTAGATGTTTTAAAGAAAGGGAAATTTTTAATGGTACCCTCAGCAATTTCAGTAGAAAATTCCGCGTATACAATTTGGCAAGGTTTATTTAACTGAATGCCATAAGTTAATGCCTGGTCCATTAGTTCTTTTGTGTATGCAGTACCCGATTCTGTAATTAAGTTAAAAAACTTCTGTTTTAAGTTTTTTTCTAAATTCTCTTTTTCTAATGCAACGCTTTGTTCGATTAACAAAATAACAGCTGATTTAACAAGTTTTCCGAAGGGACTGGTTTCCTTAACCTCTCCACTGATTCCTATCACTCCGACAATGAAGCCGTTCAATTCGATTGGTAAATTAATGCCCTTCTTTACGAAATTTTCATCCTTTTTGATTTCTACTATTTTCTTTTGTTTTATGGCAGCTACCGCACCAGGGTGGAGCGTACCAATCCTTTTTTTATTTCCACTTCCGATAATAATGCCTGCTTTATCCATAATATTAATATTATAAGGAATATCCTTCATCATTTTATCCACAATATTTTGGGCCTGACGATGCGTTAATTCATACATGGCTGTAGCTCCTTTATCCTCACTTGTCTAGATTGTATGCATCATATACTTTATTTTCAATATAAGCCTAGGATATTTTTATTTCAAGCAAATCCACAAACTCCTGATAATCACCCGTAGTCATAATTTGCGAAACATTTCCTTCTTCGGTCAGAATAGCTGCGAGTGAAAATCATTAAAAAAAGTAGGGATAGTTGAAGAGACTCAGGGAGAGTCATGAACTGTATGTTTCTGGCATTTTATCATTGGTTATTAGTGAACGCTAGAGAGCAGCTTAAGCAGCCTAATTCAAAAAGATTATAGATTTTATGGCAAAAGAAAATAGGTTCTATCAAAACATATTGATAGATTTCTTTCATATATTTGTTAATGAATCAGTTAAAGAGAAAGGGGTGCATACATACCGTAGTACTGAATTTATCTGAAGAAAAGGTCAGAGGTTGACTCTAGATAAAAACAATCATGGATTGAAAAATTTTTTCAGTGTAAATAGTATTTACATTTTATAACCTCAACCATCATTGTTTTGTATCCGTTTTCATTTTATGATTTGTGTAGGAGGTAATTAGAAGTGCTGGAGCAAAGGAGCCTTACGTTATTAGAATTACTAATAAAATCTGACTTGATTACAATGGAAGAAATTCAAAACAGAACGGAATTAACAAGACGTCAAATTGATTACGATTTAGTAAAAATTAATGAATGGCTATCAGAACGTCAATATCCTAAGATTGAAAAATTAAGGAGAAAGGGAATCGCGGTACCAGCTGAAACAAAGCTGTATATTATTGAGCAAATATTAGAAAAAGGAGGTGAGAAAGCAAGTTCTGCCTATTCATTTGGGGATAAAGAGAGAATGGTATTTATTTATCTCCAACTTTTTAGTAACCAAGAATATCTTTCTTTGAATCATTTTATTTATTTTCTTAACATCAGTAAAAGTACAGTGTTAAAAGATATTAAGAATTTAGAGCAAATCCTTATAAAATCTAATATTCGCATCATTTATAACCGTCAAAAGGGTTATTCTCTTTATGGTGATGAACAAATGCTTCGTTTCTGCATGATGCATTTTGTTATGGAGTTATTATCGAATTCTAATGGTTCGAAGCTTCTAGACTGGTACAATGCAAAAAACCATCTAATAGAAGGGAAAAAACTTCAGCTTATTGTGAAGGATAATTTAGAAAAATGGTCCATCAAATTTGTGGAGAATAAGATGCATGAATTTGTTTATAGTTTTATCTACATTCATACAAGAATTAAAAATTCAAATCAGGTTTTAATAAAGGAGCAAAATAAGTCTATTTTTAAGAAAACAATAGAATATAATTTTGCAGAGGATTTATTAAGGGACTTTAACATTGGTTTTCCTGAAGAAAAGGTATATTTAAGTGCATATATATTAGGGTTGTCTGTAGGCAACTTAAATCATTTAACAAGTGATAGGACGACTTTATTAGACTTAGTGAAAGGAATTATCGATCGTTTTGAAAATCTTGCGGGTATTCGATTTATGGAGCCCCAACAAGTAATTGCGCAGCTTTATATGCATTTTAGACCAGCATACTACCGCATGCTATTTAAATTACCAATAGTAAATCCGATGATGCATAAGATAAAAAAAGAATATAAGGAGCTTTATAAACTAGTTAAGGAAACGTTGAAACCTTTTGCTTCTGCTTTTGAAAATGAAATTCCTAGTGAAGAAATTGCCTATTTAACTATTCATTTTGCATCAATAATCAGCAGTACTAATGAAGAATATACGGAAAAAAAGGTTGCACTCATTGTGTGCCCTAATGGAGTAGGGACTTCAGCTATTTTATATAAAGAACTTCGAAATATATTTCCAGAGATAGAATTTTTGCCTCCTATAGAAATTGAACAGTTAGAAACAGTTCAAACAAAAATTGATATATTGTTTTCAACTGTACCATCAACAAGACTCATTATTAAAAAAACGCCACTCGTAATTGTAAATCCTATTATGACCAGCTTAGAGAAGTATAATGTTGTACGAAATGTATACGCTCAATTAGGAAACCCAGTATTCAATCAACCTTCCATTCATCGGATCATGAGTATTATAGAATCATATGCAGACGTTACAGATAGAGCCAGTTTAGAGAATAGTCTCGTTGAGCTGTTTACTACTAATAAAATAGACTTACAGGAAGTGATTGAACCCGTGTTAAGTGATATTACGAATGAATATTTAATTCAATTGGATGTCGAAGCAACAGATTGGCAAGACGCCATTCGAAAGTCAGGGCAGCCCTTAGTTAAGGAAGGAAAGGTTTCCTTAGAATATATACAGGCAATGATTGATACAGCAAGTGAGTCGGGCCCATATATAGTTATTGCTCAACATGTTGCATTGCCCCATGCAAGGCCAGAATCTGGTTCCAGAGAGATTGGAATCAGCATGACAAAATTAAAGAATCCAATAAATTTTGGAAATAGCGGCAATGATCCTGTTAAATATGTTTTTTGCTTAAGTGCGATAGATAATGAAACACATTTAGTGGCCATGGCAGAATTAGTGGAATTATTAGAGTATGAAAAATTCTATAAAAAGCTGGATGAAGCAAAAAATTCAAAAGAAGTGTATGAATTTATTTTAGAGTATGAAAAACGGGGGGAATTAAAATGAAAACAGCATTAATTGCCTGTCGTACAGGTATGGGTTCAAGTATGATGCTAAAAATTAAAGTGGATCAAGTTATTAGAGAAAATAAATTTCCTATTAAAGCAGAACATAACACGATAGATGCCGTTGGACAATTTAAAGGTGACCTTCTTATTACTATGGCAGATTTGGTTCCAGATTTAAAAAATAAAGTTAAGTACATTATTGGGATTCAAAATCTAATGGATAAAAAGGAAATCAAAGAAAAACTAGAAAAATTTTTAGCAGACTCTAATTAAATTTAATCTAGGAAACTTTCAAACATATGCTTGTCGAACATTTAAATAGACTGATTAAAGCAAATTTATTTCATGGAAGGAGCAAAAATACATGGATTTCGTCAAAGTGATTGTGTTTGATTTATTAAGTTCTGCTGCGATATTAGTTGGTCTTATGGCGTTTATTGGTTTAGTTTTACAAAGACAAACAACGGAAAATATCATTTCCGGTACTTTAAAGACTATTGTTGGCTTCCTAGTATTTGGTGTTGGTTCTGGAGCGGCAGTTGTAGCACTAACTAGTTTTCAAGATTTATTTGCTGCTGGTTTTGGGCTAGATGGTGTACTGCCATTAGCAGAAGCAGTAACCGCATTGGCCCAACAAAAATTTGGAACAACTGTTTCATTAGTAATGGTCTTAGGTTTTGTAATGAATTTGGTTGTAGCCAGATTTACTCCACTTAAATATATCTTCTTAACAGGACAGCATAATCTTTATTTGGCCGCCTTATTAACTGTTATGATGAAGGCTTTAGGATTAAGCAATATGGTAATTGTTATTCTTGGCGGTATTATTCTTGGGATATGTGCTGCTGTATTTCCAGCAATTTGCCAACCTTACATGCGAAAAGTAACTGGAGATGATGAACTTGCACTTGGCCATTATGTAACAGTCGGCTATGCGTTATCTGGTTGGATTGGATCTAAAGTTGGTAAACCTGAAGACAGTACAGAAAACTTGAATCTTCCAGGATGGCTATCTATTTTTAAAGATTATGTAGTAGGAGTAAGTATAACTATTATTGTATTCTTTTATGTTGCTGCATTTGCGGCAGGCAAAACGGAAGTAGAAGCGTTGTCTAGTGGGGTCAATTGGTTGGTTTATCCTCTATTTCAAGGACTAAGTTTTGCGGCATCATTATTTGTAATTATTACCGGAGTTCGTTTGCTTTTAGGTGAAATTGTAAACGCATTCGTAGGGATTTCTGAGAAATTAATTCCCAATGCAAAGCCTGCACTAGATTGTCCGATTGTTTTCCCATTTGCTCCTACTGCTACTGTTATTGGTTTCTTAAGTGCATATGCAGGTGGTTTGCTTTGTATGTTCGTATTTGGTGCCTTCAACATGGCTGTTATTATTCCAGTAGCTGTTCCATACTTTTTTATAGGAGCGACAGCAGGAGTATTTGGGAATGCCACGGGTGGTTGGAAAGGTGCTGTAGTTGGTTCTTTTGTTGTGGGAGTATTGATTGCAGTTGGGCCAGCTACCATCTATCCGATTATGGAAAATATCGGTTTGAAAGGAACAGCTTTTCCTGAAACGGATTTTAATATTGTTGGAATATTAATCTATTATATCGGAAAATTACTACAATTTATTTTCTAAATTAATAAATGGGTATAAAAAGATGGAGGTTATATGAAATGGGAACTTCTAATTTAAAGATGAATACAGATGAGTTGTCAGTAAATGCAATAAGAACGTTATGTTTAGATAGTGTAGAAAATGCTAATCACGGTCATTTAGGTATGCCGTTAGGATCTGCTCCAATGGCTTACGAACTTTGGAGAAATAAAATGAAGCATAATCCCAAAAATCCAAAGTGGTTTAATCGGGATCGGTTTGTTCTAACATCTGGTCACGGGTCTATCTTGCTATATTCACTGCTGCATTTATCAGGTTACGACTTAACACTCGAAGATTTAAAGGGATTTAGAAAACTGAATACTCGTACTCCAGGGCATCCGGAAGTTCATATCACACCAGGTGTTGAAGCTACTACAGGTCCTCTTGGTCAGGGGTTTTCTCTTACTGTTGGAATGGCTCTAGCTGAAGCCCATTTATCCGCAAAATTTAATAAAAAAAACTTCCCTGTTATTGATCACTATACTTACACGATTTGTGGTGACGGGGATCTAATGGAAGGTGTTGCACAGGAGGCTGCTTCTCTTGCAGGTCAATTAGGGCTCGGGCGTTTAATTGTACTGTATGATTCTAATGATACTACATCAGATGGTGCAGTTGATCTTTCCAACAAGGAGGATGTTAAAGGGAAATTTGAAGCGATGGGATGGCAGGTTCTTTATGTGAATGATGGAAATGATCTTCAGAAGATTTCAAAGGCCATTGACGAAGCACAAGCTTGTTCAGATAAACCGACGCTTATCGAAGTGAAAAATGTGATTGGCTATGGTTCTCCTAATCTTCAAGGAACAGCTAAAATTCATAGTAATCCTGTAGGGGAGGAAGAATCCAAACTGATTAAGCAGTCATATGGATGGAAGTATAAAGAACCTTTTTTTGTTCCCACAGAAGTAAGAGATTCTTTTTTTGAAATAGAGAAAAACGGAATTCAGGAAGAGGAAAAGTGGAATCAACTGCTAAAGGCTTATAAGGAAACTTATCCTGAGCTTGCTGAAGAATTAGATAAAACAATTTCTGATGGATTTACCCTTTCAGACGATACAATAAAGAGGTTTAAGCCTGGTAAAATAGCAACACGTAATGCCTCAGGTGAAATGTTAAACAGAATTTATAAGGATTATCCAATATTAGTTGGAGGCTCTGCTGACCTTGCATCATCGAATAAAACAACGATTAATGGAGAAAGTTTTATGCAGAAAGGAGACTATGGAGGTCCGAATATATATTACGGAGTTCGAGAATTTGCGATGGCATCCATTGAGACAGGATTAGTCCTTCATGGTGGAGTGAAAGGGTACTGCGGTACATTTTTGGTTTTTGCTGACTACATGCGTTCTGCCATTCGCCATTCTGCATTAATGGAAATTCCAATGATCTACATTTTTACACATGACAGCATTTTACTTGGACCAGATGGACCTACGCATCAGCCGATAGAACATTTAATATCCTTGCGTGCCATGCCAAACTTAATCGTGATAAGACCTGCAGATGCGAATGAAACCGCGGCTGCCTGGAAGATAGCCATTGAATCTAAAAAGACACCTGTTGTACTTTCATTAGGCCGTCATGATGTTCCGGTTTTAGAAAATGCATCAATAGAAGGTGTTGAAAAAGGTGCTTACGTTATTTCCCCTTCCAATGGTACTGCAGAAGGAATTATTATTGCAACTGGGGCAGAAGTTGAGCTTGCCTTGCAGGCTCAAAATATCTTGCATGCAGAAGGAATAGAGATTAACGTAGTAAGTATGCCGAGTTGGGAATTATTTGAAAAGCAGGAGGATGCATATAAAGAAAAAATCTTACCGAAAGAACTTACAAAACGCCTATCTGTTGAAATGGGTTCGAAATATGGATGGGAACATTATGTTGGTTTAGAAGGGGCAGTAATGAGTATTGATCAATTTGGAGCATCTGGGCCTGGAGATGATTTAGCAAAACAGCTTAACTTTACTGTTTCAGATATTGTTTCGAATATGAAGAGAGTATTAAATAAATAACCGAATTATTTTTTATATAACTGTATTTGATTGTGAATTGTCCTATAAGTCGAAAATAGAATTAAGAATGTAAGGTTAGAACTATCAAGAGAACAAAAGATAGGAATTATTGCTTTTTCGAGAAGAAGATTTATCTAGATAAAGTCTATGTGGGTAATGGTAGGAGCCTATCCTCAGTAAGTTAAAGTATTGAGAGAAGGGCTCCTTTTACTCATGCTAAGAGCACAAATATAATATTAATAGGCACCTTTTTCACGCTATGGCAACCTCTAAAATTTACATGTGATAGATTAACTAGTATCCAATAGCACCTTAACCAATTTCTAAACTGCTATTAACTTAGA
This sequence comes from Niallia nealsonii, assembly GCF_002835805.1. Classification (GTDB taxonomy): domain Bacteria; phylum Bacillota; class Bacilli; order Bacillales; family Cytobacillaceae; genus Niallia; species Niallia nealsonii. The sequence continues at coordinate 214,780 of NZ_PISE01000011.1, read as the reverse complement.
AGTCTATTACATTATGAGAAAATATATTTCCTTCCATCAAAAACATCCCACAATCAAATCCACAAACTCCTGATAATCACCTGCAGTCAAAATTTGCGAAACATTTCCTTCTTCGGTCAGAATAGCTGCTAGTGAATCAAAGACGTCATGGAATAGTCTTCGATCATCTTTGCTGACAGATATAAGCAAGACTAGATTTACTGTTAAATCATTCCACTTTATGCCTTTGTCATTTATGAAGACAAACATCCCGGTCTTTTTGGCATTCATTTTGATGGCATGTGGGATGGCGATTCGGCCAAATGCGGTGGAGGACATGGCTTCTCTTTCTATTACATTTGCAAGGAAACTAGTATCGACAAATTCTTTTTTGTTCATCATTTTGCACATCATTTTAAGCGTTTCCTCTTTTGTCCTAACTGAATGATCTATGTTAAAAAGTTGTTCATCCATCATTGCCTCAAGATTTTTTTTAAATAATTCTTTTTGCTTTGTTTCTTTAATTTCTTTAATCTTATTTGCCACTTTGTTTTTATCGGCATTTGAGAATAAAGGGTTAATCAAAACAAACGGCACTTTTGGCACTAGATTAAGTTGGACTGCTGAAATGATTAAATCGCTGTTTAGAGCGTCTAAATCACTTTCATTTGTCACAACATGCTGAATGAGAAGATCTTCACCGAAATATTGGGTTAACTTTTCCATAAGGTGCACGTTGAAATTATAATAAAAAGGAAAAAGGATAGAGCAGGTAATTTTGGAATTGGCTTGTTTTTGCATTTCTAGAGCATAGCCTAAATGAAAGGCAATATAGGCTATTTCATCATCGTTAATTGTGTATCCTGTTTCTTCTTTAATGGTATAGGAAACATGGACAGCACAATCATAGATGGACGGACAGTTTTGTTTTATGGCAGCAGTCAGCGGATTTTTGCTGGAAAAGTTATTTTCCAAACGCATAAGCAAATTTTTGATATGGAGTGTCAGGCGCACTAGAACGTCCGCATCTTCAATGACAATATAATAATTGTTCTCTAGATCTTCAAGAATTCGCTTTACTAGATTTAAGCACCTCAGTCCTGCGACATCTTGCAAATCAGATAGCTGCAGATGCATAAAGTTGATGCTTGTTCCGCTGCTGGAAATAAGGAAAGCAAGGTCGAGCATTTCTCCTTCCGAGTATTTTACACCAAAGTGAACTTCAAGTCTTTTGGCAATTTCATTGGCAATTTTGTATTCCTTTTCTAAATTGGCTTCTCTATCTGCTTGTTGCGTATAAATAAAACCATTTTTCATTCGATCAATGGCAATGGCGATATGAAGGATAACATTGGTAAGGGAATAATCATTTGTAAAATAGTGATAAGTAGAAAAAATTTCCGCAATCACATCACGAATATAATCGATATCATATCCTTCAAAAGCTGCCTTTAATTTCTCTATATCTAGAAAATTATCATTTGTTTCACTATAGAGGATGGAGCTCATTAATTTTCGTTTGCTTTTTTCTTGGCCAACAATTTGTATCGTGTCGCCGTAAATTTTTAGTTCCAAATTATAATCAGCTAAATTTTTTTTGACTTTCCTCAAATCTCCTTTTAGTGTGACTTCACTGATAAATAATTCCTCGCTTAAATCGAAAATATTAAGGGGACTATCTGCATTAACCAGGCATTTTAGAAGATATTCGGCTCGTTCTTTTTGTGATTGAGGAATGGCATTATTCATGGATGCGAAAAAAGAGTTTAATTTTTTCAAGTCGACTTGATATCCCTTATTAGAAGAAGAAATCAAGCCCAATTCCATTGAATTAATATCAGCAATATATGTTTTGACACTTCTTTTGGAAATGCCTAATGTATTGGCAAGTTTGGCTGAGGAAGTCCAGTCATTTTGAGCACTTAGATAACGAAGAATATTCCTGTATTTACTATTCATTAACCGCGCCTCATTTCATTGAAATAATTGGGTCTGCTATGTACTTGCACTCCAAAAATATTCGTTTGCACCACACTAGTGTAAATGAATATTGGAACTTTTCCAATATTAATATTATATTTTAGATAGAAAAAATGATGGCGCTATCAAAAAACACAAAGGAGAATCTTCTATGAAAAAATTAAACGTATTATTAGTATGCGGATCTGGGGCAAGTTCTGGTTTTATGGCGTCAAATATTCGGAAAGCAGCGGCAAAGCGCAATTTAGATATTAGCATTAAAGCTAGAGGGGAAGCTGAAATCGAAAATTATATTGATGAAATTGATGCTTTAATGGTTGGACCTCACTTGGCGTATATTTTAGATGAAATTGAGGAGTATATCGGGGATGCTGATGTGAAGGTTTTATTAATGAAGCCGTCCTACTATTCTACTCTTGATGGAGAGGCAGCCATAGAGGATTTATTAAAGGAATTCAAATAATTTACGAATCGAGGTTTGTCATATATGGAGAAACTGATTAGTTGGCTGGAAAATGACTTCTCACCTAAAATGAACAAAATTAATCATAATGTTTGGGTAGTAACGCTAAAGGATTCTATTATGCAACTGCTTCCGTTTATCCTTTTAGGTTCTGTATTCTGTTTATTGACCATTCCTGGAGAGGTATTTCATATTAAAAACTATCCTAATTTCTGGACATTGTTTGGATGGACGATGGGCATGCTGTCTCTTTTAATCTCTTTTTTGATTCCTTTTAATTTAATGGAAAAGAAACGCTTGCGCAAACAGCGTTTTATTGCTGGCTGTACTGGTCTTATTACTTTTTTGATTATTATCTCACCCCAAGTCATTGCAGATAAATCGATTGGTTTTAGTCATGAATCATTAGGCGCAGGAGGCATGTTTGTAGCGATTGTTGCAGGCGTATTTACTGGCTGGGTAATGGGGCTGTTTGGAAAGTTTTCTTTCTTCAAAGAAGAATCTGTCATCCCCGATTTTGTCCGTGCTTGGTTTGATGCCATGCTTCCTATTGCGGCTGTTATTGTGGCAGCTTGGCTAGTAGTCGATATTGTCGGATTTGATTTATATCATACTATTTTGCGAATATTTATGCCGTTAGCATCTATTATGGAATCACCATGGGGCTTTCCCTTAATTATGTTTATTACATGTTTTTTATATACAATGGGTATTTCAACATGGGTGCTTACTCCTGTAACAAAACCAGTTTTTTTAGCTGCTATTACGGCTAATGCTACTGCTGGAGCTGCTAATCTTGTCACTTCAGAAACAGTTTTTTCCGCTTATCTATGGGTTGGCGGGATAGGTTGTACACTGCCTTTAGTTATTATGTTAGCTTTTTCTAAAAATGCCAAACTGAAAGCACTTGGACGAGCAAGCATTACTCCAGGCATTTTCAATATTAATGAACCAGTCGTTTTTGGAGCGATTGCCTGGAATCCAATTATGATGCTGCCAATGTGGATTATTGGAATTGTATTGCCAATCATTATTTGGATCGGTACAAAAGTAATTCACTTTGCGCCCATTCCAAAGATTGTTTTTGATTTATGGTATGTGCCTTTTCCAATTGCAACATGGATTACAACCGGAACAATTACCGGAATTATCTTAATGCTAGTTTGTGTGATTGTCGCAACGCTTATTTGGTATCCATTTTTTAAAGTGTATGAAAAACAAGAAATGGAAAACGAATTAAAAGAAACAAAATAATTATTTTTTCAAGGAGATTAATAAAGATGGATGAAAAAACTGCACAAAATGCGATGCAAATTATTCTTCATGCAGGCGATGCCCGTGTTCATTGTATGAATGCATTAAAAGCAATCGAAAATAGCAGCTTTGAAAAGGCAAAAGAAGAAATAAAATTAGCAAATGGTGAAATCGTCAAAGCGCATCATATTCAGACAAATGCCATTTCAGCGGAAACGCAAGGGGAAGCAGGGACATATTCGGTGCTTTTTGCACATGCTCAAGATACATTAATGACGATATATAGTGAAATAAATATTGCCAAAAGAATGATTAAGATCTTTGAAGTCTATGAAGCTCGTTTAGCAAAATTAGAAAAAGCAGAAATGGAGGATAAATATGAGTAAAGTGCCAACAGGTTTTCCAAAAGATTTTCTATGGGGCGGGGCTATTGCGGCCAACCAAATAGAAGGGGCATATGATATCAGCGGAAAAGGATTAAGTGTAGCGGACATTAATGAATTCCGCGCTGATATTCCGATTGAAAAAAAATCAAATAGAGAAATAGATACAGAATATATTGAAGCTGCCTTAAATAGTACAGATCGTGTTTTTCCTAAACGCTGGGGCATCGATTTCTATCATACGTATAAAGAAGATTTGAAATTATTAGCAGAAATGGGGCTAAAAACATTTAGAACTTCTGTTGCCTGGTCACGAATCTTTCCGAATGGAGATGAATTAGAGCCCTCTCAAGAAGGTCTGCAGTTCTATGAGGATTTATTTGATGAAATCATAAAAAACGGTATGGTACCGATGATTACTATTTCTCACTATGAAATGCCTCTATACTTAACAACGGCTTATAAAGGCTGGTACTCTCGCGAATTAATTGAGTTTTTTAATCGTTTTTGTGAAGTGCTGTTTGACCGTTATCACCAAAAAGTAAAACACTGGATTATTATTAATCAAATTAATTTAATTGTTCATGAATCATTTAACCATCTAGGCATTGCGGAAGATAAAGTGGATAATCTTTTAGAAGCAAAATATCAAGGTGTTCACAATGAAATGGTTGCTTGCGGCTATGCAACAAAATATGCCCATGATAATTATCCAGATCTGCAAATTGGCATGATGTTATGCGGTGGTCCCGCTTATCCAGCAACTCCAAAACCAGAAGATGTGTTGGCCACTGTTCGCCATAATCAAATGGAATATTTTTTTGCAGATGTCCTGCTAAGAGGATACTATCCAGGTTATGCATTCAGATACTTTGAAGATATTGGCATTAACATTAAATTTGGCGAGGGTGATGAAGAAGCGCTGAAAAATACTGCTGACTTTATGTCATTTTCTTATTATTATACTCGAATTTGCGATGCTAAAAGCTATGCAAATGGAAACGAAGATTACCGGAATCCAGAATTAGAAGCAAATCCTTGGGGCTGGTCTATTGATCCAGTTGGGTTAAGAACATATCTTAATTTATTCTATGATCGTTACCAGTGTCCAATTTATATTACGGAAAATGGCGTTGGCTACTATGATCAATTAGAAGATGGAGAAATCCATGACCCATATCGTATTGATTATTACCGGGCACATATTGAACAAATGAAAGAAGCGATTAAAGACGGGGTCGATTTGCGCGGCTATTATGCATGGGGACCAATTGACATTATCAGCTGCTCCTCATCAGAAATGTCTAAACGCTATGGCTTCATCTATGTAGATCAAGATGATTATGGCAAAGGAAGCAAAAAGCGCCTGCTGAAAGACAGCTATCATTGGTATAAAAAAGCGATTGAAACAAATGGAGAAGATTTAAAGTAGGAATAAAAGCAAAAAATAACAGTAGGCTTCTGAAGTTTTGTAATATACTAAAATATCTATTCCCTCAGGATTCGTTGGCTGAGGGAATTTTTGTTTTTTATCGATTTCTTATTGGAAAGTGATTTTAACAAAGAAAATAATCCTGGTTCTAGCCTAAAGCTATAACAAGAGATAGATTTTATGTATTATCCTAGCCCCCTTTTCTCATGTTACATTTATTTTAGAGTACATAAACAAAAGAAATGAAGAGAAAGAAAAATTAGTTCCATCTATTCTAAAACAGTTTTGCTTAGAGAGGGAGAGAGGAACTATCCTCTAGACACCTTGATTATGGATTTTTGACATAAAAACATGATGAAAGAAGGAATTAAAATGACAAAAACACTTATTAAAGCACCATTTAGGGCAGATCATGTAGGAAGCTTGCTTCGTCCTCCATCCATTCATGATGCTAGAAAGAAATTTGCAGAAGGTACTATTACGGCTGAACAGCTGCGTGCCGTGGAAACAGAGGAAATCAAAAGAATAGTAGACAAACAAATTGAAGTTGGGCTTCAAGCGGTAACGGACGGGGAGTTCCGCCGCAGGTTTTGGCATACTGATTTCATGGAGCATTTAAACGGTGTGGAAGGTTATGTTCCTGATCATGGCTATAAATTTAAAGGAGTAGAAACGGAAGCTTATAATGTACGTGTAACAGGCAAGGTATCCTTTCATTCTGAGCATCCTCACTTAAAAGATTTTATTGAATTTAAAGAAATCGTCGGTGATCGTGCAGTTGCAAAAATGACCATTCCAAGTCCGAATCAATTTTTCAACGCTGGTATCCGCAACGAAGAAATTTATCCAACTGTTGAAGAGTTCGCTAAAGATATTATCCAAGCTTATCGCGATGCCATCCAAGCATTCTATCAGGCAGGCTGCCGCTATTTGCAATTGGATGATGTATATATTGCAGGACTTTGTGCTCCAGAACTTCCATTTGCGAAAAGTGACTTAGAAAGAGAAAATTTAATTGATCTTGCTTTGCGTGTTGTAAATGGAGTACTTGAAGGCAAACCAGAAGACTTAATTGTTACTACTCATCTTTGCCGAGGAAATTATCAATCAGCTTGGGCTTTTGAAGGACCATATGACCGAATCGCTCCTAGTTTCTTTGCTAAAGAAAAAGTGGATGGCTTTTTCTTAGAGTATGATGATGAGCGTTCTGGTGATTTCAAGCCTCTAGAATATGTTCCTGCTGATGGAACACAAGTAATATTAGGTGTGTTCACTTCTAAAAAGGGCGAACTAGAAGATAAAGAAGCAATTAAAGCTCGGGTGCAAGAAGCCTCTAAATATGTTCCTCTTGAACAGCTTTGCATCAGCCCGCAATGTGGATTTGCTTCCACACACCATGGAAATAAATTAACAGAAGAACAACAATGGGCAAAATTAAAATTTATTGTGGATGTTGCCAAAGAAATTTGGGGATAAAAAATAAAGCTGCAGTTAAATAAGGGATAATAAAAAACCGGGACATTTTGGGAAGAATGTTCCGGTTTTTTAGCATGATCAGCAGCCTAATAGAAGCAATAAAGGATGTATTTGGGACGCTAAATAGACGAAAAGAAAAAATATTATAGCATTCATTCAGCAAAAGATTTCTTCTTATAGTCCCTTATAAAGAATATGCCATTAATAACTCACTATTTTATTGGAAAAACCAAAGGGAAGAAAATAGAGAGTATGACAAAAAAATATTTTTTGTAAATATTTATTGTATTTTGTCAAATTATATCTTATTATAAACAATAATGATAATCATTATCATTTATGTAATTCTAATTACCTAATTGAATGGGAGGTGAATTTTTGAATACAAAGGATACAAACAAAATAGGGATAGGAAATATCTATTATGCTATTATTTTTCTTTTAATAGGTCTAATTATGTTATCTGCTGTTTATTCTGTATCAATTGGTCAAGTGAATATTCCTTTTAAGCAATCGATGGAGATCTTGATGCATACATTAACAAATGGCAGATTTGGATCGCTAGATAATATTGAAAGCGAATCCTATTTGAATATTATTTTGCAGGTTAGGATGCCTCGGGTTATTTTTGCTCTTCTTATTGGCATAGGACTTTCCTTGTGTGGAACTGTCATGCAGGCAGTAGTGCAAAATCCCCTCGCGGATCCATATATTCTTGGGATTTCATCAGGAGCTTCTTTAGGAGCAACATTTGCTATTTTGGTTGGATTTGGAAGCGGTGCGTTGTTATCCCAATTTGGAGTAGCATTTGGAGCTTTTGTTGGTGCGATGATTACTTCCATAGCTGTGCTTGTATTATCTAGCATAGGCGGTAAAGCAACATCGGTAAAGCTTGTTTTATCAGGGGTTGTTATTGGTGCATTATGCAGTTCTTTTTCTAGTCTTATTATCTATTTTGCCAATGATGCGGAAGGGATTAAAACCGTTACTTTTTGGTCTATGGGAAGTTTGGCTTCCTCTAGTTGGAGTAAGATACCTATTATGGCAGTTGTAGTTTTGCTTGGATGCGGCATGTTTCTTTTTCAGCATCGCGTGTTAAATACAATGCTATTAGGGGATGAATCTGCCATTACACTTGGAATTAACTTAAGCGTTTACCGTAAATTTTATATGATTGTTACTGCTCTTATCACTGGAACAATGGTTGCATATGCAGGAATGATTGGTTTTGTCGGCCTTATTATTCCACATATATCTAGAGGTATATTTGGGTCAGATCATAAACGGCTAATGTTAGGAACACTATTATTAGGAGGCTTATTTTTAATTTGGGCAGACATTTTGTCAAGAACGCTAATACATAATGTAGAATTGCCTATTGGCATCATTACATCTGTTATTGGTTCACCGCTATTCATTTATATGATTGTGAAAAAAGGCTACAATTTCGGAGGGTAAGAAAATGGAATTGATTGCGAAAGAAATGGAGATCAAAATCGGCAAAAAAGAAATTGTTAAAAATATTTCAATACTAGTGAAAAAACAGCAATTTGTTGGTCTGATTGGACCAAATGGATGTGGAAAATCAACGCTCTTAAAAAGTATTTATAAAAGCTTAGTTCCTCATAAAGGCACTGTTTTTTTAGATGATTTGAATATACTAAAAACTTCTGAAAAAAAAGTTTCACAGAGATTGGGTGTAGTTGGCCAATTTAATGAAATGAATTTTGATTTGACTGTGCAGCAAATGGTTATGCTGGGCAGAACTCCACATAAAAAAATGCTGGAGTCAGATAAACAAGAAGATTTTGCGATTGTTGAAGAAGCATTGACGCGAACGAATTTGCTTGATTACAAGGATCGAAGTTTTTTATCTTTATCTGGCGGGGAAAAGCAAAGGGTTATTTTAGCGAGAACAATTGCACAGCAGCCAAAATTTATGATTTTAGATGAACCAACCAATCATTTGGATATTCGTTATCAAATTGAAATTTTAGAATGTGTAAAAGAGCTGAATATTGGTGTACTAGCAGCCCTTCATGATTTAGAAATGGCAGCTCATTACTGTGATTATCTTTATGCCATAAAAAATGGAGCAGTGTATGCACATGGTACACCTGAACAGGTTCTAACGTCTGAAACAATTGAAGCACTATATCAAATAAAGTGCCAAACATTCATTAATCCAGTTACAAATGGATTAGGTTTTGCATATGGCATATAAAATAGGGGGATAAAAACTTGAAGAAGAAATTATTGCTAGGGATTGGTTTAGCAACGATGTTAACATTAACAGCATGTGGAGGTACAGCTAAAAACAGCTCCACAGAAGAATCACAGACTAAAAATCATTATCCATTGACGATTCAAAATTATACAAAAGCAGAAGGGGGAACAACTTGGGAAGAAAAAGAGCAAATATTTGATAAAGCGCCTGAACGAATAATGGCAAATACCAGACCAGCAGCAGAACTGTTATTGCATTTAGGATTAGGAGACAAAATTGTTGGCGTAGGTGCAAATTTTGGCACACCAGATAAATCGGTGGAAAAAGAATATTCTAAATTAAATATATTAAGTGATGAATATGTTGGAAAAGAAGTTGCATTAGGAACGGACCCAGATTTAGTATACGGCCGAGGCGGTTTATTTGATAATGCAGACTGGGGAGTAGGAACAGTAGATTCCCTTAATGATATGGGAGTTAAAACATATGTTCTTGAATCTTCCGTTATTGGGGGAACGTATAGCTCTATCTATAAAGATATTGAAAACTTAGGCGGAATTTTTAACATACAGGATAAAGCGGAAAGTTTTATTAAAGAATTAAAGGAAAGACAAGCATCCATCGTCTCTAAATTAGCTAACATAAAAGAAGAAAAAACATTTGCTTATTTGCATATGAGCGATCCAAAAGAAGTATATGTGTATACAGCGAGTACGGAAACATTCTTTAATGATGCCTTTAAAATGGTTAAATTAGATAACGTGTTTAAAGATCAAACGGGAGAGGTTAGTATTGAAATGCTTATTGAGGCCGATCCAGATGTATTAATCATTCCTGATTGGGAAGATTCAAGTGCCAAGATAAAAGAAGGACTTTACAGTAATCCTAAGTTATCAAGCATGAAAGCAATAAAAAATAAACAGGTTTATGCGGTTGACTACAACTATATGTTTGGATATGGCTACAACACAATAGATGGAATGGAAATATTAGCTAAAGAAATGTATCCAGATTTGTTTAAATAGAAAGCTGCTTGTCAGGGCTTTGAAATGAAATTTTGATTATTAGCTGCATAATCAGCATATCGTCAAAAGTATGGAAGTATTGGTAAAGAAATGATTGCAAAAAACTATGAATTTGAATCAGACGTAATAATTGATAAAAAATAGCGAGCGCAGGAACTAGAAGTAGTTTAATAAAGTTGATTTTTTATATAAAACAGTATTGATATTATAACTAAAAGGAATTTTTTTATAATTATTTATTGAGAATAATAATCAATTTCATCTTCTGCAAAAGCTGTTGTTTTCATCATCTGCTCTGATAAGAGGTGCTCGTAATTAAATTACTGCCACAACGGTACTATCCGGAATCGTTGCTGCGGTAGTTGGAGCACCTTATTTAGTATATTTGCTTGTCTGTTTAAAAGCTTAATAACCAAAAGGAGGGAGATCGTAAACAATATGTTAAAACAGTTTTTTTCTTATTACAAACCGTATAAATGGTTATTTACTATTGATTTTACTTGCGCAATTTTAGCTGCTTTATTGGAGCTCGCGTTTCCTTTAGCTATTAATAAAGTAGTTGATGATTTATTGCCAATGGGCAACTGGATGCTTATTATATGGGCATGTGTAGGTTTGCTGGGGATTTATGCGTTAACAGCTTTCCTTCATTTTGTTGTTACCTATTGGGGGCATATGCTAGGAATCAATATTGAGACAGATATGAGAAAAAGGTTATTTGATCATGTTCAGAAGCTGTCTTTTCGATTTTTTGACAATAACAAAACAGGTCATCTTGTTTCCCGAATGACGAATGACTTAATGGATATTGGAGAAATCGCCCATCATGGTCCTGAAGATTTGTTTATTGCGATAATGACTCTGACAGGAGCTTTTGGTTTAATGCTATCGATTAATTGGAAGCTTGCTGTGCTGACGTTCATTATTATTCCATTTTTAATCTGTTTATCGATCTACTTTAGCAGGAAAATGTCGCGTGCCTTTAGTCAAATGTTTGTAGATATTGCTGATTTTAATGCAAGAGTCGAAAATAATGTCAGCGGTATTCGCGTCGTAAAAGCATTTGCTAATGAAAATCATGAAATGGATCAATTTGCTGTAAATAATGGAAGATTCCGCAAAACAAAGCTTGTTACTTATAAGGTAATGGCATGGAACTCATCGATTAGCCATCTGCTGATGAAAGTTGTTTCTTTATTCGTGCTAGGATGTGGTACTTGGTTTGTGATTGACAGACAAATGACGTTTGGCGAATTTATGGCCTTTGTGCTTCTTTCCAATGTATTTCTTACACCGATACAGCAAATTAATTCTGTTATTGAAACATATCCAAAGGGAGTAGCTGGTTTCCGCCGTTATTTGGAGTTGCTTAACACTGCTCCTGATGAGAAAGATGAACATGATGCTATTCAAGTGGAACATTTAAAGGGTGACATTGAATACAAAAATGTAATATTCGGTTACGAAGGAAAAGGCAAAGTTTTAAATAAAATTAGCTTTCATGTCAATAGAGGAGAAACAATTGCCCTCGTTGGCCCATCTGGAGCTGGAAAAACGACGATCTGCAGTCTGCTTCCTCGATTTTATGATAGTGAATCAGGCAGCATTGAGATTGACGGCATCAATATTAAAGAGATGTCCCTTTCATCCTTGCGCCAGCATATTGGAATTGTACAACAAGATGTGTTTCTTTTTGATGGAACAATTCGTGAAAATATTGCTTACGGAAAACTTCATGCAACAGAAGAGGAAATTTGGAAGGCAGCGAGACGGGCACAGATAGAAGAAATTATCCTCAATCTTCCAGATGGATTAGATACATTAATCGGTGAACGTGGCGTCAAATTATCAGGAGGTCAAAAGCAGAGAGTTTCTATCGCTCGGATGTTTTTGAAAAACCCGCCAATTCTTATTCTCGATGAAGCAACGTCTGCTTTGGATACAGAAACAGAAGCAGCAATTCAGACAGCATTAAATGAACTGTCACAGGGCAGAACTACACTAGTAATTGCCCATCGTCTGGCTACGATTAAAAATGCTGATCGAATTCTAGTTGTAACAGAAGAAGGCATAAAAGAACAGGGAACACATAAAGAGCTGATTGAAGTTGGAGGGACATACAGCAGACTTCATCATGCACAGTTTCAAATAGATTAATAAAATGAAAAGAATCATTAATGGGGACAAGCTAATTAAAGAAGCGATTTGAACTATAAAGAAGTAGTTGCCCCCATATCTATTAACAGGAATTATTTTTTAGAAAAAGATATTTACTTGGATATTATTTAATGGGAATAAATCTAGGAAGCCTTCTACCAATGCTTTAAAACATTGGCAGGAGGTTTTTTGTTTTTATTAAGATTATGGGGATATACATCTTAATCTTTCACATGCCTGATTATCTTTATAAATAAGGAATCAAAAAAGTCTTTTTATATTAGAGTAAATATATTATAATAGTGTAAAAATACACTTTTTTTAAGATTGTTATTATTTAATGCATTCTATTATGTAAGATGACAAGGAAGGAGAATTAGCAGGATTTAAAATAAGATAGATACATATTAATAAATACGTTAGTTTTAGGGGGAAAAGAAAAGATGAAAAGTTTTGGAGCAATTCTGACAGTTGTTATAGTTGGTTTCGCTGGCTTTATTGCTACTATTATCGCATCGCTATCGAGGAATGCTGAGTTTTATGTTCCGATGGTTCTAGCTATAACAATTGGATTGATTATTTTAATCCTTCTCGCAATCTATGGTCAGTTGAAGAAGAAAATGCCAAGGATTAGTGCGATTGTTTTTTTCTCAGTCTCTGCTGTTTTGATTATTTCCTACGAGGGGTATCAAGCTTATTTGAAGAGTCTTGAAGTGGTAAGTAATCAAGATGTGGATTTGTCTGAGTATCGTCCGTTTGCGAAAAATACAAAAGCTGTGTCATTAGAGGATAATTCTACTTATAAGATTAAAGAAAATCTTCCTATGTTAGATGGGGCCACTGCTTTATATCCTGTTTATTCGGCTTTTGTTCAGGCTGTTTATCCGAAACAAAATTATCCGTTAGAGGAAAGTCAGGTTGTTTCAAGCCAAACAAGCACTGCATTTGACCGTTTAGTAAATGGAGATGCAGATATTGTATTTATGGCACATCCCTCGGAAAATCAGATGAAGAGTGCCAAAGAGCAGGGCGTAGAATTGAAGTTGACTCCGATTGGGAGAGAGGCTTTTGTCTTTTTTGTTCATGATAAAAATCGAGTAAAGAAGCTGTCCATAAAACAGATTCAAGGAATTTATTCTGGCCAAATCAAAAACTGGAAGGAAGTAGGGGGGAATGATGAAAAAATAAGAGCCTTTCAACGGCCAGAAGAAAGTGGAAGTCAATCTGCTTTAATTCGCTTAATGGATGGCATTCCTCTAATGAATCCCCCTTCTGAAGATATTGTAACTGGGATGGGAGGTATTATTACCGAAACGACTAATTATAGAAATAAAACAAATGCAATTGGCTTTTCTTTTAGGAAGTTTTCAGAGGAAATGGTACAAAACGGGAAAATTAAAAATATTGCTGTAGAGGGTGTACTTCCGACAAAAGAGAATATTCAAAATGAAATTTATCCTATTGTAGCGGAGTTTTATGCTATTACTGCAGGGAGTGATAATCCCCATATAGAAGAATTCATTAAATGGATTCAATCTGAGCAAGGACAAGAGATTGTGGAAAAGACAGGATATATCTCATTAAATAACTAATATTAGAGAAATTATTTATTGTATATTAGATGAATTGGCATAAGTGTGCCTGACCCCCAATCCAATAGTCCTTTTATGCAATAAGTATTAGGATTCTTTAGGAGAACTATAAAGGCTGCCTTATGAATTCAAAACATAATTTGGAATCAACCAGGAGAAAATAAGAAAGCTGAAAGAAAGGGGTGTTAGGTGATGACAAAGAAATTTAATTCAGGCAGCAAAAACCAAAGTTCTCCAAAAGGAAATCAATCTGTGAGCGTAAGCGGAGATAACAGCAAAGGAAATAAACGCAATAAAGATCAGAATGATAAAACAGATACAGATTAAGAGAAATGGCTTTTGATGAATAATAGTGCTTGCCACGAGAGCCGAATGCTTTCATGTAATTTGGCTTAGGAATTTTTTGAAAAATAAACATTTCTAATTTAGACTTGGTTTTCGTGAAAAATACTTTCCGATTTCCAGGTCTTTTTTGTTTTTCATCTTTTTTCTATCTAGTTCTCCTCGTTTTGCTTTCTTCTAGTTTATCTAGAGTTCTGCTTGTTCAATCGAATGTAGTTTAATCTGGGAGAAATTAGAGGAGAGGATTTTTTTAAAAAGTTAGAAAATAGATTGACAGATATTTTGAAAGGGATTACAATCAAAATAAGTTAAGGAAAGAACTTTCCTAATTATATATGAATATACTGATATTTTTATAAAAAATCCGTTTTATAAAAGGATTTTTTATAAAAAAATAAGGAAAGTCTTTCTTTATAATAATAAGGAGGGATTAGATGAAACAATTAAAGGTTGGACTACTAGGTGCAGGGCGTATGGGGGCATTTCATGGGGAGACTATAGCAAAAAGAATACCAAATGCTAGTTTATGTGCTATAGCAGATCCATTTCCAGGAGCTGCAGAAAAATTGGCAGAAAAATTAGGACTAACGATAAAAACATATATTAATTCGGGTGAGATGATGGAAGATCCAAATATAGATGCAGTAATCATCGCATCTCCAGCAAAAACACATGCTAATAATGTGATTGCAGCGGCTAAAAATGGAAAAGCTGTATTTTGTGAAAAACCAATGGCAGTTACATTAGAAGAAGCTGATGAAGTTCTTCAAGTGGTCAAGGAAATGAATGTACCATTACAAGTGGGATTTAACCGTCGTTTTGCAAAAGGGTTTAGAAAAGCACATGATGAAATAGTGGCAGGATCAATTGGTACTCCTCAGTTATTGCGTTCTCTTACTAGAGATCCAAAATTAGGAGATCCATCACCTATTCCTCAGTGGAATATTTTTTTGGAAACGCTTATACATGATTTTGATGCTTTATTATATTTCAATCCTCATGCCAAGCCGGTAGAGGTTTTTGCTGCAGCTGATGCTTTAGTAAGACCGGATTTTAAAGAAAAGGGATTTCTTGATACGGCAGTAGTAACGATTAAGTTTGATAATGGGGCAATTGCAACTGCTGAAGCCAATTTTCAAGCTGTATATGGCTATGATGTTCGTGGAGAAATCTTTGGATCTGAAGGCATGCTGCAAGTAGGGGATGTTCGTGAATCAAATATGATTAGATATACAAAGACAGGAATCAGTATGGATACTTGTCGTTATGATCAAGATTTGCTTTATGATGCGTATATAGAGGAATTAACTTCATTTGTAGATTCCGTTTTAAATGATAAACCTACATATGCTACAGGGGAAGATGCAAGGGCTGCCCTGTTAATAGCATTAGCAAGTATTGAATCTTATAAAACGAATCGACCTGTTAAAGTAAAAGATGGCGTTCTTCATTTAGTGTGAAGCATTAGATCAGAGTGTAGACAAAGTCATTTTGCTAACTCGTCAGTCTGATTAGATAAATCACCTTTTTACTGATACTCTTTTTGTATTCGTTTATACTTAGGATATAAATTGCAGAAAAAGGTGATTTACGATGAAACCAACCATATACGATGTTGCAAGTAAAGCAAATGTATCTATTTCTACTGTATCTAAAGTATTGAACGGGACAGGCAGCATCAGTGAAAAGACAAAAAAACGAGTTTGGGATGTGATTGAGGAATTAAACTATCAGCCAAGTCTTGTTTCTTCGGCAAAAAAAGCGATGAAAACAATTGGTTTGTTAATTCCAGATGTTTCTAATCCGTTTATGGCTGAAATTACAAGAGTAATTGAAGATAATGGCCGCAAAAAAGGGTTTAACGTCATGATTTGCAGTACAGATAATGATTTTACAAAAGAAGAAGAGTATATTTCCATGCTGAAACAAAAATATGTGGATGGAATGATTGTTGCTACAGGTTTGCAGAATAATCGTGCCATTCAAGAATTGATAGAAAGTGATATGCCGGTTGTTATGCTTTCTCGTGAAGTTCCTTTTTTGCCAGTTCATGCCGTATTGGTAGATGATTTTCAAGGAGGATATGAAGCTGCAGTTCATTTATCCAACTTAGGGCATAAAAAAATATTTATGATTGCTGAAAATCTAAACAATCCAACTATAAAACAACGTGTCAACGGGTTTAAAGAAGGCTTACAAGTCTCTGGAATCCCTTTTGATGAAAAGTCAGTCTCTTATAGTTCACTTGATTTAGAAGATAGCAAACAATTATGTTTAAAGGTATTGGAAAATGTGGAAGAGAGGCCTACAGCGATTTTTGTTTCTACAGAACTGCTTGCTTTTGGCGTACTGCAGGCTGCAAGAATACTAGACATTCAAGTACCAAATCAATTATCTTTAGTTGGATTTGATAATAGTATATTAGCGAAGCTCAGCAATCCTCAATTAACAACTATTGCACAGCCTGTAGAAGAAATGGGAGCCAAAGCAATCGAGCTGCTTGTAAAGGAGATCACTAATAATAAAGAGGGGAAAAATAAGGTCATGCAACGTGTGATATTGTCTCCATTATTAATTATTCGTGAATCTACTTTACCTTTTAGCAAATAACATCACGATGAAAAAAAGTGAATATTGCTTTTATTGAAATGCCCCTGCGAGGATCTTAGGGAGATTGAGATAACAAAATTCTAAATTAAAACAACAAAAGTTTTGTTATCTCCTATTGTTTTAATTTTTATAAAAAAGATCAGTAGGAGGTTCTATCTGTGAAGTCAAAAAAGGCATATATTAGTTTAATTTATTTCTTTGGAGCTTTGGGTGGTTTGCTTTTTGGCTATGATACAGGTGTAATTTCTGGAGCTTTGCTTTTTATAAGAGAAGATTTAGGCTTAACCCCTTTAATGGAAGGGATAGTAGTTAGTGGGGTACTGATAGGAGCATTAATTGGAGCCGCATTTTGTGGGAATTTCGCTGACCGTATTGGAAGAAAAAAAGCGATTATTTGGCTCGGGCTTCTTTTTTCGATTGGTGCTATTGGAACAGGGCTTGCACCAAATGTAAGTATATTAATCTTTTTTAGGATAGTGTTAGGTGTTGCGGTAGGTGGAGCTTCAGCATTAGTGCCGCTATATTTGTCAGAAATGGCACCAGCCGCCATTCGTGGGAGAGTTGCTTCATTAAACACAGTAATGAATGCAATAGGTATTCTTTCGGCGTATATTGTCAATTATGCTTTTTCCTCCTCAGGTCGCTGGGATTGGATGCTATTATTAGCAATTATTCCTTCCCTTCTTTTAATGATAGGTATGTTTTTTATGCCGGAGAGTCCACGGTGGCTGTTGCAAAATAACAGAGAAGAAGAAGCTCGAAAGGTACTTGGCTTAACGAGAGAGTCTAATAAAATTGAGTCAGAGATTGAGAGTATAAAAGCATTAAAATCAGTGGGAAAAGTGCCTCTTTCTGAATTATTTTCTCCTTTGATGCTGCCAGTTTTGCTGATTGGAATTGGCTTAGCAGTTTTTCAGCAAATAATAGGAACAAATACCATTATTTATTATACACCTACCATTTTATTGGATTCTGGATTTGGGGCATCAAGTGCGATTGCTGGAACCATTGGTATAGGCATAATAAATTTAGTATTTACTATCATTGGAACTGTATTGGTTGATAAAATCGGTCGCAGAAAATTAATGCTGATGGGAAATGTGGGAATGACATTAGCATTAGGGATATTGGGAATTAGTACATCGTTTTTTCAATCACCAGGTTGGCTATTATTAGCTTGTTTATGCTTATTTATGGTAGCATATTCAGCGAGTTGGGGAATGGTTGTTTGGGTGGTTCTTGCAGAAATATTCCCTTTAAGAATAAGAGGCACGGCTATGGGGGTTGCAAGTACTTGTTTATGGTTAGCTAATATAGCTGTCTCCTTATCTTTTCCTATATTACTAAATAGTATAGGATCTAGTTTACTATTCCTTATTTACGGAACGGTTGGTATAGCAGCATTTATATTTGTCTATAAATATGTGCCAGAAACGAAAGGAAAGACATTAGAAGAAATTGAAGCAGAAATAACATTAAAAAAACCTATCACCAATAATCAGAAGTTGCACATGAATAACTGAGGAGAGAAGGATGTTTGCTAAAGGGAAAGTACATTTAGGGATCTTTCCAATTGATTGAAACAATAATGATATAACTGCTTTTGGTTGAGAGAATGCATGTGAGCTAGGAATTAGTGAAATAAATGGTTTAGTATGCCTCTTTGTTCGTTTTCTTATTGAAAAATGGAAGCGAATTCATATAAAGGTTGGATTTTTTTAGAAGAAATGTTTATGAATTAACCTATTGCTTGTTTGCATCTAATCAATTTATGCTTGGTGATTATAAATCAATTGAAAAAGATGAAGAAGGAAAAAAACTATTAAATAAGCTAGGAGAAATAACGAGGGAAAGAAGCTTTATCAAGAAATTATAGCTAAGTTTAAAGAGAGGGAGAGGAATTAAGATGAATAGAGATTTTGGACTGTGCCTTTGGACTTTTGGAGACATTTCATTTGAAGAAAAATGTAAGACAGCAAAAGATATTGGTGTAGATGGTGTAGAAATTCAAGGTGATCTCACTCAAAATCCAACGGACATTGCAGCATTATTGAGTGCCTGCAATTTAAAGATTCTTTCTGTAACCCCTGGTAATGTGGATATTTCAAGTACTGATGAAAATGTAAGAGGAAAGGCAGTACAGTACTTTTTAGACTTATTAAGCTGGGCTGAAGAAGCAGGTGCGAAAAGAATTTGTCTGCATGGAGATGTGGGGAAAACGGTTGGGTGTGGAGATCTTGAGAAGGATTGGCAGCTGCTTGTAGAAAGCACAAAAGTGGTAATGGATAAAGCTGATTTTTTGAATATAGAAGTAGTTTATGAAGTATTGAATCGTTATGAAAACCATCAAATTGTCACAAATCAAGAAGCTTTAGCCCTAATTGAAGAAGTAGGCAGTCCAAATTTATTGGTTCTTTTAGATTCTTATCATATGAACATAGAGGAGTCCGACCCGATGAAGGCGTTAAGAACAGCCGGGAATAAATTGGGTGTCTATCACGTGGGAGATTCTAATCGTCAAGCAATTGGAAATGGTCATGCAAATATAAAAGAACAAGTAGAAACGTTGCATGAGATCAATTATAAAGGACCAATCATTATGGAAATGACGGCAGAGGGGCCTAATCCATTTACTCCAATAAAGGGAGAGAATTATTTGCAAGTTATTACAGAATATTATAAAAAATCCTTAGAAACATTAAAATTGTGGGATAACGTAAAAATAGAAGTAAAATGATGCATGCAGCTAGTAAAATGATTAAAAAGTGCCTGACTCCCAAAGTGGTAATGCTTGAAAGCAATGGGGGACAGGCGCCTTTTTTATGTTAAAACGTATGGCGCAAAAATAAACGCAATTATTGTTTGCCTTCTGTGAATACTTGGAAATTAACTCCGAATTTATCTGTTACACTGCCGTATGCGGGGCTGAAAAAAGTTTCTTGCAGCGGCATGCCTACTTGGCCTTCTTGCTGCAGTGCATCAAACATTTGTTTCGATTTGTCTGCATCATCTGTTGTAATGCAAATGGTCACTTGGTTTCCACTCTGATGCGGCTGGCCAGGGAACGTATCAGAAAGCATAAGTTCCGTTTCACCAACTTTTATTGTTGCGTGTGAGACGCGTTCCTTTGCCTCTTCTGGCAAGGGAAACTCTGGGTTCTCAGGCATTTCTCCAAAAGATTGAGAGAAGAGAACTTGTGCATTTAATGCTTTTTCATAAAATTGGATCGCTTCTTTAGCATTTCCATCCATTACTAAGTACGGTATTAATCTTACTGTCATCATAATCATCTCCTAATTTAATAAATAGTGTCTTATTTTTTGCTTAAAATGGTGATGTATTGCTTTATTATGTATTTCTAGGTGATCTTGTTAAGGCATACAGGACAATGCTATTATTGCCAACAATTAGATTATATACTAAAAGAACGTATGTTCGCAAGTTGGAAATTAGTTTTAAGAAATCTTTTTGTAAGTTGCTTTGCCTATAATTTCATTAATGCATTGGAAGCACATATTTATGAAATGCTCTGAAGTTTGTCAGCATTTTTTCCATCAATAGGTTTTAGCAGAAGCATTAAAGCAAGAAATAAAAGGAAAAACAACTAAATAAAATGATATTTTAATCATAAAAAGGGGAAAGATTGCAGATAATTTATATATCTTCATCTTAAGGAGGAGCCAATGGAAACAAATAATTTTGATCCAATTCTAAATCCAAAAGCTAAAGAAAGCAGAGGAGAGAAGCTGGAAATTAGTTCTACGGGTTATGGGCTTGAATCTGTTCAAAAAGAAATGGAAGAAGAAGGGCGCAATCAGAAAAAAGCAAAGGGGACAAACTCATCCTATGGCGGTTTGTAGACTAAAAAGGTAAAAAAAATGAAATGCACCCCAATTATTAAACACAAATAACAATTGGAGGTGCATTTTGTGAAGAACTTTCATGAGTGCATAAACTGTATTATTATTTTTTGATTAACGCTATTTTCGAAATATACTATAAAAAAGTATTTGTTTTAGATATATTAATTTTATAGAAATACTCTATCAGAAAATTTGTCACCAAATGAATGAAAAACGGTAAAAGCTGTTCTCACGCAAGATGGGAAAAAGACGGATCTATTTAATTAAAGTGCATGCAAGTAATCAAGGTTCTATTGTAATGCCTAGCAAATAAATTGTTGTGGTTCAACTTTCTAAAGAGGAATTAAATTCTATCAAAGAAGAAACACTTAATAATGAAGGAAGTAAGGAACATCATCATTAAAAAAGCAGTGTTTATATGGTGATATTTAGGAACATAGAAAGGGCATCCGACAGCCGGAAAAACAGCTGATTGGATTGCCCTTTTCGTTTATTTTTATCGTGTTTCTATCGATTAGCAGAATTATTTCATCATATGGATAAAAAAAGATAGTATTCATCTAATTTTAGTCCGTTTATAAAAGCGTATTTGAGGTTAATTCATGGAAGATCGCTTAATTCCCTTTTATATACATTCCTAGTTATTTGGGTTTCTAGTTGGGAAGAAAAGGAGTATTCTCTAGTTTGTTTATTTTGTGAGAACGCAGGATTTTTTAGTTGTGAGTAATAAGATAAATAGATTATGATAAATTTTTTATTAATTCCAATGTGAATATAGTGTTTATTAATAGTTTGAATATAGTTAATTTGGCTTTAGACTAGCTTCATTAAAATTAATATCCATAAATCTTTTTTTATATTGTTTAGGGGTGATATTCATTAATTTTTTGAAGCCGTTTATAAAATGAGCTTGATCATAGTAACCATTATCATGAATTATATCTAATAATTCTGAATTTTCTTCTAAAAGGTAACCGTCTAAAGAATTCTGAAATCTAACAATTTGAGAAAATTGTTTCGGAGAAAATCCGATATAGTTCTCAAATTTTCTGCGAATATACTGCTCAGAATATCCTAAATGATCGGATAATGCTTTAATATTTATTATTCCATTGCAAGAATAGATTTTTTTTATAGCAAAATCTACAATTTTTTGATTGTTATTTACATGAAAGTCTGCGATTTGAATAAAGTCTTCAAACAATCGGATACGCTCTAAAAAGGATTCCTTAGAAGATATTCTTTCTATAATAGATGAATCTAAAGATATTACATCTAGCAATGGAATCTGTTTATCTAAGAGTTCCTTCATTGGATAGTTTAATTTTATTAGACCCTGTTCAGGGAAGAATCTAATGCCAAAATAAACACTATTCTTTTGTAAAGTCGGCTGTTTTCTTCTTTCAATGGGGCTGGTCCACAGAAAGGAAGAGGGGTTTTTTTGATTGCAGCAAAAAAGAATATCAAAACAGCCATCTGGAATAAGGGATAAAGTAGTGCGGCAGCTATCATTCGTTTTAAATTGATAAAATAAAGCAATGTCTTTATTTTCCGAATAATGATATGGCTTATATTCTATATAAGAATTTGTATTTAATTGGATTTCAGGCTGGAAGGGAAAATAGTTTTTTATTTGAAAAGAAAGCAGATTGTGCATGAACAGGACCTCCTAATGATTGTTAAAACTCAAAGAAGAACTTCGTTGGTGATTGAATAATTATAAGATCCATTATGAATTAAAAATAAGTGTAAAGCAATTCGTGTGTAAGAATATATGACATTGTTCGACTGTTTTTAATTTTTATTTTTAAATTTTTTTCAATTTAGTAGAAAATCACTCTGTCTCACTGTATTTGCAATTATGTGAGTGTTAAAAAAGTTAACTACCATTGTTATTATTTTTAACTTTGTTTCGTTTTATACAATAAATAAACTAGATAATTAATTACGATAAGAGTAACTTCACTAGTAAAACATAAACGGAGCTAACCTTAAGCTGCGATTATCGTTTGCTAGAGTATAAATTGAATGTATATATAGGGAGGAACCATGAATGAACCCATCTGAATTATTAGTACAAAAAGCTCTTCATCCTTTAGAGCCACTTACTGCTTCAGAAATTACAAAGGCTGTAACCATTATGAAAAGGGAGAAGGAGTTAAATGACACTGTAAAATTTGTACAGGTTGTATTATATGAGCCTGATAAAGAACTAGTATCTAACTTTAAAGAAGGAGATTCTATTGATAGAGAAGCATTTATTATTCTTTTAGATAGTGCTGAAAACAAAACATATGAAGCTATTGTTTCTATTACAAAGGAAGAAGTAGTCTCCTATGAATATATCCCAAATGTTCAACCAAGCTTTACATTAGAAGATTTCGATATTGAACAAGTATGTAAAAATGATCCAGATTATCAAGCAGCTCTTCTAAAAAGAGGGGTTACAAATCCAGACTTAGTTATGATAGATCCATGGTCTGCTGGTTATTTTAATGAATTGGATGAACCAAGCACGAGGGTGGCAAGAGCACTTGCTTGGGTAAGAAAGTCTGAAAATGATAATGGTTATGCTTATCCTCTTACAGGTTTATATGCGGTAGTGGATTTAAATAAAAAAGAAATTATCCGAATTGAAGATTATGGTGTAAAACCATTGCCTCCAACAGAAGGAAATTATGCCCCTGAATTAAGTGATTCTATTGAAGTTCGTAAAGATTTAAAGCCGTTAGAAATTATACAAGCGGAAGGTCCAAGTTTTGAAGTGAATGGACATCATATTAAATGGCAGAAATGGGATTTCCGCATTAGCTTCACACCTAGAGAAGGTTTAGTTATTCATCAAGTAGGTTTTGAGGATAAAGGAAAAAGACGTCCAATTTTATATCGAGCTTCCTTATCTGAAATGGTTGTTCCGTATGCTGATACAACAGAAATGCATGGTCGTCAAAATGCCTTTGATGCTGGAGAATACGGGATGGGACAATTAGCTAATTCATTAGAGCTTGGTTGTGATTGTCTTGGTCATATTCATTACTTTGATGCAGTTATGGCAGATCATAACGGTAATATAAGAACGATTCCAAATGCAATTTGTCTCCATGAAGAAGATTATGGAGTAGCATGGAAGCATACTGATTGGAGAACCGATGATGTAGAAGTTCGTCGTTCACGTCGCTTAGTCGTTTCCTTTTTCTCAACGGTTGCTAACTATGATTATGGTTTCTTTTGGTCTTTCTATCAAGATGGGACAATCGAGCAAGAAGTCAAACTTACTGGCATGTTGAATACGGGAGCTCTTGATGAAGGGGAAATACCTAAATATGGGAACTTGATTGCTCCACAATTAAATGCCACATTCCATCAACATTTTTTCAACTTCCGTTTAGATATGGAACTAGATGGATCCAAAAACTCTGTAGTGGAAATTGAAACAGTACCTGAAGAAAAAGGTCCGAACAATCCATATAATAATGGCTGGTATCCAGTTTCAAAAACTTTTAAAACAGAGAAAGAAGCTGTAAGAAAAATGAATTTAGAGAGTGTACGCACATGGAAAGTGATAAATCCTAATTCTAAAAACTTTGTTGGTCAACCAGTTGGCTACAAAATAGTGACAGGTGAAAACTGCCTTCCATTCGCAAACGATGACTCTAGTTTAATAAAACGCGCTGGTTTCTTAAAAAATCACTTACATGTTACGAAATTTGATCGAAAAGAACAATTTGCTTCTGGTTCTTACCCAAATCAAAGTAAAGGTGGAGAAGGATTAACCAAATATATTGAAGCAAATCGTAATATAGAAAATGAAGATCTTGTCGTTTGGTATACAATGGGGCATCATCATCTAACTCGTACGGAAGATTGGCCAATCATGCCAACAGCTTATACTAATTTTCAATTAAAGCCTGTTGGATTTTTTGATCATAATCCAGCTTTAGATTTGCCAAGACCTGCATTGAAAAGTTCATGTCAATCAAATCAAAAGTCATCTTGTAAACATTAAGCATTAGGTTTTCGGCATAAAAGGGGTTGTGGATTTCATCGACAACTCCTTTTTATCATAATGAATAGATCAGAGGTGAAATATGTTATCATTTATTAGTTTATCTACCATTCTTTTTTATACTGTCTACTTCGGGGTGAAAATTTATCAAAATAAGCATTATATAAAGACCTCAACAGGAAAATGCATTTCCATGGTCTATGGAATGATTAGTGCTACTACAATTGGTATTATTATTGCGATTCCACTTCAGGGGCAATTAGCTCTTTCAACTATTTTAGCGATTATAGTTAGTCTTATTTTAGTTTGTTTTATAGCGGCACCATTTGGATTAACTGGTATGTTAGAAGCAATTATGGCCAGCTTTATGGGCGGCATGATGGGAGCAATGTTAGGGGAGATGTTATCAGAGGGCTATTTCACCTTAATAATTGTTTCGTTTAGTATTTTTTATCTATTAGTGGTTTTTTTAATTATGGCACTTATAAATAGAGAAATCCGAGAAGCTACTAGAATTGCTCCAAATTCTAGACCTTCTGCGTATTTTTATCTGAATTTTCTGCCTATATTACTTATCGCAACGGCTCTTTTTATAGGTAATAACTCTTTGGGAGATAATCAAGAGAACAATTCAAAAAACGAGATGGGACATGAGCATCATCAGATGGGAGAAGGTCAGTAACGTTGAATTGTTTCATTTTTTATAAAAAAAGGAGGAATAGTATGTTTCAGTCATCTTTAAAACGAAGCTATTTATTTATTCTTACATTCATCATCTTTACATTATTTCCGTTAAATGCTTTTGCTGCAGAGGCGGCTTCAAAAATTGATACAGGTGATACAACTTGGATGTTTGTAGCAACTGCAATTGTTATTTTTATGCATATGCCAGGTCTTGCTCTCTTTTATGGTGGCCTAGTTAGTGATAGAAATGTTGTATCAACTATGATGCATAGTTTTGTAAGTTTATTAATTGTTACAATTGTTTGGTTTTTATGGGGATATACGTTAAGTTTTGGATCAGATATTGGAGGATTTATAGGGGGACTAGATTATCTGGGATTCAAAGATGTCGGCAGTGAGGCAGCTTTCGGTACACTAACTATTCCCCATTCTTTATTTGCTATCTTTCAATGTGCTTTTGCAGCTATTACAGTTGCTATTATTTCTGGAGGGATTGCTGGTCGCATCTCTTTTCCAGCATGGTCTATCTTCTGTGTTTTATGGATCACTTTTATTTATGCACCAATGGCTCATTGGGTTTGGGGAGGGGGCTGGCTATTCAAACTAGGAGAACTTGATTTTGCTGGAGGAACAGTAGTGCACATTCTTTCAGGTGTAAGTGCATTAACGGCTGCTGTTGTCATTGGACCTAGATTTGAACACTTAAAGAAAGATCATGCCCCACATAATATTGTTCTTTTTCTGATTGGTGCAGCAACTCTTTGGTTCGGATGGTTTGGCTTTAATGCTGGAAGTGCACTTGGCGCAAACGGTCTTACATCTCTAGTATTTGTTAATACACAAATTGCAGCAGCAGCGGGTGGTTTAGGGTGGTTGATAATTGAATGGAATATACGGAAACGCCCAACTCTTGTAGGTGCTGCCACAGGTGCAATAGCCGGTCTTGTTGGTATTACTCCTGCTGCAGGTTTTGTTACTTATCCATCTGCATTGATTATTGGTGTCCTTTCAGCTCCTGTTTGTTATTTTGGCATTAATTTTGTAAAAGCGCGCTTTAAGTATGATGATACATTAGATGCTTTTGGGGTCCATGGTATAGGCGGTATATGGGGAGCGATTGCAACAGGAATTTTTGCTACTAAATCGGTTAATCCAGCAGGAAATAACGGGCTATTATATGGTAATCCTGAACAGCTATTCCACCAATTAATTGGTGTCATAACAGCCATCGTTCTAGCAACTCTAGGGACATATATTATTTTAAAAGCTATTAGTTTGGTCACTCCTTTACGTGTCAGCAAAGAAGAGGAACTAATGGGCTTAGATTTAAGTTTTCATGAAGAACCAGCATATAATTCTGAGGTTCCATCCTATCCAGTTTATTCTGAGATAGAAGCCTATAAAGAGGCAAATCAAGGAAAAGGATAAATAAGTCTTATTAACAAGAACTATTGCTATGACGTCATTTTAGAATAAAAAGGGAGAGTAGGAGATGGAGCGTTTTGTTGACAAAATCTTTAATTGTGAAAAAGAATTAACATTAACTATAATAGGTGGCAAATGGAAAATATTAATTATGTCACATTTAGAAAAAGATAAAACACTGCGCTTTAATCAATTAAAATCATTAATGCCTGGAATTACACAACGGATGTTGGTAAATCAATTACGTGATCTTGAAGCAGATGCCATCATCAATCGCAAAGTATATCCAGTAGTTCCTCCAAAAGTAGAATATTCTCTTACGAAACAGGGAGAAACATTAATGCCTATTTTAGAAGCAATGGATGAATGGGGAAAAAATTATCGACAGAAATATTTAGAAAATGCTAAATATAAGGAAGCGGTAATAAAATAAGAGCCTATATTATCAAGTAGTTTTGACAAAATCTTATATTGCTGATGATTTTTGATAATATGTTTATGCTTGCGCTTTATCTGAAAAATCTACTGAAATGGCATTGGAAACAGCTATTTCAGTGGATTTTGATTTGTTTTATTTCTTTTTTGAAATGAAGTTGCTTCTATATAGTTTTTAATACATTAACCTTTAATTTCGCAAAAGCGATTTATAATCCAGTTCATGCCGTATAAATTCTTATTCATCTTTTGCAATAAAACCTGCAGCTTCAACTGTTATTCTTGTCTAACAATTGGAGCTGCAATTGTATTCAATCAACCGCACGGAGATGTTTAATCGTCACATTCTTAAATAGTGCTGTTCCGCCGTCAGAAAATAGGGTAATGCCTTGATCATCTTGTTTCGGGAATATTAAATTGGAATGGACGGCCCTTCCATCATCCACAAAAACTTCGATGCTGCTTTTATCTACTAGAATCTTTAAGTGCACTTGTTTTTTATTCGCATCAAATGCAGCTGTGCTTTCTATAGATGAATTGCTTTTATCAGGATGTTCTGTGAGGGAACGATTAACATAGGAGTATTGCTCTTTTGCAAAAATGCCAATGTCTACATGGCGTTTTTGATCTGTTGATTCTCGCAGTCTTAATCCAACATTATTGAGCTCTGACCAAAAGATATCTGTTTCTAATTGATAGACAGTACCAGTAACATCAAGGGTTTTTATACCATTCACGTTGATTTGATCAAAGTGGTCTGTAGATTTTGCCAATTCATTGTATCTATCATTTGGCTGGGAAGTTAAATAATAAGTATTATTGTTGTCGTAAATTAGCTCAATTTGACGAACGATCGAATCCATTCCATTAAAACCCTCTTTAAGTGTTGGTGTATTATGGACATAATCCCAATTATTCATCCAAGCAAAGGCATAACGTTTGCTGTATTTATCCCTTGTTTTTCCATCTTCGAAAGTTACTCCAGCATACCAATCAAAGCCATAGTCTAGCCATTGTGGTTCACTTGTGTCTGGAAAAAATTGTTTTCCATCAAAATTTCCAGTCCAGTAGGCATAAGTATTTGGTTTAGCCTTAGATTTGCCATTTGCGCTAACTCCCAACACCCATTTTAACGTCCCATCGTTTGCTCGCATTAAATAAAGATCGGGGCATTCCACAATTCCGATATCAACTGTTAAGAAACCACTCATATAATGCCAATCTTTTAAGTTAGAAGATTCATAAAAGCCTATTTTCGCTCCTTCCGCCATAAGCATAATCCATTTATGATGATTTTCATCCCAGATGATTTTTGGATCTC
Source organism: Niallia nealsonii (assembly GCF_002835805.1). GTDB lineage: Bacteria > Bacillota > Bacilli > Bacillales > Cytobacillaceae > Niallia > Niallia nealsonii. Next base: position 186,126 of record NZ_PISE01000011.1, on the reverse strand, counting down.
TAAAGTCCTTGGTTCCTGGATTTTTCATAATAGGCTTTTCGCTATATGAAATAAAGGTTTTCCCGTTATCCTTGCTGTACCATAAAAACTGTTCTTGTTTTTGATTGTTTGCAGATGGTTGTGTCACAATTGCAATGAGTGCTCCCTTGCCAAATCCTGCTGTATTTTGCTCATCCACAACAACAGACCCCGACCATGGATCACCATTTTTGTTTGTATATTTTGGAATCGCTATTCCTTCGTCCTTCCAATGCACTAAATCTTCTGAAGTGGCATGTCTCCACTCTGTTCCGTTACCTTTTGGATAGTCTCGATTATAGAGGTAGAAGTAGTGATATAGACCATCTATATAGATTGGTCTTTGAGGATCGTTTTTCCATTTATCAGGTGTAGTAAAGTGGTAATCAGCACGATAGGAGGCATCCTTATGAGCAATTGTTTGTTCCAGCTGTTTAGTTTTTGTATGCTTTGCTGTTGGATCATGTGAATTAGTAAATTTATAGACTAATAAGCCGATGATAAAGGATAAAATCAAGCAAATGGCCCAGAAACCGAATATTTTATTATTTTTTTTATTAACTCTTTTTTTCCCCAAGTAGACTCACCACACTTTTTATATTCCTATACATCTATCCAAGTATAGGAGAAGTTCCTATCTAAAGAAAAAAGAAAATACCAATTTACTGGAATTTTCTTTTTTCTCATTATTTATTTTCTATTTTTCTTTTTTGTTTTTTCTTTATCATTTATTGTTATTTGGCCTTGTTCAAGAATGCTATTCTTTACAACAGAGGTCTTGTTGCCCTTAATGTTCAGCAAAAAGCTTGGAGCAAATGTAGAATGCTGATCATCAAAGTAGCCTCTGTTTGTCATGTAGCTTGTTACAACTAGATTGTCGCTGCCCTTTTGTGGGATAGCGAAATGTGCGTAGTTCCAAGTAACATCATATGGATCAAGATCTTGGTGCAGAACAAGTCCCGTTCCATTTAGCGGCTTAAATGGTCCAGTAATGGAATCTGACACATATCCTAATAAGTAAATATCTTTAGTATCGATTCCATCGATTGTCATTTTAGCCCCTCTTGTACTTGTGAATAGGTACCATTTTCCGTCCTTTTTAAAGATGTTTGCACGTTCAATTTCATCTGTAACAGTATTAGATGCAATCAATGGCTTCATTTCTTTTTTAATTGTATAATCATCATTAATTTCGATGATTCCTAAAGCGCCATTTGCAAGAGTTGCTAAATCCTTTTTAGGGCTTTGTAATAGCTGTTCTTTTTCTGTTTGGAAGAATTTATTGCTTCCTCCATAATAGGCTTTGTTATACAGCGAGTTTTCCCCTTGATAGCCATAATCTGTTCCAGTGTTTGCTTCAAAAACAAGGTATTTGCGGCCATTGTCTTCCACATAGTGAGGATCTCTTAATGTATGATTGTCAGCATAGTTTCCCTCGCCAAAAGCTTTGTCAACGGTTTGATAAACAGAGCTGTCTCCACCATCATAGATTGATTTATGGTCTTCTACACCATCTATTTTTAGAGTATTAGAATCTGGTTTAGATACATTAACTTGAGCGGTTGTTAAAGTTTGTTTTCCGAAAAATCCGTGTGCAGGATCCCAGCCCTGGCGATTTGTATAGAACAAGCGAACTTTTCCATCAGAAGTTAAGGTTGCAGAGCCTGACCATTCTTCTGCTTGATTGTTTAAAATAGGATCATTTGAAGCATATTTATCGCTGTCTTTAAATACTCTGCCAGCATTTTTCCAAGCATCAATAGAATTATCTCCAATCTTTTTATAGAACATGTAAATAAATGTGTCCCATCCTTTATCAGGATCTCCAGCTAATCCAAAAGCGATTTGATAGCCATTATATTCTGCTACAGTTCCATCAGCATTTTGAAGTGGCCAAGTATCCCAAACATCTAAATCTATTACATTGCCGTTCTCATCGGTTTTTTTTGCTGAAGGGATGTTTTTAATGGCTGTTTTATCAAATGTTGGCACAGTGTATCGTGGGTCGCTCTGCTGATCCACCATTTTTTCCATATCGGAACGAGTGATATGGGAAATGCCATATGTATTTTTGTAGTCTGATGAGTCTTTTTCTTTGGCAAAAGTCAGTGTTCCACTTCCTCCTAATAGAATTGCTGTACTTAGAGTGACTGCTGTTGCCTGTTTTGCAAGCTTGTGAAAATTCATCGTTTACCTCCTAGAATTGTTATGGTGAAACAAATAAATGAAAGGATACGTCAATGCTGCTTTGAATGTTTACTAGAAGACTAGCAGCAGACATACCGTATGTTGTATCTACAATTAAAATTATAGGCTAGTCTTATTCTTTGGCATATGGCATAGATTGATTGAAATTTAGTCTTATATTGATAACTAGGTCTAGTAGAATAGAAAAATAGCAGGAAGATGAATCTTTACTACTAGAAGCTGGTTTTCTTTTCTTGGAATATTAGAGGAGTCAATCGGGCATTTACGCATTTTCCCTTACTTGAGAAGAAGGAGATTGTTATAGATAAATTAGGATTCTTATTCTAGAAGATAAAAAAGGGATGAGAAGTATATGCTTATACAAGCGAACTAAGCAGTACTCGTTCTTATGGACAGAATTTTTCCATAAAAAAAACCTCTGAAATAGAGGGTAGAAATTTTTGTGCTAGTTTGGATGATGGGGTGAATTGGAGGATTGTTTAGAAGCTTTCTCCCAAGACTTTTGAAACTCTTGCAGCAATTGATCATGATTAATCCGTTTTGCGATATATGATTGCATGGCTAATCCAAATTCTTCTCGTGCTCCATCAGGGAATGAAGACCAGTTAGAATCCAGCTTTTTTCCTTTTTTATAGTATAAGCTCAAGTTTTCTGCGAGGGGCCCTAAGTTGTCGGACTCTATATTGTCAAATGCCGGCATAAATTTGAACTGTTTTGTCATAAAGGTTTTTCCTTGTTTAGAAGAAACCATCCAATTTAAGAATTTCTTTGCTTCTTTTTTCTTTGCGTCTGTTGTCTGTCTGTTAACTACCCAATAATTAGATACACTAACAACGAGTGCATCATTTTTGGCATCATCATTTATTGGTATAGGAAGAAAGCCAATGTTCATATTTGGTGATAGCTGATCAATCATTGGTTGTATCCAGTTGCCTTGCTGAATCATTGCAGCATTTCCTGTGGCAAACAATTGAACTTCTGTATTATAATCGGTTGTTAGTGGGTTATCATTTCCATATTTTATGGTTGTATTCAACAAACGAATGATGTCTTGGAATTTTTGATTATGATTGATTTTTTCCGTTCCATTATTTAGTTTTTTTATAAAAGCAGAAGGATCTTTTTGTTGAGCGAATGCAATATTTAAGAGATGAACTCCCAATTTCCACTCTTCGTAATAACCGTTTGCAAAAGGAGTAATGTCTGCTTGTTGCAATTTTTTTGCCGCTTCTTCTAATTCAGTCAATGTTTTAGGTTCTTTATGAATTCCAGCCTTTTTAAATAAATCTTTATTATAGATAAATCCGTATCCTTCCAAGTTAACTGGCATTCCGTAAATCCTTTTATCCATCATAATAGGTGCTAACGCGTCTTTATAAGCATGATCAACCCACGGCTGGTCTGAAAGATCTTCTAAATATTGATTCCATCGTTTGACATTATCATATCCATTGTTTGTGAAGATATCCGGGCCATTTCCTGCTGCAATTTGTGCTTTCAAATCAGCAAGGTCATCACTAGCTCCTCCTACGGTATGTACTGTGATGTCTACATTTGGATTTTCTTTTTCGTAAGCGGCTACCATTTGCTCAAATTGCATGGAAATTTCCACCTTTGGATTTCGTATGCTTAACTTAATTTTTTGATTCTTTAATTCCTTTTCTTTTGCCAGTGTCTCTGTATTTGTTTGACAACCCGAAAGGGACATACTCACTACTCCAGCCAATAATATATTTACTATCCATTTAGTCAATAGTTTCACCCCGGCATCTTTATGGAAAAGGAATATATTTCCTGATCCCGATTTGTAGCTTTTTCTGATTGTTTCGATATTCAAATGGTGTCAAACCAACTATCTTTTTGAATAGTTTAGAAAAGTATTTTTCATCTTGATAGCCAAGCAGCAAGGAGATAGCATAAATGCTTTCGTCCGTTTCCATTAACAAATATTTTGCCCGATCAATTCTTAATTTGATAATATATTTAGATAGGGGCATGCCTGTTTCCTTTTTGAACTTTCTTGAGATATGTTCACGACTTAAGAAAAAACGGTTGGATAGTTTTTCTAAACTCAATTCTTCCATATAATACATGTCTACATAGGAAATAATGTCTTGCATGCGACGGGCATCATCCAAATCATTTAGACGGTGTATCGATCGAAAATTTTGATCTTCTACCGCCTTTTGCATAGATTGAAAGGATTTCGGGATTTCTTCTAATGATCGTACAGGGTCGCCGTTCACTATGCGAACAGGGATATCGAATTTTTGGCAAATCCATTCCTCAACAGCTAGCCATTGGCGTTTGATCGTAATAACTAGACAAAGGCTATTATCGTTTTGAAGAGCAAAGGCATTTCCTAATCCCTGTATAATAAGTTCATCTGACAGCAATTGAATGTAAGGGTCAGAATGGTGCATTTGGTAAAAAGAAATAAGTGTAAAATCATATTCATCAGCATGGGGGAGACTGGAAGAAATCTCATTCACATCAAAAAGCTCACCCGTACACGCTTGCGTAACTAACTGATTCAATCGCAGTCTTTTCACATCTTCATAAACGCCTGTCTCTTTATATTCCTGATTTTCCTTTTCAGTTGCCCAAGATTTAACGGCATCAGCCAATGTCTTATTAAATGAGTCAGCTTCAATTGGTTTTAATAGATAATCGAAACTATTGTACTTAATGGCTTTGCGCATATAGGAATAGTCATCAAACCCTGTAATTAAAATAGCCTTTCCAGGATAAGAAATGGCATCCAGCCATTCAATTATTTCCAAGCCTCCCATTTTTGGCATTTTCACGTCTGTAAAGATAATCTCTGGTTTTTCCTTTTCTATAATTTTTTTTGCTGCTTCTCCATTACTAGCTTCTAAAATATTACTAATGCCATATTTCTCCCACTGGCCTAAATGGCGTATAACATATCGTGCATTTATTTCATCATCAACAATAAGAACCTTCATACTTATTTAAACCTCCTTGCTAGAATGGCTGCCATTATGCAATTGAATTTGGTTTTCTAAAAAGGGGAAATCTACAAATTAGAACCATTAAGAGGGATAACAAGTTGGACGATAAAGCCTTGGCCTTGTTTCGTATCCACCATTAAACCAGCATCTAATCCATAATGTAAAACTAATCGGTCATGAATGTTTTTTAGGCCAATATGCTCCTGAGAAAAGGTTCCTTCATATGGGCCACTGTAGATATTTTTTCTTAATAGTTCAAGCTCTGTTTGTGTTATGCTAGAACCGTCATTTTCTACTACAAGGTATAAAGTATTTCCATGTATTTCCCCGTCTATGTTTAAATGACCATCATAGTAACCTTCTTCGTAACAGTGTTTAAAATAGTTTTCTACAAGAGGCTGTAGAATCATGCTTGGAATTTTCTTCTCTAGAATCGTTTCGTTAATGAGTATAGAATAGTTGACATGATTTCCGAAACGCTCCATTTGAAGGGTTAAGTATGCTTTTATATAATCCACTTCTTCTTGAACCTTGACCCATTGATCTGCACGAATAGAATAGCGCATCATTTTGGATAAAGAGGTCACCAGTTGATAGATCTTTGCAGAATTATGTTTTAGCGCAACTGCACCTATGGATTGCAATGCGTTAAATAAAAAGTGGGGATTAACCTGCGATTTTAACGCTCTAAATTGATTTTTCCTATTTTCTATTTCAAGTTTATATTGACGATCAATATGGAGGTTAATGCGATTCATCATTTCTTTTATATGTTTTTCCAGATGACCAATTTCGTCTTCTCTGTTGTCATCAAAGGGGACATCCAGATTTCCCCCTTCAATTGTTCGAACTTTATTGCTAAGAAGTTTAATGGGACGAGTAATTCGGTAGGATACAATGCCAATCATCAATACCCCGAGTAGCCCTACACCTATCCCAACAAGTGTATTTATATAAGCAGTTTGTCTAACATCAGAGAATAATAGCTTACTAGGTGTTATCTTTACTAGTTTCCATTGATTTAGCGGTTCTGATAATGTTTTGGCCATGACAATATTTTCGTCTTTATCCACGCTAGAGTTCTTCACCTGCTTAAGTAAAGCAGGATTGGCCTGTTTGCCTATAAGAGACGAATCATTTGCATACATGACAATATCATTTGAATTAATAAGCAGGACCGTTTCCTTTTTCTTCTGAATTAGTGTGTTGCATATGCGGGCATATGCATCTAAATCCATATCTATTGAGGTAACCCCGAGAAACTCATTCGATAGTACATCTACTATTTTATGATGAATCGTTACAACCATTGTCTTGTCCGAATCAGGGACAATCGCAGCATTATTATAGTTTCCTATCTTATGGGGAGGCTCTATTAAAAACTGCGAATTAGAGTGATAAAGTTTTTGAATCTCATCTTGTTTCATGAAATCAGGGTGAGATTTACGAGCACTGATTATAGCATTATAAACAGTGAAAGATTCTTTATACTTATCAAGATAAAAGCGAACCTGGCGGATTTCATGCCGCATCAGATAAAAAGTTTCAATGTTTTCTTCCATGGCAATTTGGTTAAAGTAAATGGAATCTTCAAATCTATTTGTGAACATTCGGAAAAAATCAGGTTTGCGATATAGAATATATGGAAGATTAACCATATCTTCAAAGTATTGTTCTAGTTCTACTGATAATTTCTCCATTTGCTCCTGATTGTTTTCAAGTTCATGAGTTTCTATACGATCTTTTGTATGGATATAAATGAGCAGAACGGATAGAAAATAGGGCAGGATAATAAAGATAAGAAGCATAAGAAATAAGCGGCTTTGAATGCTTTTCATGTAAGATGCTCCTTTCATTCATGGAGTAGAATCAACATGCCTCTTTTAAGTAATAGAAAGGTAAGCATAGATACTGCAAATTTTGCTCTAACCAATGTTACCCTATTAGATTTTTATTTAAACCTAATTCGACTAAATACGTCAACACGCATAAATTGGCAGAAAGCTAGATAAGTTTTTCTATTTTCCTTGTAGATAAGCAGGATGGTATCGGTTACTTCAAAAAATGAAAACGCTGAAGAACAGGAAAAAAATGAACCGAAGGCACTAGCCAATAATCACCAAAAGGTAGGAATATTGGAGTGAATCTAGAATGTAGATTTTCCTTGGTTTCAAATCCTAATTCATGACAATAATAATCAGAAGAGTGGAAATAGAGTCAGACTTATCCTACTCTATTTCTATTGCTTTGAAGCTTTTATTCCTGTTTAGCAGGAAATAAAACTCAATTGATAGTAATAGTAGTCGAACGATTATTTAGTCTTGTTTATTTGCAGTGCAATAAGGCAACTAATTAATGCAAATCTATTTACTTTTAGTATAATTCTTCTATTATGTATAATGATAAAGAATGAAATTTTTATATATTAGACAAATATAGAATGCATTACTGGAGGAGATTATGGAAACTGAGTTATCCTATCTAGGAGAAGTGATAGTAAAAAAGAAGTATGAAATTGCTAGAGTAGTTCATGAGGAGAGATTAGTGGGAGTAAGGGAAGAAGATCTCCGTGAATTAAAAAAAGTAGAAAATGAAATTATTAATATACGTGCTAATTTTATAGAGTTATTTGGAGAAGTCTTAAAAAATAGCTCAGAAAAGGATTTAGCAGTTGAGAAGTTTGTAAAATGGGGAAAAGAAACCGGCGCTGCTTTTTGTGCTCAGAGTGTACCGCTGAATGAGGCTTTACAAGATGCATCTTATTATAGAAAGTCTATTTGGAAAGTTATTAAGGAAGAAGTAATCGAACATCATATGTCTTTAGATATAGTGTTTGAAGTGGGGGGCATTATTGATCCTCTATTAGATCATGCTGTCCATAGTTTTAGTTTAGCATATGTTGATGCTTATTCAGAGACTTTTACTAATACTCGCAGGTCCTTTCTCGAATTATCCGTTCCAGTTGTTCCAATTACAGATACAATAGCTATTTTGCCTTTAGTTGGTGATATTGATACAGAGAGAGCAAAGCTGTTAATGGAAGAGGCGCTTGCTAAATCAAAAGAATTGGGGATTAATAATTTAATTATCGATATTTCTGGAGTAATGATCGTGGATACTATGGTGGCTAATGAATTGCTTAAAATCATTAATGCATTAAGAATGCTAGGAGTAGAAACCATATTTACAGGTATTCGACCAGAAATAGCTCAAACAATTGTTAGCCTTGGTTTAGATTTGAGAGAGCTAACATTTATGACGAGTTTAAAAGTAGCTTTATCTAAGTTGCAGAAATAAAGGAATTTATATTATCTTTCCTGTTTGAGAATATAGAAGAGCCTATATTCTCAAATAGGAGGGAATTTTTCAGGAATCTACAGAATTTTAAGCAGGAATATTATTATGACGTGGATGTATAAATTCCTGTTTAATTCACAATATGTTAACCTCAATTAACCTGTAGCAGGGATTTCTTTCTCTCCTGCTACAGGTTAATTGAATGGTGACAAAGAGCAGAAAGTAATATTTTCAACTAGTTTCGCTTTTTGAATAAACCATTTTTCGAAATTCAATTGGAGTATAATTTGTTTCCTTTTTAAAAAGCTTCGTGAAATAGGAATAATTTTCATAACCTACTTTATCCGAAATACTATGAATAGGCAAATTTGTGTTGGTAAGCAAGTCTTTTGCGATATCTACTCTTTTTTTGATAATGTAGTTGACAAGTGATATTCCTGTTTCTTTTTTAAAGAATCTTGCAATATAATCTGGGCTAAGATAGACAATTTGGGCTAAACTAGTTCTCGTGATATTTTCTTGGTAATTTTGATCAATATAATCACGAATTGTATTGACAACAGATTTCTGTGAGTTGGTAAATTCCATATAGTCTAGAGAAACATCCACTAAATAGGAAATGTAAATCATTAAATCATCTATAGATCTGGAGGATTGTTCTAATAATAAATCACTAATCTTCCCTTGGAATAACTTATTCGCAAGAATTTCTTTTTTCTTTAAATGCGTGTAGATTAATTGAGTCATATCTATTCTAAAACAACATAGCACATGATGACTTAAAGCATTTTTATCTAATAGGTTTGTAAGATATTGATAACACTTATTAATGAAACTTAATCTATTGCCATCTTCGAGACGATGCTCCAATAGTTGTAAATTTGGTTCGACATAGTTGTTAACATTTGTATTGTAAGTTTCAAAACAAAAGATTGTGTTTCGAAAATCTATCGTTTCTTTTCTTGCAACTTGAAGTGCCTTTACAGCAGCTTGAATTTTGTTTAAAGGATTTGAAGTTCCGATACTGCATTGAACATCACACTTTAATTGGTTGTTAATTGTTGCAATTAACTGGTTACAGGAAGAAATCAAATCCCTAGATGAAGCTTCAAAAGCATTATCTGTTAATTTAAAAATGGCAAGGTACTCATCTTTAGTGGTACTTGATTTTAGAACACCATCTAAACGAATGGAATCATTTTTAAAAGTTTCCATCATAATAGATTTTAGCTTATTGTGAAAATTGTTTTCTTTATCAAATATTGAAATGATTCCTTTGTTATCAATTAATTTATATGGAAAAAAATCAAGCAATAATGGCAAAAAGCAATCATTTAGAGAATAGTTTATGTTTTTGATTCGGAGTTGTTCTTGAATTTCTTCCCTAGCTAAGGTATCATTGTTTTCTAAATAATTGTGCCAAAAGTGTTCTACTAGTTCTTCCTTGTTATGCTGCCAATACTGTCCAACTTTGATAGCATTTTCTTTTATTTGACTTAATTTGACTTTGTTTACTGCTTTTTTTATGATAAATTCCAGTTTATCAAATTCAATAGGTTTTAAATAATAGTCAAAACTTTGAAGTTCAATAGCTTTTTGTGCGTAGTTAAAATCGGCAAAGTTAGTTAAATAGATCGCTTGTACATTGAACCCTTCTGATCTTATCCAAGCCAATAATTCAAGACCGCTGCCTTGTGGCATTTCTATATCGGATAGGAGAATATGAATTGTAGTTTCCTCGAATATTTTTTTCGCTTGACGAATATTGTAAGCGGTGTAAATCTGTTGGATGCCTAAAGATGTCCAATTTATTTTTTGTTCTAAAGCTGAAACGACAAATCGATCATCGTCAACAATCAATATATTCAAGCTATTCACTCCCCATATATATGATAAGGTATCATCAGATTAATGAAAGCGCCACCATTGGGACCGTTTGAAAACTCTGTCAAAAATTCGCCGGCATACAAAAGACGAAGCCTTTGAATGACATTATTGATTCCAACATGATTTCCCTCTTTATCTGTTACAGGAATATTTTTCTGCAGTTTATCTAATACATCAGAAGGGAATCCTGGACCACTATCACTTATCATGATTTTAATGTATTTTTTGTTATCTATATCTATAGAAAAAACTCTTAAGGAAATTCTCGCTTCTTCATCTAAAGAAACAGCATACTTAATGGTGTTTTCCATAAATGTTTGCAGCACTAAAGGTGGAATCTTTGTTTTTTCAATATCCTGTTCAATAAATTTTTCAAAAAGAAATGCAGGTCCATGCACTAATTTTTGTATTGAGAGATAGTCATTCACATGGTTTAATTCTTTTTCCAGCCTTACAAAGTTTTGATTTGTTTGAAATAAGTATCTGAAATATTTAGATGTTGATAATGCCATTTCTTTTATTTCTTTATCCATCTTCATTTGCGCCATACTATAAATGGTTGTTAAACAATTTAAATAAAAGTGTGGTTTAATCTGCAGTTTCATAAAATCCATTTGTATTTGCTTCTTTTCAAATTCTTGCTCGTAAATATTGACTTTTAAATTTTTAATCTCCTTTATTAACCCTCTGAATTGTTCATTCGCTTGTTCAAGCTCTATAATACTACTATTCTCAAAATCAATCGTTTCGTTATTTTGGTTAATATCAGATAGATTTTTAGAAAAAACTTGAATGGGCGATATTACTCTGTTTTTTATATAAAGCAGAATTAGAAATAAAATTATACTTATTATAATTGTTGCAGCTATAAGAGCAAATTGAGCAATAACGACTTTTCCAAAAGCACTAAAATGGTCTACAGATACATGCAAGGAAAATGGCAGAGAAGTGTTTTCCCCTTTAAATACAAGGTTACTTCTAAAAAAATTGTTAGATCCTTTCTTATTAAAAGAATGAACTTGATTTGAGCTAGAAAGAAAACCATACTCATCACTTTTTATAATTATTTTTCCGTTAGCACCCAAATTGACATCTTGTAAAGGCAGAAGAATATCATCTACAGCAATCAAACAAATAAACACTCTATTTTCATAGTCTAATTTGTGAGATAAATAGAATTTATTATTAATCTTAAGAGGCTGCCAAGTATACAGATTCTCATAGCTATTCGAGTATGCATTTCCTGATAAGTAGAATTCCTTTATTTGAAGATATTCAGAATAATTCATTCGGATGGGAGAGCTATTAAAAAAGTAGTTCTCTTTTTTTAATGATAAAAAAAATTGGTATTCCTTCCCGGTTGTGTATTGAAAATCATTCACTCTTGATCTAAAATCACTGATGCTTTTGGGTAACTGTGCCATATCTTGGGCATCTTCAATATTCTTAATTAATGGTTCATGCTTAACGGTCCATATCATAAAATGATCGACAGCATTAAGTTTTTGTTGAGTGTCCTTTAAATAGAGATTAACGGTATTAGTAATATAATCAATACTTTGTTGTCTAGTAATATAAATAGTAAAGAAACTAACTAAGATATTGATAAGTAATATAGAAATTAAAATGACAAATAGAACTTTTGAATAATAATTAACAGAGTGTGAGGAATTTTTCCCAATATGCAACTTCAATGCTCTTTCAACTCCTATACGTGCCTTCCTCTTCATTATACAGAATCAATTTGCATTTTCTAGCAAAATAACGTCAAGAAAGCGGTTGAAAGGGGAGATAAGGGCTGAATAGTGCTATTTTATATAGGATGATTTAGAAAAATTATCTATTTGTACGGAATAGTATACATTTTTGAACCGTTTACTACTATTTATCAATGAATGCGCTACCATATAATAAAGCTAGCCAATAAAGGAGGAGATCAAACTACTTATTAATACGCTGGGGAAATGTAAATTCATTAATTAAAGGAGGGGGAAAGTTGGAAAATAAAGTTGTTTCTCAAAGTATTTCAGATTCATCAGTCATAATGACCAGAAGAAAAGCATCTAAAACCCTGAAAGAGTTCAAGAAAAGCGGGCCATTATATGCTTTGTTACTTCCTTCTATAATATTGTTAATTTGTTTTACATACCTGCCTATGTATGGGCTGATTATTGCATTCAAAGATTATTTGCCTGCTTTAGGAATATGGGAGAGCCCATGGGTTGGATTAAAGCATTTTATTCAATATTTTAATTCCTATCAATTTGATCTAACAATAAAGAATACATTAAGCATCAGTTTATATAGTATTTTGGTAGGGTTTCCATTGCCGATTGCATTAGCAATACTTTGTAACCAAATGCGTATTGGTATGTTTAAAAAGGTTTTTCAGGTAACAACCTATTTACCGCATTTCATTTCTACAATGGTTATGTGTGGAATGATTTTGATTTTCCTGTCACCTAGTAATGGATTGATAGCTAATGTGTTGGGGCTGATTGGAATTGAAATGCCAAACGTTTTATCTAAGTCATCATTTTTTAGCAGTATCTATGTTTGGAGTGATATATGGCAACATATTGGCTGGGACAGCATCATCTATTTAGCAGCTTTATCAGCAATTAATCCAACCTTTTATGAAGCGGCTACTATGGATGGCGCGAGTAAAATGCAAAAGATTCTTCATATTGATTTACCATTACTTTTGCCCACTGCCATGATTTTATTGATATTACGAGCAGGCAGTATGTTAAGTGTAGGATTTGAGAAAGTTCTTTTACTTCAAAACCCCTTAAACTTAGCTGGAAGTGAAGTTATTTCAACATATGTTTATAAAATAGGGATGCAAAATTTTCAATACAGCTTATCAACAGCAATTGGCTTATTCAATACAGTTGTCAATATAGTTATCTTGCTTCTAGTGAATTGGATATCTAAGAAACTTACGAAAACAAGCTTGTTATAGCAGGGAGTGAGGGATATGGAATTTTCCATAAAAAATAAGTTCATAAAAAAATCTAAGATGAAAAAAAGTTGGAAAGACCGAATTTTTGATATCACCATCTATGGTATAGCAATTGTAATGATATTGATGATTATCTACCCATTATGGTTTATCATAATCGCTTCGTTTAGTAATCCAGCTGATGTTTCAAACGGAAAAGTGTGGTTTTGGCCAAAAGAGTGGAAGTTAGATGGGTATATGGAATTAATAAAACAAGATATTATCTGGCGAGGCTATTTAAATACAATAATCTATACGATTGTTGGAACTATTATTGCATTATTTGTAAATATACCAGCAGGTTATGCGTTATCAAGGAAAGAATTATTTGGGAGAAAGTGGATTTCTACCTTTTACATTATTCCAATGTTCGTAAGTGGTGGATTAATGCCAACATATTTAGTAATAAAGAATTTTGGCCTATTAGATACATTTTGGGTATTGGTATTACCGTTTGCTGTTTCTGCTTTCAACATTATTATCGCAAGAACTTTCTTTAAATCGAGTATTCCTGAGACTTTGTGGGAAGCAGCTCAAATTGATGGATGTGGCACATTCAGATATTTTCTAACGATGGTATTGCCATTGTCAAAAGCTATTCTTGCTGTTATTGGCCTTTGGACTGCAGTAGGGATATGGAATTCTTGGTTTGATGCAATGATTTATATATCAAACGAAAATTTGCAACCGCTTCAACTAGTGCTGCGAAGAATTTTAATCTCTAATGAGTCGCTTCTTGGAACAGCATCAGGAGAACTGGCATCAGAATTAAGAAGATTATCAGAGATGATGAAATATGCAGCCATAGTCATCTCTACTCTGCCAATAATGTGTTTATATCCATTTTTGCAAAAGTATTTCAATCAAGGTGTTATGGTTGGCTCAATTAAAGAATAATGACAGGGGGAAAACAGGATGATGAAGAAAAAGGCTAATATATTATTGAGTTGTGCATTAGCAGCTAGTTTACTGGTTGGCTGCAGCAAGGATTCAGCTACTTCAACATCGAAAGAAGATGGCACTTATAAAATTGCAACAGTTCGTTGGTCTGATTGGGGAGATGACTTTTTAAAAGGATTTGTGGAAAAGACTGAAAAAGAAGCAGGAATTTCAGTTGATTGGGATACGTATCTAAATAGTGAATGGGGAGATAAAAAATCGTTATTAATGGCTGGAGGAGATTTACCTGATGCATTTTGGGGCTCTTTGGCTCTAGGGGATGCTGATATAGCTAAGAATTCAGGATTGTTTATTCCGCTAGAAGATTTAATTGAAAAAAATATGCCTAATTTGAAGGCTGCTTTTGATGCAGATCCTGCTTTACGTGCTATGGTTACATCTCCGGATGGACATATTTATAGTTTGCCAAAAAAACTGCCATTAAGACCAGTTGCAGGGAATTCATTGTACATTAATAAAGAATGGCTGGATAATTTAGGGCTCTCTGTACCAGATACGTATGAAGAATTTTATAGTGTTTTAAAAGCATTTAAAGAGAAAGACGCAAATGGAAACGGTGATCCTAATGATGAGATTCCTTACCAAGGCGATGTTTTGAGTTATATCTTACCATTTGGTTTACCTAAAGGAGCTTATTCAACTTCTATGACTGTAAAAGATGGAAAGCCGAGCTTTATGGCAACAGAAGATGCTTATAGAGAAGGAATTGAATGGATGCATAAAGCGTATGAAGAAGGGCTGATTGATCAAGAGGTATTTACACAAGATGAAGCTATGGCTGAAGCAAAACGGAAAAATGCAGAAGGCTCATTGGTAGGAGTATCTAGTGGCTGGACGCCAGATGCGGTATTTGGACCAAATTCAGTGGAGTATACCCAACTACCTGCACTTGAAGGTCCAGATGGACAAAGATATGTAATGACTGATGCACCAGTTTATGCTAGAAACGAGTTTATGATTACAACAAAAGCTAAGGATCCTGCTAAATTGTTGAAATGGGCAGATAAATTCTACACAGAAGATGCTAGTATTCAAACTTTCTACGGTTCCTACGGTGTTGGAGTTGAAAAAGGAGAAGACGGAAAATACAAAGTCTTGGATGCTCCTAAAGGGGAATCAGCCGATATATTTGCATGGACTAACTCATTCCGTGATTTTGGTCCTAAATATATCGGGGAAGGATTTAACGAAAAAGTAACACTTCCAACTAATGGTGGAGATGGATTGAAGCTTGAATTAGACAAACAAATTAATAAGTATGTAAAGGAACAATTTCCAAATGTTGTTTATACAGCAGAAGAGATGAATCGTTTAAATACATTAAGTGTGGATCTTACTTCCTATGTGCAATCTACACAATCTAAATGGGTTGTTGAGGGGGGAGCTACAAAAGAGTGGGATTCATATATTTCTCAATTAAAGAAAATGGGGTATGACGAATATATGGAAATTCAGAATAAAGCATTTGATAGATATCAAAAGACCCTTAAATAATTTATCCGGCATTAACGGGCTTTTGATCCCCATCTCAAGATGGTGAGAAGAAACGAGAAATCTAGGTGAGGAGAAACTAGACCGTAAAGACCCGATTGGTTCAACTAACAATCAGTGGGGGACATGGAAAACCCCCACTTTGCTTTATTTTAAATTCTTGATAAAGAACAAATAGCGGTCGGTTTACTTCTATCTATGTATGTATCCGACCGTTATCTTTATTCTAAATGAAAGAGGTGGTATAAAATGAGTCAACTATTTAGTTTGGATAGCCCTCTTTATAAAACTCTAACAAGGGCTGTGGATTTAGTCATCTTAAACTTTTTATTTTTGCTCTTTTGTATTCCGATTATAACTATTGGTGCTTCCATGACTGCTTTGTACTCTGTTCTGATCAAAATGGTAAGAGATGAAGATAAGCATATCGTTAAGAGTTTCCTAGTATCTTTTAAAAAGAATTTTGCTCAAAGTACTATTGTATGGATCATAATACTTGCCGCCGGATTTTTACTTTTTGCAAACTTATTTCTTTCCGGAAGTCTTAGTGGAGTTCCTAAGGTATTTTTTGTAAGCACACTAATAATTTTTGGATTTGTTTATCTTTGCAGTTTCCTTTTTATTTTTCCTTATATGGCTAGATATGAGGACACTATTAAGAAATCATTTTTAAATTCCTTATTAATAGGATTATTTAATTTTCCATATCTTTTATTATTGGTGCTTGTTAACTTAATTCCAGTTATTTTTGTGTTATTTTCCTCTGTTGGATTCCTTTCCGTTTTATATTTTGGAACATTCGGGGGATTTGCATTACTTGCTCTTATAAATTCATTTGTTTTAAGAAAGGCTTTTTCAAAATATGAGATTAGAGCGTAGGAAAGAAAATATGCTGAAACGAGGAGTGAATACATGATTAGCAATAATGTAGTAACTGCTGGAGTAATTGGTCTTGGTGGGATGGCAAATGAACATCTTCGAAACATTTCTAGAATAAATTCCATTCAAGTTGGGGCGATTTGTGATGTTAATCAAGAACTTCTAAATAAAATTGGTGATCAAGAAGGCATTAGTCAGAATAAACGTTTCAATAATATAGAAGATATAATTACTTCACCTGATGTTAATGCTATTATTTCAGTTGTTCCAAATAACTTGCATGCTAAGGTTATAGAGCTATGCATTTTACATCGAAAACCTATTATGGCTGAAAAACCATTTACACTGAATGTTGAAGAAGCGGAGAATTTGAATCAATTATACAAGCAAAATCCAATTCCCTGTATGATAGGATTTATTCATCGTTATACACCATCTTTTCAATATGCAAAAAAATTGATAGAAAAAAATGCCATTGGTCAAATACGTCATATTGATGTAAGATACCAACAATCATTCGGAGCTCCTATATTTAAAGTTCCTTATTTGTGGCGTTTTAATAAAGCGGTTGCTGGTACAGGTGCATTAGGTGATTTAGGAGCCCATATGATCGATAGTGCACGATTTTTTGTAGGAGAATTCCATTCAGTTTCGGCATTGATGAAAACCTTTGTGGATAAAAGGATAGACCTTATAACTGGAGAAGAGAAACAGGTTGACGTTGATGATTTTACAAGCTTTCAGGCTATTCTTGAAAATGATGTTGCTGGGAATTTTGTTACTACAAGAAATGCAATTGGATCATCGAATCAGCATGCAGTAACATTATATGGAGATTGCGGCACTTTGCATGTAGATATTGAGCGCCCTAATGAAATTGATATTATTGTTAAAAATGAATTGGAAACGATGCCAGTTTTGAAAACAGAAAGAGTGCCAGATATATATAATAAGACACTTTTAAGTGACTTTGCTGAACTAATATTAAATAAGGAAGGACATGATATGCCAACTTTTTATGATGGATATAAAAATCAAAAAATAATTGACTGTATTATATATTCTGCCCAAAAGGGTCATATGGTGAAAGTTAATTCATTGATTTTAGAGGGATAGTATAAAGTCCGCCTGAAGTTAATATTGGATTTGTAGTAGCAGGGCCTCGATTAAAAAGCATCTTTCTGTAAAAATGCAAATAATTAAACGATTTATAGTGTGCAATAGTCAGTCTTCTTTGTAACACTCTCTTTTTTATAAAATAACAACATAAATAATTTATGCATCTTAGATGACCGAAAATTTATTTGCATATTCTCTCGTATGTTATAGAACTAAGATAGGAATAAGGGAGTCTATCTCCGAGTGCCGCAATACTGGAATAGACTGGGAGTCAGACTCTATTATTAAAATTTGTTTTGCTTTGTCTATTATAATACAAATTGTCACTTGACTTCTACTCTGATGAGGCTGACTGGGGAATATATCGAAAAGCATAAGTTTTGTTTCGCTGACTGCATGTGAGACAAGATTTTTTTTCGTCTTCTGGCAAGGGGAATTCTGAGTTCACCGGCATTCCGCCAAAGAATTGAGAAAAAGAACTTCTGCATATAATACTTTTTTGTAAAATGGAATTGCTTCCTTAGCAGTTCCATTCATTATTAAGTAGGATTAAATTGAATGTCATTTTAATCAGTTCCTAATTTTGAATAAATAGTATTTTTTTTATTATTTTGACATCTTATTGAAATTTTGTTCACATAAAGGGTAAAATATAAGCAGAAGTGTATGCGGTATGAAAAAGAAAGGATTCAAAGGGGAAGGGAGAACTTTGTGTGGAGATGGATAAAGAGAAATTCAACCAGATAGTGGAAGCGGCTAAAATGTATTATATCCTTGATTATAATCAAAGTGAAATTGCAAAAAAGCTTGGCATATCAAGGCCTACAGTTTCTAGGCTGCTGCAGAGGGCAAAAGAAGAAGGCATTGTGCAAATTAATATTGTGGATTCATCCATTAATAGAGAGGAGCTGTCGCATGAGCTTGAACAAAAATTCAATCTAAAAAAAGCCATTGTTGCATCAGTGCCTCAATATGAAAGTCATATTATTAAAAGTCATTTAGGTGTTGCGGCAGCGGAATATCTTCATGAGATTGTAAAGGATGGAGATATTATTGGTGTTACATGGGGGACAACTTTATACCAAGTGGCGATTGATCTAAAGCAAAAATATGTGAATGATGTACAAGTAGTTCAGCTTAAAGGTGGGGTAAGCCATTCGGAAAAGAGCACCTATGCGTCAGAAATTATGTATTTATTTGGGAAAGCGTACAATACACCGCCAATGCATCTGCCTCTTCCAGTGATTGTTGACCATATTGTCGTGAAAAAAGCGATGGAAACAGATCGCCATATTAAACATATTTTAGATTTAGGGAAAAAAGCGAATATTGCTGTATTTACAACAGGTCCCATTAAACAAGATTCTCTGCTGTTTCAGCTAGGCTATTTTTCAGATGAAGATATGAACATGATTTCAGCAAATGCGGTTGGTGACATTTGTTCAAGATTTTTTGACAAGGATGGACAAATTTGCAATGAAAGCTTGGATGATCGAACATTAGGATTGGATTTAGCAGAACTGAAAAAGAAAGAATACTCCGTGTTAGTTGCAGGTGGAAATCAGAAAATTGACAGCATTTATGGTGCATTAAAAGGAAAAATAGCGAATGTACTAGTGACGGATCAGTATACAGCAAGGTTTTTATTAGATAAACAGGAGTAGCTACAAAAAGTTTTTCATCTAAACGAGAGAAAATAAATAAAATAGACAAAAAGTGAGAGACTACGCAGAAGCGGAAGTCTTTTTTGTTTTTTGAACAAAAATGAACAAATGTAAAAATCGTTATTTACATTTGTTCAAAAATAATATATAGTAAAGATGTAGATATGAAAGCGTTTAATTGAATGTTGGTATCCATATATTTTAGGAGGAAAACATTATGAGAATGGTTGACTTAATTGAAAAAAAGCGCAATGGACAAACGTTAAATAAAGAAGAAATTGATTTTATTATTACTGCTTATACAAATGGAGATTTGCCTGATTATCAAATGTCAGCATTTGCGATGGCCATCTATTTTCAAGGAATGACGCAAAAAGAACGTGTTCATTTAACGGAAGCTATGGTGAATTCTGGAGATCAAATTGATTTATCAAAAATTGAAGGAATCAAGGTGGATAAGCACAGTACAGGCGGTGTAGGCGATACAACGACGCTAGTGTTAGGACCATTAGTAGCAGCGTTAGGAGTTGCAGTTGCAAAAATGTCTGGTCGCGGTTTAGGTCATACTGGCGGGACAATTGATAAGCTTGAAGCTGTTCCTGGTTTCCATGTTGAAATAACAAACGAAGAATTCATTCGTCTTGTGAACACAAATAAAATTGCAGTAATAGGCCAAAGCGGAGATTTAACGCCGGCAGACAAAAAGCTGTATGCTCTTCGTGATGTAACAGCAACAGTAGATTCTATTCCTCTTATTGCAAGTTCTATTATGAGCAAAAAAATTGCAGCTGGTGCTGATGCCATTTGTTTAGATGTCAAAACAGGCAATGGCGCCTTTATGAAAAAGCTAGAAGACGCGGAAGAACTGGCAAAGGCAATGGTGGAAATCGGCAAAGGGGTAGGACGAAATACAAAAGCGATCATTTCAGATATGAGCCAGCCCTTAGGTTTTGCGGTAGGAAATGCCCTTGAAATAAAAGAAGCAATCGATACATTAAAAGGTAAAGGTCCTAAAGATTTAACAGAACTTTGCTTAACTCTTGGAAGCCATATGGTTGTTCTTGCTGAAAAAGCGGAAAATTTAGAAGCGGCACGCACCATGCTGGAAGAAGTGATTGAAAATGGCAAAGCTCTTGAAACATTTAAAACATTCCTAGCAGCGCAAGGAGGAGATGCGTCTGTTGTTGATGATCCTTCTAAATTGCCAGATGCTGTGCATAAAATTCAAGTTCCTGCAAAAGAAAACGGCTATATTTCCGAGATAATTGCGGAAAATATAGGAGTAGCTGCAATGAAGCTAGGAGCAGGTCGCGAAACGAAAGATTCTGTCATTGACTTGGCTGTTGGCATTATGCTGAATAAAAAAGTGGGAGACGAAGTGAAAAAAGGCGACGCTCTTGCAACGATTCACAGCAATAGAGAAGATGTGCAGGAAGTAATAGATATGGTATACGATTCTTATAAAACAGTGGCCGAAAAAGTAAAAGCTCCGACATTAGTTTATAAAGAAATTCATTAGAAAATAGTTAGGGTGGATAAAATGAGCAAAAACATTACAAATATTATTGATCATACATTATTAAAAGCAGACGCAACACTAGAGCAGATTACTGTGTTGGCACAGGAAGCAATTCAATATTCATTTGCTTCAGTCTGTGTCAATCCGACTTGGGTAAAAAAAGCAGCAGAGCTGTTAAAAGATGCTCCTGAAGTAAAAGTTTGTACAGTCATCGGTTTTCCTCTTGGGGCGACAACTTCTGAGGTGAAAGCATTTGAGACAACAAACGCTATAAATAACGGCGCGGATGAAGTAGATATGGTTATCAATATAGGAGCTTTAAAAGATAAAAATTATAATTTGGTATTAAATGACATTAAAGCAGTTGTGAATGCTGCAAAAGATAAAGCATTAGTAAAAGTGATTATTGAAACAGCACTATTAACAGAAGAAGAAAAAGTGAAAGTTTCAGAGCTTGCAGTAGAGGCAGGAGCTGACTTTGTCAAAACATCAACTGGTTTTTCCACAGGTGGAGCAACGGCAGAAGATATAGCGCTTATGAGAAAAACCGTTGGACCTGAAATTGGGGTGAAAGCTTCTGGAGGAGTAAGAGGTTTAGAAGACGCAAAAGCAATGGTAGAAGCTGGTGCAACTCGTATCGGCGCAAGCTCTGGCGTATCGATTGCCAAGGGCGAAAAAAGCGATTCGGATTATTAATAAATAAGGCTGTTTTCGTAAACTTTGTTGCTTTTAAAGGAGTAGGGTGATTGCAGTGAAGGGATGCTCGCTTTCCGTGGGGCGGGCGGTGAGCCTCCTCAGGGCTGTGCCTTGCGGGGTCTCACATGTCCCTCCAATCCACCTGTTTTAACCATGGATTTACTCATGGGAACTATCCGAAAAACAACCATCTTTTAGAAAAAAGCCATAAATAAAAAAGCAGGTGAGCCTTCTGGCTTGCCTGTGTTAAAAAGGGATGATTAATAGTGGATCCAAAACAATTAATAGAGGAAGCTATTTTAGCAAGCAAACAAGCCTATGTTCCCTATTCCAAATTTACTGTCGGAGCGGCACTTTTAACAGCTGATCATAAAATATATCATGGATGCAATATCGAAAATGCTTCCTATGGGTTAACAAACTGTGCAGAAAGAACAGCAATTTTTAAAGCGGTTTCAGAAGGGGACAAGCACTTTTTGGCTATTGCTGTGGTTGGCGATACAGATGGTCCAATCTCTCCATGCGGTGCGTGCAGGCAAGTATTGTCAGAGTTTTGCGGGAAAGACACGCAAATTATTTTAGCAAATATAAAAGGTGATTTTGTGATTACCACTATCTCTGAGCTGTTGCCAGGCTCTTTTTCATCAAAAGACTTACAAAAATAAGGAAGCGGCGGAGGAGACTATGACATATTTAATCGGCATCTTAGGGTTGCTTGTTGTCTTTGGGCTTGCGTATCTTGCAAGTAATAATCGTAAAAGAATCAAATACAAACCGATTGCGATAATGGTTGTTATTCAGCTTGTATTATCAGCACTATTACTCAATACTAAATTTGGTTTTGTCATTATTAATGGAATTGCGAGTGTTTTTGGAAAACTGCTGGAATTTGCGAATGAAGGAGTCGGTTTTGTATTCGGCGGAATGGCGAATAAAGGAGAGGCGCCGTTTTTCTTAAATGTTTTGCTGCCAATTGTATTTATTTCCGTGCTAATCGGGATCTTGCAGCATTTTAAGATACTTCCATTTATTATGAAGTGGATTGGGCTTGTTCTCAGCAAAATCAATGGAATGGGAAAACTCGAATCATACAATGCAGTAGCTTCTGCTATTGTAGGTCAATCAGAAGTGTTTATTACGGTTAAAAAGCAATTGGGCAAATTGCCTCCTAATCGTTTGTACACGCTCTGTGCATCGGCAATGTCTACTATATCCATGTCCATTGTTGGAGCATATATGACAATGATTGATCCAAAATATGTTGTAACAGCCATTGTTATCAACTTATTTGGTGGATTTATTATTGCTTCTATCATTAATCCATACACAGTGCCTGATGATGAGGATATTTTAGTAGTACAAGAAGAAAAGCAAACCTTTTTTGAAATGTTGGGCGAATATATTATGGACGGATTTAAAGTTGCCGTTATCGTTGGGGCGATGCTGATTGGTTTTGTTGCTCTTATGGCAGCTATTGATGGCTTATTTGAAATGATATTCGGCCTTTCCTTCCAGCATATTCTTGGCTATGTATTCTCTCCAATTGCTTTTATTATGGGAATTCCTGCTTCAGAAGTTATAACAGCAGGTGGAATTATGGCAACAAAACTTGTTACAAATGAATTTGTAGCAATGATGAGTTTATCAGATATTGCTTCAACGCTAAGCCCAAAAACAGTTGGAATTGTATCTGTGTTTTTAGTGTCATTTGCAAACTTCTCCTCGATTGGAATTATTGCAGGTGCAGTGAAAAGTTTACATGAAAAACAAGGAAACACGGTTGCACGATTTGGACTTCGATTGTTGTATGGGGCAACGCTTGTAAGTGTATTATCAGCAATTATTGTCAGCTTTATCTTATAATCTAAGTTTGCTTGTTATTTTTTAGTATGAATGAGGCCACAATGGCGACATGCAATTGCCAAGCAGGCCTCTTTTTTCATAGCAACATGTACGAAAAAAGCCTATCACTTAAAAGCAGTTGCCTTCAGCCAATAGCAATTGCTTTTTCTTTTTAAAATATAAATAGGGGGAAAACGATGGATCAAATTGGACTATTGCTGTCTGGAGCAGCACTATTTTTAAATGGGCTGATGCTGCTTGGAAAAGCCGATGAAAAAAATGTCGGCATCTATAATTTATTTGTTGGTGCATTTCAAGTTATCGCCCCGTTTTATTTAATTATTACTTCTGATCAGAACAATTGGGTCTTATATGAAAAGTCAGCTATATTCTTATTTGGATTTACGTATTTATATGTAGGCGTGACAGTGTTAAAAGGCATGAAGGGAACAGGACTGGGATATTATTCCTTGTGGGTTTCCATTATCGGCCTTGTATATGTAACGGTTTCTTTTGTCCGTTATCAGGATATAAACAATGCTATTACATGGATTCTTTGGTCCTTTTTATGGTTTTTATTTTTTGTACTTAACACAAGCAAAAAAGACGTTTCAAAATTTGTTGGAAAAGTGGCTATTGTACAATCTTGGGTAACTTTGACGCTGCCTGCGCTATTTTCTTTAACAGGAGTGTGGCGAAGTATATACAATATATGGAGTGTTGTACTTATTTTGACTATTTTATATTTTGTCTGTACAACGTTTAGCAATTTTTTGCTTGATAGGAGAAAACAATTTAATGTAAAGCAAATTTAGGTTTAGTCTCCTAATAAGGACAAAATAGAGGGGGATTTTAGGAATTGCCCCCATTGCCGTCAAAGTGAAAATACTAAGGTTAGCAGTTGCTAATCTTAGTATTTTTTTGAATTGGAAGCTGCATAAACAAAAAGTTCTATTAATTTTTATCAAGACTGCATTATAGCTTTTTGCTCATGTTATACCAAGTGATCCCTCCGTGTTGAGAGTTTGAAATTCACTCGTTAAAGTATCCGTGACTTTCATAGAAGGAAATTAAGTTATCCGTGCATGTTAGTGTGATTGTTTCACGGTGCTTCCTTTTCAAAGCAGTTAAGCAATTTTGCTGCAATGCCTCTTTTGATAATGGGGGTCTACTGCTAATCCTAAAATGCTTTGATGTCCCCCAGTTGCTGGATTTTTTTTGATATCGCTAAATAAATCATCTGTAATAAATCTTGTTTGAATAACGGGACCATTAATCAGCCCCACTATTGCACTATTTTCCTCGACTGCAAAATACCTATCTGGAATCAAGTAAATGCGCTTTTCAGTAGATTCTTTTGTTGAGGCTTCTTCTTTTGAAAAACAAAGATGTTCAATTTTTACAACATCAGATAAATCCTTTATTGTTGCGGTTCTTATTTTTAACATAATTACTATTTCTCCACTTTTAAAGTGGTATCTAGAAACTAATATTTAATCTAGATACAATTAATTAGAATGATATATACCTAGTATTTCATAGATATTTTCCATAGAAAATGATTTTATGACAATAAAAGATAAATATTTGTTTACAATATTTACCCCAGGCTGCCTTTCAAATGTACGCTTTTTTTGTTGCTCTCCTTGTTCGGATGCTCATTACCTACCCTGGTAACTCCGCTCCTCAAAAGGCAGACGTTTTCAATCAGCCTGAGAGTGTTCGTTTTTGACTTTATCTATCACTCTAATAAGGAAGTTCATAATCTGCCTACATTAATAGGGACATAAAATTTAACTTAAAATTGTAATTGTGTATCCGCTTTCAAATTGATAAGATAAGGTCATAGAAAGGGTAGAAATGAGGTGAATACAGTTTTTGAATGAGCGCCAATATAAAATTATTGAAATTTTGCAAAAGGAGAGGCGGTATGTAACTGCTTCTGAATTGGCTGAAAAGCTGTCTGTTTCTAAAAAAACAATTTACCGAGACATTCAAGAGATAGTAGAAACCGATCCTACCGAGTATAAAATCAGAAAGAAAGAAAATTTTGGATACTTTCTCGAATTTTATGAGAAAAGTAGGTGGAATGAAGACCAATTTGATCATCCAGAAGAACGGCGCTTAAACCTACTATTATTTCTTCTTTCCATTGCACCAAATAAAACATCCATCCAGAAAATAGCAGACAGATACTTTGTTAGCCAAAGCTCCATTATGAATGATTTTAAGCATATAGAAAAAAAAATCAGCCCGTTCAATTTGCATTTGTCGAGGAAAAATGATGGTACGTTTATTGAAGGGGATCAGCTTTCCATTTATCGAATAATGTCTGTTATTATTGAAAGTTACTTAACGCAAACAGGAGATCTGTTTAGTCAATATGATATCCCTGATTCCATTAAGGATATAAAGGTGATAAATGCAAGATTGATGGAAATAAAGGAACTTCTTCATGATTTTCAAGAGAAACATGATTTACTTTTAGATCAGCCATACTACTTAACGCTATTTTGTTCACTCCTTTCTATTATTGAAAAGCATACGAATAATCTGCAGCTTGTAGTAAATGATGAAAATATGTATGAAGAGATAGATAAGGGTTCCGCTATTTACAAAATGACGAAAAACTTGGTAGATAAGCTAGAAGCTTTATATTTTATTCAATTAAAACCATCTGAAAGTTATTATCTTTATTCTATTTTAAAAGCCTATAAGCTTAATTCTCGCTTTTTGCTTAATCAAGATACGGAAAAAATCATGAATGAGCAAGTCGAGATGCTGGCAGAGCAGTTAATTCAAAAAGTCGCAGAAAAAAGCGGCTACCAGTTTATAGAAGATAAAGAATTAACAGAGCAATTGACGCTGCACCTTCACTCCATGGTTTATCGATTAAACCATCAAATCTATATTATTAATCCTATCATAAAATCAATCAAATCTAATTTTGCCAATATATTTAATCTAGTGAAATACTGCACCAATGAATTAAATAAAGAAGGAATTTACGATAAGTTTGTAACAGAGGAAGAAATTGGCTATATTACGCTGTATTTTCAAATTTCTTATGATGAAAGATTTGCGAATAAAATCCCCATATTAATTGAGTGTACAAGTGGAATAGGGACATCTCACTTATTAAGCGAAAAAATCAAAAAGAACTTCCCGAATATTCTTATAAAAAAAATTATTGCACAACAGCGAATCAAAAAAAGTGACTATGATGATGTTGAACTTGTTATATCGACAGTCAAAACGCACAGCATTATTGATAAACCGACGATTCTTGTCAGTCCTATTTTAAATGAAGAAGATAAGTATAAAATTAATCAATTTATAAAAAATTACTATCAACAACAAGTGATTTTATCAGAATATTAACCATGGGAGATAGGAGGTTCTTTAGATGGAGGCTAAAATGGAAGAATTAGATTTTAGTAAAGTAGTAACAGAGGAACTTATTCAATTGGATCTGCAAGCTGCAACAAAAATAGAAGTAATTGAGGAATTAACCAATCTATTATTTGTAAACGGTTGCATCCTGGATGAAGAGGCCTTTATTAAGGATGTGATGTATCGAGAAAATGAGGGAGTTACCGGTTTAGAGAAAGGAATCGCTATTCCTCATGGAAAATCAGATGCAGTACTTAAAACATCTATCGCGATTGGCAGAACAAAAAATCCGGTGGAATGGGAATCAATGGATGGCAATCCGATTAATATTATCATATTGTTTGCTGTGAAAAATGCTGATAAAACGACCACGCATATTAAACTGCTTCAGAAAGTTGCAGTTTTACTCGCAGATGAAGAAACCATTGAACAGTTCCAAACACTTCAAACAAAAAAAGATTTTTTGAAGCTTCTATCCAAAAATAATTAGTAGGGGGAATGAAGAATGAATATTGTAGGAATTTCTGCTTGTACTTCTGGCATCGCTCATACGTATATTGCGAAGGAAAAACTAATTAAAGCAGGGCAAGAGTTTGGACATAAAGTCCGCATTGAAACACAAGGAACCATTGGCACAGAGGATGAATTAACAAAAGAAGAAATTATGGAAGCAGATTTAGTCATTATTGCTGCGGATATAAAAATTAGCGGAAAAGAACGTTTTAAAGGCAAAAAAATAGTGGAGATACCAACAAATATTGCTATAAAGGCACCGAAACAATTATATAAAAAGATTGAAGAGGAATTAAACAAATAACAATAAGGAGGGTTATGATATGTTAAAAAAACTTCAAATTAAGAAGCATGCTTTAACTGCTATATCCTTTATGCTGCCGCTTGTTGTTGCCTCAGGACTTTTAATTGCGATTGGAAATTTAACTGGTGGAACGGTAATAGAAAATTATAAAGAAGCCTATTCGATTCCATCCGCACTTGTTTCTTTAGGTGTGTTGGGAATGGGCTTATTAGCTCCTGTTATTGCAGGCGCCATTGCCTATTCCATTGCTGATCGACCGGGGATCGCACCAGGTTTATTGATGGGGCTTATTGCTAATGCCATTGGAGCTGGATTTTTAGGCGGTATGTTGGGTGGATTTATTGTTGGTTATTTTGTTTTATTCCTTAAGAACCGTCTAAAAGTGCCAAGATGGGCAGAAGGCTTAATGCCAATGATGATTATTCCGTTAATATCAAGTGTAGTTATTGGATTATTGATGTTCTTCGTGCTGGGAGTGCCAATTGTATGGGCAACAGATGGATTGACTTCTTTTTTAACAAGTATGCAAGGTTCGATGCGATTTGTCTTTGGGGCAATATTGGGAGGAATGGCAGCATTTGATTTTGGCGGACCGGTAAATAAGGTAGCTTCTCTGTTTGCAGATGGACTTTTGCTAGAGGGCATTTATGAGCCTGAAGCAGTAAAGATTTTGGCATCCATGGTTCCTCCTTTTGGTGTAGCACTCTCTTGGCTTTTGGCTAAAATGTTCCGCAAAAAACGATATACAAAATCGGAAGAAGATAATATTAAAATTGCCTTTCCGATGGGAATCTGTATGATCACAGAAGGAGTTATTCCTATAGCTGCTGTCGATATTGTAAGAGTAGTAGCATCATGTACAATTGGTGCAGCAATTGGTGGAGGTTTCTCGATGATGTGGGGAGTAGGCTCACCTGTTCCTTCTGGAGGAATGTTTATCGTACCAGCAATGAATCATCCATTACTTTTCTGTTTGGCATTATTTATTGGATCATTGATTACAGGAGCTATGCTGTTTTTATGGAAAAAAGAGCCTATGGAAAAAATCATAGAGGATACTCCAGAGGAAAAAATGGATTTATCGGATATAAAAATCTCATTTTAACAAGATTGGAAGCGATTAATGATGTATGTTTCGATGAAGGGTATGCTAGAACGTGCAAATAAAGGCAAATATGCAGTAATGGCAATTAACTGTTTTAACTTGGAGACTGCTAAAGCAGTGATTGATGGGGCTCAAGGCTTAAGAGCTCCCATCATTATTGATTTGCTACAAGACCATTTGATGGATCACTTAGGCAGTAAGCTTCTCACTCAGCCGATTATAGAAATGGCCAATGCTGCAAGTGTCGAGATTGCAATCAATTTGGATCATGGCCAGGATATAGGTTTTGTCAAAAGATGTTTACGAGATGGATTTTCCAGTGTCATGATGGATGCTTCTTCTTATCCGATTGAGAAAAACATAGAAATTACGCGCAATATGGTCGAGTTTGCCCAAACCTATGATGCAAGTGTAGAAGGAGAAGTTGGAAATATTGGATCAGTAGCCAGAAATCACATGACGGGAGATGATATGTATACAAATCCAGATTTAGCGATTGAGTTTGCGAGACAAACAGGAGTAGATGCACTTGCCATCTCTTACGGTTCCAGTCATGGAGATTATCCTGATGGTTATGTTCCTGAATTTCGCTTTGATATTATTGAAAAAATAAAAGAAGCAACCAACATTCCACTTGTTCTCCATGGGGGATCAGGATGCGGGGAAGAGAATATCAGAAAGTCTATCGAACTTGGAATCAATAAAATTAATGTGGGTTCTGATTTTATGAATGCTCAAATTCAAAGCATAAAACACAACTTAAGCCGCCAGCCAACAATCAGTTATCCTCAATTAATACATGAAACAATGGCGGCAGGAAGTGAATTAGTCAAATATTATATTCAGCTTTCCCAATCAGAAGGAAAATCGCTGTAAAAAAAAGGAGATTAATAGTATGTTATTAAATATGAAACAATTATTAACGGTTGCACAAGAGTATAAATTTGCAGTAGGAGCATTTAATGTAGCAGACAGCAATTTTCTTAGAGTAGTAGTAGAAGAGGCAGAGAAAAATAACTCGCCAGCTATTATAGCCGTCCATCCAACAGAATTAGATTTTACAAAAGATGATTTCTTCTCATATGTGTTAACTAGAATTAAAAATAGCCATGTTCCCTTTGTACTGCATTTGGATCACGGTGGCAATATAGCGGATATTATGCGGGCAATACATGTAGGCTTTAGCTCTGTCATGATTGACGGATCGTTGCTTTCTCTTGAAGAAAATATTAAACTAACGAAGCAAATAGTAGAAATTAGCCATCCATTAGGAGTATCAGTTGAAGGGGAATTAGGAACGATCGGAAACACAGGAACGTCAGTAGAAGGAGGAGTATCAGAGGTTATCTATACAAGACCGGAAGATGCTCAGGAATTCGTGGAAAAGACAGGCGTTGATACATTAGCAGTTGCTATCGGCACATGTCATGGCATCTATCCAAAAGATATGAAGCCTGAATTGCGAATGGATATCTTGAAAGCCATTAAACAAAATGTAGACATTCCACTTGTCTTGCACGGCGGCTCAGCTAATCCAGATGAAGAAATTGCTGAAGCAGTGCAAATTGGAATTCAAAAGGTAAATATCTCGTCTGACTATAAATTCGCCTTTTATAAGAAATGCAGGGAAATCTTAGCTGCAACCGAGCTATGGGACCCCAATGCGATATATCCTGAATGTATAGACGCAGCAAAAGAAGTAGTAAGATACAAAATGAATTTATTTAACTCTATTGAAAAAGCAGATATCTATAGAGAAAAGCAAATTACAGCATGGAGAAGTGAATTTCTATAAAATTATTGACTATAACCTTATTACTAAAGGATCCCTATTGTGAATGATATCACAATAGGGATTTTTTTAGTAATAAGGTTATTCTCGACTGGCAGGTTAACGAAGGTATTATTTCCTGAGACTAATGATTTTTTGGGGGATCTTTTATTAAGGGAAAAAGGAAAATCAGAATATTGTGATACAATGCGAAGCAGGTTATAATTGGTAATAGTTGTTAAATAAGGGAAGAGGGATGATTGAATTGTCAAACAATTTAAAGCTTTTACTAAAGATTATCGGTCTGGAATTACTATTAATGTTTTTCTATACGGTTAATGGTGCATATGTTACTATTGCTGAGCCGTCTAGTCCGGTGCTTCAGTTTATCGGTCTGGTTCCTTTAGCTGCGGGGATTTTTGTGTATCTTTTAATAAAAAAGAAGTGGAATTATTATTTCTTTAATAAGCCTAAAATAACCAAAAGCGACATTCAATTATCTTTACCCCTATTAGTTGTTTTGCTAATTATACTGATTGGCAGTAAGGGATTAAATGCTGCATCAATTGCTGACTTGTTCTTTATGTTCATCATGCAGTTTTTCTTCGTTGCATTTATTGAAGAAACTTTTTATCGTGGTTTTATGTTGAAAATGTTGCTTTCAAAAGGGGTTAAAAACGCAGTGCTAATTTCAAGTTTTCTTTTTGGGATTACCCACTCTTTGCAGCTTATTGGCGGGCAATCTGTTGAGGAAACTGTTCTGCAAATTATTTATGCTTTCATAGTTGGTCTCGTTCTATCCTTGCTTATTATAAATAAACAATCCATCATTCTTACAATTGCATTCCATGGATGCAATAACTTTTTCAATTTTATGGGCAATGTCGAAAATCATATTATATATGATTATATCATTATTGCCATTCTTCTTTTTCATGCTATATTCTTATGGAAAAGCATGAATAGAGGGGAATACATAAGAAAAGATATTCATTTTACAGGATAAGATAGTGTACTGTTCAATAAATAAACGGACTTTAAAGCGTGAAGCTTTAGGTCTTTTTTTATCTTAAAAGAGTTTATTTGTGTAAGCGTTGTTAAAAGATAGTAGAATGAATACATAGATGAAATGAAAGGAATGTGATTGTATATGGCGTTTATTCAATGTCAGTTTTTTTCCGATGTACTGCAATTGAGTACTGCTATGACTGTTATTCTTCCAGAGCAAACAAAAACACAAATTGGTTTAGAAAATAATAAAGCAGAAGGAAAACATCAAACATTATATCTTCTGCACGGTCTAAGTGATGATCAAACTATTTGGACAAGAAGAACTTCTATTGAAAGATATGTTGCACCACTCGGGTTAGCAGTTGTTATGCCGAATGTTCATCGTAGTTTTTATGCAGATATGAGATATGGAAACAAGTATTGGACATTTTTAACAGAAGAGCTGCCTTTTGTTGCTCGTTCCTTTTTTCCGTTATCAGAAAAAAGAGAAGATAATTTTGTTGCTGGACTTTCTATGGGAGGGTATGGAGCTTTTAAGTGGGCGTTGAATAAACCAGGGCAAATCAGTGCAGCTGCAAGTTTATCAGGAGCATTGGATATTGTAAACCTTCAAGAATTAAGAAAAGAAGATCGTTTTTTTGAACCAATCTTTGGAGAGGAAAAGATTGCAGGTACATACAATGATTTAATCTATTTAATCGAAAAAATGAAGAACGTTGATGTATTGCCAAAACTTTATCAATGCTGCGGCACAGAGGACTTTTTATATGAGGATAATTTGCGATTTAAAGAAGCATGTGAAGCAACTGCGTTTGATTTTACGTTTGAGCAAGGTCCTGGCTCTCATGAATGGGGTTATTGGGATGAAAAGATAAAAGATGTTCTAGCTTGG
The DNA here is from genome assembly GCF_002835805.1 of Niallia nealsonii. GTDB lineage: Bacteria > Bacillota > Bacilli > Bacillales > Cytobacillaceae > Niallia > Niallia nealsonii. Next base: position 153,578 of record NZ_PISE01000011.1, on the reverse strand, counting down.
CTGCCTTTGAAAAATAAGCAGGTCTGACTAAAATCTCCTTTGTACTATTAACTTTATGGTGCAGAGGGGATTTTTTTAAAAAATGGTACATTACCGTTTTTAAATGCTGTTAATTATTAGATTAGATGTTATGAATGGAACTAAAAACATGCAGGCAGATATAAAGTAGAACCATTTATTTATTATCAAACATAAACAATCTTTAAGTGAAATAACAAAAAAATAAGCATGTTGCTAATGTAATATTATAAAACTGGCAAACCACTGTATCTTATACTATATTTAGAATAACGAAATGAATAGACTAACAACTTGAATTATTTTCTAAGAAGAGAGAACGAAAGTAGGCTAAATACATGAAAACAACAATCTATCAAGTGGCACAGGAAGCGGGGGTGTCCATTTCGACCGTTTCTAAAGTGATAAATGATACTGGACGTATTAGTGAGGAGACAAGGAAAAAGGTAAAAAAAGTCATGAAGGAGCTTAATTATCAGCCGAGTGTTGTGGCATCTGCTTTAACGGGAAAACAGACGAAAGTGATTGGGTTGCTGATTGCAGATATTTCCAATCCGTTTTATGCAGAGGTGGCTCGTCAAATTGAAAACAGAAGTCGGGAGCGTGGATTTCATGTGATGATGTGCAGTACGGATAATGAAGAAGAAAAGGAAAAAAATTATTTGTCCTTGCTGACAAGGCAGCGTATCGATGGGCTTATTGTGGCTTCAGCATTTCATAATACGGATGTATTAGCTAAAGTCATCCAAAATCAAAAGTATCCAGTAGTCATGATTGCTTCTGATATTCCGAAGCTTCCCATTCATTCTGTTAGAGTAGATGATTATCAAGGAAGCTATTTGGCAGCTTCCCATTTGGTGCAACTAGGGCATAAGAGAATTGCAATAATAGCAGAGAACATTAGAAGCAATCATCAACGGGTTACTGGATATAAAGATGTATTGGGAGAATATGATTTGCCTTTGCTAGAAGAATACATGGTGCAGACAGAAGCTACTAATGAAAAGGGATACGAAGCAGCCAAACAGCTACTTTCTTTAGAGAATCGGCCAACTGCTATTTTTGCAGGAAATGATTTACTTGCTACAGGTATCATTAAAGCGGCAAAAGGTTTGAATTTAGACGTTCCAAAACAGCTTTCTGTAGTTGGGTTTGACAATACCATTTTATCCACGGTGCTAACCCCTGCGTTAACTACGGTTGCACAACCGATCCGAGAAATGGGCTCTAAAGTGGTTGATTTGCTGATTGAAGAAATGGAGCAGCCGAGCAAATATAAACAGCGATTATTGTTTACTCCAGAATTAATAGTTCGTGAATCAACAGCATCATGGGATAGGAAATAAGACAGGGGATTCCAATATATATTCAAGAGTTTATCAAAAAAAAGAGAAAAAAACCAATTATTATGAAAAATTTAACTTATTTCGTATTGCAACAAATGAATTTATGAGATAGAATAAATTTATCAACAAAAGAAAGCGCTTTACTAAAAGTTTTCTAAAAGTGTTGGTTAGATAATGATTATTTTTTGGGGAAAACTCTTTTTTATTTGATGTAAAAGGAGGAATTTATTTTATTCTAATGATTTAACTATATTTTTTTGTTTTATCCGTTGGATTAATAGCATAAAAACATGATTCAGAAGATTAAACAACATATTAGGAGTGGTTAGATGAAGAATAAAACGAAATGTGCCATTTTAGGTATTGGAAGATTAGGGTACTGGCATGCAATTAATGCGGCTACGAGAATTCAGAATGTAGAAGTTGCTGCAATATTTGATATTGATTTAACTAGAGCCGAGCAAGTCGCAAGAGAATTAGAAATACCTAAATTCACATCAAATGAAGAAGATATTTTTCAAGATGACAGCATTGAGGCAGTTATTATTGCTACACCAACAAGCACTCATTATGAATTATTAAAAAAAGCATCTTTGGCTAACAAAAAGATTTTTGTGGAAAAGCCATTAACGATTGATTTGCAAGAAGCAGAAGAGATTACAAGTTTACTAGATAAAAATAATACATACTGTCAATTAGGATTTATGCGAAGATATGATCCTGCCTATGCAGAAGCAAAAAGAAGAATTCTTGCTGGGGATATTGGGAAACCGCTTTACTTCAAAGGCATTTCAAGAGATCCGGATTGTCCACATGAAGCATTTATAAAAAACAGCGGCGGCATTTTTGTAGATGTTTCCATTCATGATTTTGACATTGCAAGATATCTGTTTGATTCAGAAATAACAAAGGTTTCAGCGAATGGAAAAGTGCTGAAGCATCCTTTTGTTGAGAAGTATCAAGATGTTGATCAAGCGCTTTCCTACATTGAATTTGAATCAGGTGCAGCAGGGGATGTGGAAGCAAGCAGAAATGCTTATTATGGTTATGATATTAGAGCGGAAATTATCGGATCAGAGGGAACGATTGTAGTCGGGGATAACTTGCAGATGCATAATCTGCATATTTACACAAAAGCAGGAAAGACGCATGATATTCTACCACATTTTCCGGAACGATTTGTAGATGCTTACAACTTGGAGTTAGTAGATTTTTTTGCAAGATTAAGAGAGGGGAGACCAGCTCCAGTTACTGCTTACGATGGATTGAAAGCGCTTAAGGTGGCTTGTGCTGCAAGAACATCTTATTTAACGCAAAAACCAGTATCACTAGTCGAAGAAACGACTGCATCAACTCGCAATTAATTGTACAAAGATCATAATTTATTTCAGTATTTCCATTCTTTAAATAATAGATAATAGGGGGAAATGGGTAATGAAGATGAAAAAATTTGGTTTGATTTTAGCGAGTATAGGATTAGCAGCGGCAATGGCAGGATGCAGCAAGGACACTTCTAGCAGTAGCGGTGGCAATGACAATGAAAGCGTGGCAGTGGTGCTAAAAACATTAAGCAGCCCATATTGGAAATATGTTGAAGCAGGTGCAAAAGCAGCAGGGAAGGATTTAGGGACGGATGTAACAATAGTAGGTCCTGCTTCTGAGTCGCAGATTATGGAGCAGGTTAATATGATTGAAGATTCATTAAATCAAGGAATTGGAGCTTTAGTTGTTTCTCCTTCCCAGCCAGATACAGTGGTTCCTGTTTTGGAGCAAGCAAAACAAAGTGATGTACCTGTTCTTTTAATTGATACAGATGCGGATTTTTCTGATAAAGAATCTTTTATTGGAACAGACAATTTGACAGCAGGGAAAGAAGGAGGCAAGCTGCTTGCTTCTATGTTGAAAAAAGGGGATAAAGTCGCATTAATAGCTGGCGCTTTAGGAAATAGTGCAATGGACCAGCGGGTTAAAGGGGCAAAAGAAGCTCTTGAGGAAGCTGGAATGGCAATTGTAGCAGAACAGCCGGCAGACAGTGATAAAACAAAAGCGAATACAGTAATGGAAAATATTCTTCAAAAAAATGCTGATATTAAAGGGGTATTTTCCGCAAATGATGATATGGCAATTGGGGCTTTGCGTGCAGCAGAATCAAAAGGACTTAGCATCCCTATTATAGGAACAGACGGAACAGTGGAAGCAATCCAGTCTGTTATTGATGGGAAATTAGCAGGAACAATTGCACAAAATCCATATGAAATGGGCTATCAAGGAGTAGAAAATGCAGTAAAAACGATTAAAGGAGAAAAAATTGATGCTCGCATCGACAGCGGTATTGATGTTATTACAAAAGAAAACGCACAAGAAAAACTAGAGTTCTTGGAAGGCATTACAAAATAAATAGCTTGAATATACGAATTCTATCATACAAGAGCAGGGTTCGTATATTTCTCCTTTATCACGCATTAACGGGCAGTAAAATCCCCACCTAAGGGATTGTAAGAGAAAACGAGAAATCTAGGTGGGGAATAACTGCCCATAAAAGCCTGATTGGTTCAACTAACAATCAGTGGGGGAGGAAGAAAACCCCCACTGATTGAAGTTTCACTTTATAAAGGAATATTTCATGACAGAGCCAATAAAAGAAGCTAGAGAAAGGAGAAAAAGTATGGCGGATAATCGACAATTACTTGCGATAAAGGGAATTAAAAAAAGCTTTTCTAATAACCATGTCCTAAAAGGCATCGATTTAGAAGTAAATGCAGGGGAAGTTCATGTTTTGCTTGGGGAAAATGGGGCAGGCAAATCAACGTTAATTAAAATTTTGACTGGTGCGTATGAAAAGGATGCAGGAGAAGTTTATTGGGAAAATCAGCTTGTTTCCATTAATAATCCAGTAGATTCTATGAAACTCGGCATTGCTACTATTTATCAAGAATTAAATGTAATTCCGCAACTAAAAGTATATGAGAATATTTTTCTTGGCAGAGAATTAAAAACTGGAGGGAAAAATTCTCTTCTTGATCATAAAAGCATGCGCGAAAAAGCGAAAGAGTATTTGATTATGCTAGGGCAAGATCCTAGTTTGGCTGATGCGGAATTAAGTGAGCTGGGGATGGGGCAGCAGCAATTGGTAGAGATTGCGAAAGCACTGACATTAGATGCAAAATTGTTGATCATGGATGAGCCGACTTCCAGCTTAAGTGGATCAGAAGTGGAACAGTTATATAGTACAGTAGAAAATTTAACACAAAAAGGAATGGCAATTGTTTTTATTTCTCACCGTTTAGAAGAAATTAAAAGAATAGGCGATAGGATAACCATTTTGCGGGATGGATTTAAAATTGAAACATTGCCTGTAAAAACAACAAGCACCGATCACTGGATTGAGTTGATGGTAGGACGATCTTTAGATGAAAAGTATCCGAAACAAAACTTCCAGCTAGGAAAAGAAGGGTTTCGTGTGGATGGTTTAAAGGTAAAAGGGTCCCCCCATGCACTTAGTTTTCAAGTTAATCATGGAGAAATTGTTGGTTTTTCCGGATTAGTTGGCGCAGGAAGAACAGAATTGGCCAGAGCAATTTTTGCTGCTGATCCAAATGATGGCGGGAAGATTTTTGTGGAAGGGAAAGAAGTGAAGATTCGTTCACCAAGAGATGCCATAAATGCGGGTATTGCCTTTATTACAGAAGACCGCAAAAGTGAGGGGCTTTTATTAGATCAGCCTCTTGATTTTAATATGGCGCTGGCAAATATGAAAGGATTTCAATCAAAAACTTCCAAGCTTATTAATTTGCAGCGAATTAAGGAAGTGGCGAAATCGTATATTCGAGAATTGCAGGTTAGACCAAGCGATATTGAATTAAACGCTCGGAAATTAAGCGGCGGAAATCAGCAAAAAGTTGTGATTGCAAAATGGCTGGAAACTAAAGCAAAAGTATTTATTTTTGATGAACCGACAAGGGGAATTGATGTAGGGGCAAAAGTAGAAGTATATCGTTTAATGAATCAGCTGGTAGAGCAAGGTGCAACTGTTTTGATGATATCTTCTGATTTGCCGGAAATTTTAGGAATGTGCGATCGAATTATTGTGATGAGCGAAGGGGAAATTACTGCTAATTTAGGTCGAACAGAAGCAACGCAAGAAAATATTATGAAAGCAGCTACTGGAGGGTGAGAAAATGTCAAAGGCAATGGTAAATGAAACACAAACAAAAACGGAAATAGTAGAAAAGAAAAAAAATATGCGCTATTATCTGGATAAATTTGGTGCAGTCATAGGCCTAGTTGTTTTAAGTGCTATTTTAACATTTTTATCAGATCGCTTTTTAACATTAAATAATGTAATGAATATTGCCCGCCAGTCTTCTATTAATGCGTTACTGGGGCTTGGGATGCTGCTGCCGATTTTAACAGCGGGCATTGATTTATCAGTTGGATCTATTTTAGCTATTTCCATTATGGTAATGGGCGTTGTGGTTGTTAATATGGGAGTGCCGCCTTTACTTGGCATATTAATTTGTTTAGCTGTAGGTGCTTTTTTTGGCTGGCTGAATGGCATTATGTTGACAAAACTTCGTTTGCCCCATCCATTTATTTCAACATTAGGAACAATGAATATCGCAAGGGGATTAGCGCTTATTATTACAGCGGCAGCACCGATTGCAGGATTTCCATACTTGATTCAATACTTGGGACGCGAGTTTGTTGGACCAATTCCTGTTAGTTTTGTATTAGTAATTGTTATGTATGTTATCTTCCATATTTTCTTAACACGTACACAAACAGGACGCTATATTTATGCAATTGGCGGAAACAAAGAAGCAGCTCATTTATCAGGAATTAATGTAAATAGAGTATTAATTATTGTTTATTCTATTAGCGGATTTATGGCAGCGCTTGCAGGTTTGGTGATGGTAGGAAGAGTAAACTCTGCATTCCCACTAGCAGGCCTGTCCTATGAGTTAGATGCGATTGCAGCAGTAATCATTGGGGGAGCAAGCTTCTTCGGCGGCGTTGGAACGGTTTGGGGAACGCTGATTGGTGCGATGATTATTGCGGTTCTTCGAAATGGATTAAACTTATTGAATGTATCTGCAGACTTCCAAATGACGGTAATAGGCTTTGTTATTATTGCTGCAGTATATGTAGATGTACTTCGTCAAAGAAGATCCAAAAAAGATTAATAATTTTTCCCTCCATTTTATGAAGATTTTCAAAGAATGGAGGTTTTTTCTTTAAAGAGGAAAGGAGCTTTCTTCATTAAATGCTAATAGATATGACAGATATATTTAAGTTGCGTAAAATCCAATTTTTGGAACATCTTAATAGTAAAAAGCATAATGAGGTGTGAAAAATTGGCACATAAGATGGAAGCGATTCTGGATTATTTTAAGACAAAGTTTCATTCAGAACCTAAACCGAGATTGCATGTTGGAGAAGTGATGGGGTGCTGGACATATCATACTGCTATTGCGGAAGAAATACCCGTACTCGAAATGGCTCTTAATACAACAACTGATAATGTACTAGTTAAATTAATAAACGAGGCGAAAGAAATTGCGGTGGAACAGCGCAATATATTGGAAAAATTTATGCTGAATGAGGGGGTTTCTCTTTCTATTTCATCAGAGTCGAAACCCAAGTCAGATCCAAATGCCATACCACTTGGAGCAAAGTCAACAGATTTAGAAATTGCAAATCTACTTGTAGCAAAAGTAGCATCCAATATTGTGATGTGCTCCACTAATATTACGCAAAGTGTTCGCAGTGATGTCGGCTTAATGTGGATAAGATTTCATACGGAAAAATGTATATATGGAATGGAGTTAAAAACAAAAATGAGAGAACATGGATGGATAAAAATGCCTCCTTACTATAATCCTCCAGGAGCACCTAATGAATAAAGTGGAAGGATCGTTGGAAAATATGTATGTTACATTAATCTAGTGCCTAGTGCACTAGATTTTTTTATGGAAGGGAACAAAGACTGCATTATAAAAATATGGCAGCGAAAATAGTGAAACTTTTTTTAATAATCAATCGCAAGTATGCTAAATTAGCCTACAAGGATAAGATTTATCGTGTAAAGTAGGAAGATAGGATGGAGGAGACAGTTATGGGATTTGATGATGGGTTTAGCATTTTTGATAATTTATTATTTAACTTTGGTCCTATTTTTATGGTTATTATTTTTGCACTTGTAATCGGGGGATTCATTTATGCCATATTTAAGGGAGTTAAACAGTGGAATCATAATAATGGCCAGCCTAAACTTTCTGTTCAAGCAAAAGTGGTCACAAAAAGGACAGCTGTAAGAGGAGGGGGAGAAACAACTGCGTCAACGGATTATTATGTAACGTTTGAATATTCAAGTGGAGACCGAAGCGAATTTGAAGTAGCAGGCAATGAATTTGGTCTATTAGTTGAAGGAGATGCTGGAGAATTGCATTTTCAGGGAACAAGATATCAAGGGTTTACAAGAAATAGAGAGATTGTTTCTAATCAGTCTTGATAATGAATCTAGAATGGAAGGGTTTTTTAGTTTAATTGAATTAAATATAAGTATCTAAGATTCATTAAAAGAGATTAACGAGAAGAAGTTGTACCATTTTTAGCGGTATGGCTTCTTTTTTTATAATTTTAGAAAAGTGACTTGATTCAAAGTATATTAAATTGTATGATAATTTAGTATGATACTACTTTAATATACTAAAGTTATAGTAGAAATAGGAGTGTACAACATAAAATCAAATCGCTGCAAGTGAATAGATGGCAGATTGCAACTATTTTTGCCGTTTTAGTAAGGGGGACTTTTGAAAGTGAAAAATATTATCATTATCGGAAGCAGTGGGGGCAACCTATTTAACTTAGGAGGGGCAAATCCTAAGAAGCTTCTTGATGAAATTTTGCTGCAAAGTGAGGCAGCAGGTCTGTGTTTGAAAAATATTCAATTTATCGCTGCAGATGAATCAATGGATACAGCAAAAGCTAGTACAAATACGAATATTTATAGTTATAAAGAGGATAGTATTGTAAATTATTTTCAAGGAAATTTAAAGGAAGCCAATCAGCAAGCCACTTTATTGGACCAACAATTGGCAGAAGCTATTAGAAATGATGCAATTGATGGCATTATTGCGATGAGTGTAGATGCATTAGGGGCAAATAAACAAACGATTGCAGCAGCCATTGAGAAAAAGATACCGGTAGTAGGAACTGGCGGCACTTCTATGGCAACTATTACGTCGATGGGTGCAAATGTTATTTCATCATCTGGCACGACAGGTTCCACTAATAGAACAAGGGCCATTTCTTTTGTGTCTTCACTCTGCAAATATTGGCATATTAAATTTAATCCAGTTATTGGTTCTCCGAATAAAAAAGAGAGTACAGCCCAAGGATCTATCTGGAAAAATATTAATATTAGAGGAATAATGGTTTCTTCACTCCCAGGCTTTATTGCAATGGCATTGATTCTTGCCATTAGTCAAATACCTGCATTAAAAGGATTAAGTGCTGTTTTTGATTTAATGATTAATGCTCTTCCTGTCATGTTGGCAGTCATTGCGGCCAAGCAAGTATCAGATTTAGATGAAGTATCGATAATTGCTGGAGTGATCGCCGGAATTTTATCTACTTCAGGAGGAATTATTGGTGGAATTATAGCAGGAATTATGGCAGGGGTTCTTGTGCATTTCTTTTTCAAGAAATGCATTGAATGGCGTTTTCCTATTACTACTGTAAATATAGTAAGCGGCGGGTTGGCAGGATTGATTGCAGGTTTAATTGTCTACTATTTAATTGGGCCTATTGCATTGCAGGCAGGCAACTTAATTAAAGAGGTAATTGAGCAAACTGTTGCATTTAGCCCAATACTTGCGGGAATTATTGCAGGTTTGCTTATTTGGCCAGCCATTTTAGGTGGAGTCTATCATGCAGCTATTTTGCCAATTGTTTTATTGGAAATGGAGAAAACAGGAAACAGTTTCTTAGGAGCTGTTGATATGGTTGGGTTGGTAATGGTTGCTGCAGGCATCAATTTAGCCAATATACTTTCACCCCGTGATCGAGGCGAAAGTGCAGTTGCTACACCAGGATTTTTAATAAACATGGGATTTGGCACATTTGTAGAATCAGCTTATCCATTTATGTTTTCTAATAAAATTGTTTTCGGAGGCGCGCTGTTATCTGCAGGCATTGGGGGAGCGCTAGTCGGTCTATTTAACGTCAGAGGTACAGCTTATGTACCGTCATTTACAGCGCCATTTCTATCTAATAATATCAGCGGATTTATTATTGCTATGGTTGTGCCGTTAATTTGTGCGTTTCTTATAACACTTATTGCGAATAAAGTATCTGTGAAAAATAGTAAGCAAGCTATCGAGAGTAAGAGAGAGGTTGCGGCAGGGAAAGCTGAATAAAAAAGAAGTCAGGAGCCGTTTGGTTTCTGGCTTTTTGTATGGTGAGAAAGGATTATGGAGAGTACAGGGGAATCAATTAGCACTATTATTGTTTTAAAATAATAGTGTTTAAAGGAGAAGCCAAATGCTAGCTAAAAGAAAAAAGTGTAATTTAAATCAGAATATAAAAAATCAAATTATAAGATAATCCTTGAATGTCCACAAGGGAATCAACTTGATGTAAAGTTTGATTATACATATGCAGCCAAAGGTTATATGCCATTAAATATGGAATATAATGAAGTAGATAAAGGTGCCAAACTTGCCCGGTATACAAATGAAGTGGAAAAAATGACAGTGCAAAGCTTTTTAATTGAAATTGCAGAACGTATTAATAAGAAGTACAACTTTAAAATAAAAAAGAATTAATCGTTAAATAGAGTGCCAGACTGCTAATATGCTAATGTATAGACAGTCAGGCGCTCAAGCATTTCCGCTTAGATAAAATAAACCACTACGAAACAGAGGTGATGCATTATGAATGAAGAATTAGCAAGTAATACAGATTATTGTTATTACTTGGCTGAAGAGAAAGCTGGCCATTATTTTAAAGTACTCCATAAACAATTGATAGAAAAACACTATGTCCCTGCTTTAACAAAAGACATTCAATCTTGGAAACTCAATCATATTCATTATCCTTCCCTTTTATCCTTTTTTCCTCGAAGAAAAAAAAAGCCAGTATCGAAAGAGTATCGTTCTTATATTCAATATTTGAATTATACGAGCAAATTGGATGATTATCTAGAGCGCAGCATTTCTTATATTTATATGCGCGATTTAGGAAAAGCTCTGACTTCACCCAATACCGAAAGCAGGGTTCGAAATGTTGTGGAGCAGTTAAAAAAGAATCTTCTATTAGACAACGGGGATAAAATAGAACCGTTCAGCATGGCTAGCTTGTATAAAATGGCAAAAAAGAACGGTGTAGAATCTACCATGATTTGGGCAATAGAAAAACTAAAAAATGTATCTGCCATTATTCCAAAGGGGATGGATGTAGTGCATGCGCAGCGAAAGATTCTTAAAATTATAGCTGGAGTCGTGATGAATGCAATAGAAGAAATGGAAGCGGGCATCTCGTTAGAAGAACGCACAAACAAATTAACGAAGGCAATAAAGATAGGATACTATTATGGGCTGACATATCCTTTTATTGATGACCTTTTGGATGCCAATATTTTATCAGATCATGAGGCAAAAGATTATTCTAATTTAATACGTACAACGCTTAAAGAAGGGAATGTGCCGGAGTTTAGTGAATGGAAAGGAAAAAATAAACAGCTTATTCAATCTATTCATTCAGAATTGAAGGAGGCTTTTCTTTATATTAAGGCAAATCAAAAAGAGGAGTCCCTGGAGGCTTTTTTACAGCAATCCTATGTATTTTTTTGCGCACAGGAAATCGATCGCCTGAAGCATTTATCTTATGAACATTATACAAATGAAGAGCTGTACATCCCAGTTATTTTGAAATCCTCTGCATCAAGGCAGATTGTCCGATCCTTGATTAGTGCGCCAAAAGATGGCGACTTTGACAAGCAAACTTTTTGTTATGGGATATATAATCAGCTGGCAGATGATTTTGCGGATCTGTTTGATGATTGGGAGGAAGGAGCAGTAACTCCTTATACATATTATATGAAGCACCATCATCGAAGAAATGATCTTATTAATCCATTTGAATTATATTGGACAGTCATCTTCTATTTAATTCATCATGTCTATCAATCTGACAAAAAGACATGTAATGTAATTTTGGATCGTGCAATCAATGGTCTAAAACGATTTAAAGAAAAAAAGGGGAATAAAAGATACAAAGAAGTGATGGATTTATTTGCATCTGAGATTCCTGCATTTAATCGCCTTATTCAAACAATGGTCCAGAAAGCAGATAATGTGGATTTTTTTGATAAATTGCTTCGTGACCAGATGGTAGTCACCTTAAAAAATGAACAGAAGGATCAAAAAGAATTTTTTCATACGATTAAGTCTGTACAATCTCAAATCAACATCAGTCTATTGATTGCAAAAAGTGAACGAGCTTTTTCTTCAGATGATGCAATCGTTGATGGAGCCAATTATAGTTTAAATGGAAATGGAAAGAGAATTCGGCCAATTATTGCCTGGTGTATGGGAGTGAACGAATATGGTTTGGATGAGACAGAAATCTTGCCTCTTGTGCGCTCATTAGAATATATGCATACAGCATCCTTAATCTTTGATGATTTGCCCTCACAGGATAATGCATCTATAAGGCGAGGGCGTTTAACTTTGCATGAAGTATATAATACTGCCATCGCTGAATTAACGGGGCTTTTTCTTACACAAAAGGCCATTGAAGAACAAACAAACCTCAGTCACTTTGATCCCCAAACGGTGCTTTCGTTGATACGCTATACAGCGAAAGTGACAGGAGATATGTGCAAAGGACAGGCGATGGATTTAGAATCAAAAGGGAAACAGTTGACTCTTAATCAATTGAACACCATTTGCTTTTATAAAACAGGAATAGGTTTTGAAGCTTCTCTTATTATGCCCGCTATTCTCGCAGATGCCAAGGAAACAGAAATCGCCGCATTAAAAAAGTTTGCCTATCACGCAGGAATTGCATTCCAGATTAAGGATGACTTGCTTGATGTGGAAGGGGATAAGGGGTTGCTTGGAAAAGCCACTGGCAAAGATGTTGAAAACAATCATTCCACTTTTGCTTCTATACTAGGAATGGAAGGGGCAAGGATAGAAATGTGGGAACATTACTGCCTAGCATTAGAAGCGCTGCAGGAAATGTCCTGGAAAACAAAGTTTTTAAAGCATTTGCTGGATTATCTGGTGCATCGAAAGAAATGAGAGATTGTTTTCTTTGCTTTTTAGCAGTTTTGATAGGTAGAATTACACTTAAACTGAAAAAAGTCGGAATTTTAACATACTTCTTTGAACTTACCTTCTCTAACAGTTTAGGAAGGAAAGTATCAGCTTTTTATGAAAAAATAGACTATTGAAAATAAAAAGGTGATAGGATATGGAGTAAAAATTTAAGAAAAAGAAATACTTTAATTATAAGAAAAAATATATTGCTAATCCAAAAGTCTTATGATAATATAAGGTAAGCGTATACAGAACGGATTGTAACTGTTAAATCAGGCAAAACCGATTACCTTAGAAAGAAGGTGGGGTTTTGCCTTTTTCTATATATCAGAGGTGACAAAGTGAAAATCGAGAAGATATTAAACAATAATGCTGTTATTTCAATAAAAGATAAACAAGAGATTATCGTCATTGGACGTGGAGTAGCTTTTAATAAACGGATTGGTGATGAGATTAACGAACAACAAATAGATAAAATTTTCACTTTAGAAGATGAAGATATAATGAAAAAATTCAAGACCTTAATTTCTGATATGCCAATTGAGTATATGGAGTTATCTGAAAAAATCATCGCCTATGCAAAAATGAAATTGGGTAAGAAGTTAAGCGATAGTATTTATATTCATTTAACGGATCATATTCACTTTGCCATTGAACGTTATAAAAAGAATCTGCCTATAAAAAACGGATTGCTTTGGGAAACGAGACAATTATACAAAGATGAATATGAGGTTGGATTAGAAGCATTGAATATGATTTGTGAACAATTTGGAGTCATTTTGCCAGAGGATGAAGCAGGATTTTTAGCCCTTCATATTGTGAATGCTGAATTGAATGAAGAGATGCCAGTTGTACAAAGTATGACTAAAATCATGCAAGAAATCTTAACAGTAGTTAGATATCATTTTAAAATGGAGTTTAATGAAAACTCTTTAACATTCTATCGCTTTATTACCCATCTAAAGTTTTTTGCACAACGTTTAGTCAGAGGAAATCATTACAATAGTACATCTGATGATGACTTATATCATGTCATCAAGCTAAAATATCCAGAGGCACATAAGTGTTCACAAAAAATAAAGAAATTTATTGAGAGCAGTTATACCTATGAATTAACAGATGAAGAAATGATTTATTTGACTATTCATATTGAAAGAGTGGTAAAAAATAATAACGGACGATAATAGGGTTGTAACCTAACGGGCAAAACCTAAATCAAACATTCGAAATGAATGATTTGATTTAGGTTTTTTTTATTAAAATTTTTAAATGGACAAACTATTATTGAAGTTAAGAAATGATCATAAGTTTTACGATAAAAAGGAGCGGAAGACATGAGCTACAATAGCCTTGCAAAAGAAATAGTCGAATTAGTCGGCGGAGAACAAAATATATCTAGCCTTGTACATTGTGCAACTCGTTTGCGTTTTAAGTTAAAAGATAGTAAAAAAGCAAATAAACAAGCCCTTCAAAACTTAAATGGAGTTATAAGTGTTGTGGAGAGTGGTGGACAATTTCAGGTTGTGGTAGGAAGCCATGTTCCCGAAGTTTATAAAGAAATTACAAAGATTGCGAATGTGGGTGCCGCAGCCAATTCATCCGATGAACCAAAGGGAAGCATTGGAGCACAGATTTTTGAAGTGATTTCACGGAGTTTTGCTCCGCTATTGGGAGCAATGGCTGGGGCAGGTATGTTAAAGGCGTTGTTAACTATTTTAACAATGACTGGACTATTATCAGCAGAAAGCGGAACTTACTTTATTTTATCTGCGGCTGGGAACGCTGTCTTTTTCTTCCTCCCAATCTTTTTAGGTATAACACTTGCAACAAAACTTGGTGCAAACCCTTATGTTGGCGGTACAATTGGGGCAGCACTCTTAGAACCGAATTTCACAGGTTTACTAGCCGCAGGTAAAAGTACTGATTTTATCGGCATTCCTGTTATATTGATGGATTATTCATCTTCTGTGTTTCCAGTCTTTATAGCTGTAAGTATCTATGCTCTTTTAGACAAATTCTTAAAGAAAATTATTCATAAAGATTTACAAATGTTTTTAGTTCCGATGTTATCATTAGCGATAATCGTACCACTTACTGTTATAGCTTTTGGACCATTTGGAGTGAATGTCGGAAATGCTATCGGTGCAGGGATTGATTTCTTGAGCACAAAGAGCGGTATTTTGACAGGTGCTATTGTAGGTGCAGGATGGACATTCTTAACACTTTTTGGTATTCATTGGGGACTCGTACCTATTCTTTTAGAGCAACTTGCTCATGGAGGCAGCCCACTATTTGCAATGCTTGCAGCTGCTCCACTCGCACAAGCGGGTTTAGCATTGGGTGTATTTTTACGTACAAAGGACAAATCCTTAAAAACACTTAGCGGTTCCACATTAGTACCAGGTTTACTATCTGGTGTAACAGAACCAATTCTTTACGGTTTAATGCTGCGCTATAAAAAAACTATTGCGTATGTTGTTATTGCTGCTGCTGTTGGTGGTGCAATTAACGGTATGCTTGGAACAAAAGCAATGGTGTATGCATTTCCAAGTTTATTGTCAATCCCTGCCTTCGCACCAATGGGAATTCACATCATCGCGATTGGAATTGCTTTTGCTGGTGCGGCATTAATGACATTATTATTTGGATATGAAGATAAAAAGAAAGGTGAAGTAAAAGAAAACAAAGAAGTAGAAGAAAAAAAGGTAGAAGCAGGTCAGCCTCTTGTAAAACAAGAAGCAATTGTCAGTCCATTAACAGGAGTAATTAAGCCGTTATCGAAAGTGGATGATCCAGTTTTTGCATCAGAAGCCATGGGGAAAGGAATTGCGATTGAGCCAACTGTTGGTAAGGCTATATCACCAGTTAACGGTATTGTTTCAACCGTTTTTCCTACAGGACATGCAATTGGTATCACATCAGACGAAGGTGCAGAAGTATTAATCCATATCGGAATTAATACTGTCCAATTAGATGGAAAATACTATTCACCAGTGGTTAAACAAGGGGATCAAGTAAAGCAAGGGGATTTATTAGTTAATTTTGATATTGAAAAAATTAAAGAAGCTGGTTATCTGGTTACTACACCTGTTATTATTACCAATACAAATCGTTATGTGGACATTATTGAAACTAATAAAGAAACGGTTCATGAGAAAGAAAATTTATTAACATTAGTCATTTAATTATATTTTTAGATAGACGGGGAAGAGATTTGAGTGCTCTTCCCTCCTATATCAGTTATTTTAATTAGTATAAAAGAAGATCATCGAGGAGGATTAAAATAATGAAACATGAAGAAAAGAAATTTCCAGAAGGCTTTTTATGGGGCGGAGCTACTGCAGCTAATCAATTGGAAGGTGCATACCAAGAAGGTGGAAAAGGATTAAATACACCTGATGTTCTACCAGGTGGAAAAGTAAGACTACAAGTATTAAAAGATCCTGGTTTTGATTTTGAATTAGATCCAGAAAAATATACGTATCCGAATCATGAAGCAATCGATTTTTATCACCGTTATAAGGAAGATATTGCTCTTTTTGCTGAAATGGGCTTCAAAACGTTTCGTATGTCAATTTCATGGTCACGAATTTTCCCTAAAGGCGATGAGCTCGTTCCAAATGAAGAAGGATTAGCGTTCTATGACCGTGTATTTGATGAACTGCTTAAGTACAAAATTGAACCGGTTGTCACCATTTCTCACTATGAATTGCCGGTTCATCTTGCAAAAGAATATGGGGGCTGGAGAAGTCGTGAATTGGTTACATTCTTTGAAAGATATGCAACAGCACTCTTCAATCGGTATAAAAATAAAGTAAAATACTGGATGACATTCAATGAAATCAACAGCAGTCTCCACATGCCGATTTTAGGACTTGGGTTTGCGATTCAGAAAGAGGAAGATCAGTATCAGCCAACTTTCCAAGCGTATCATCATCAATTCGTAGCAAGTGCAAGAGCGGTTCAGCTTTGCCATGAAATTATTCCTGGAGCTCAAATCGGATGTATGATTGTTTATCTTCCAACTTATTCTGTTGACTCTAATCCTGAAAACGTTCTTTATGCGTTAAAGGAAGAACAGTTATTTAACTATTTCTGCGGTGATGTACAAGTACGCGGCGAGTACCCAGCTTTCATTAATCGATATTTTAGAGAGCATGGAATAAAGCTTGAAATCGAAGAAGGAGACCTTGAACTACTGAAAGAAAATACAGTGGATTATATCGCCTTTAGTTACTATATGTCCCGTACAGAGAAGAAGGATAAAACACCTGAAGAAGTAGGTCAAGGAAATATCTTAGGCGGAATTAAAAATGTATTTTTAAATGCAAGTGATTGGGGCTGGGAAATTGATCCGACTGGTCTTCAAATCTCTTTAAATCAATTATATGATCGCTACCAAAAACCTTTATTCGTGGTGGAAAACGGTCTTGGAGCTTATGATAAAGTAGAAGAAGACGGTTCGATTAACGACGATTACCGCATTGATTATCTTCGCGAACATATTAAAGCAATGGGCGAAGCGATTGAAGATGGAGTAGAATTAATGGGTTATACTCCTTGGGGATGTATTGATTTAGTAAGTGCTTCAACAGGAGAAATGTCCAAACGTTATGGTTTCATTTATGTTGATAAACAGGATGATGGCAGTGGAACATTAGAACGTAAAAAGAAAAAATCTTTCTTCTGGTTTAAAGACGTAATCGCAACAAATGGAGAAAATTTATAAAATTCTTTTGTTGTTCACATTTTTGTTAAACTATATCAGCTATTGCTTTAGCAACGACCAAACTTGGTTTAAAGGACTAGTACAGAAAAACTCTTTTCATTAGGTAGTGGCGGTTCTTATTGATGTAGTAGAAAAACACTGTATTAAACAGCTGATTGTCGGGATTGCGCCGGCGATTGGCTGTTTAATTTCGTTTGTATGTGAATATTTTTATAAATAGTTCATGTAATCAATATTATCAAAATAGAGCGTTTCAGACTTTGGAGAGGAGTGAAACGCTCTATTTGATAGTGTAATAATAAGCGATTCCAAAAGAAATTAAATAGCCTTAGCCCTTTAGAATAAAGGGCTAAGGCTATTTAAAGTACTTACTGCCTGCATGACATTGATTTTTATACATCCATTTTTTCTGTTTCATATAAATTTTTTTTGACCATTGCTTGATAACCTAGTCCCCATTCTGCCATTACATCTATAATCGGTCTAAGTGTATTACCCAAATCGCTAAGAAAATATTCTACTCTTGGTGGAACCTCGGCGTAAACTAGGCGCTGTATGATTCCATCTTCCTCCATTGACCGTAAATTCTGTGTCAATACCTTCTGGCTGATGCCTGGTATTCCACTTCTTAATTCACCAAATCTTTTTGTTCCACTCAATAATTCACGAAGAATTAAAATTTTCCACTTATTACCTATTAATCCTAAGGTAGTTGCTACAGGGCAAAGGGGCAACTCTTTTTTATTATCCATAAAACGACCTCCAATAGTTACTAAAAGGTTTCTATACAACATTAAGGTGCCTACTTCCTAAAAGTTACTAAGGCATTTATCATGATTTTATGATTTCAATTATATAATGTCAATTTTCAACAGGGAAATAGCATCATCCAAGTTAAAACCAGTTCAATTAAGGAGGAGCAGGTATGAAGGACAGTTATCAAACACGTTTAGAAAAGTCAAAAAAGGCAATGGAAGAAGCTGAATATATTTTATTAGGCGGTGGAGCAGGATTATCGGCTGCTGCAGGTATAACGTATAGCGGGAAAAGATTTACCGATCATTTCAGCGAATTTATTGCTAAGTATCGGTTTAAAGATCTTTATACATCGAGTTTTTATCCCTTTGAAACAGAAGAGGAAAAATGGGCATATTGGGCCAAACACATTAGTTTGAATCGATATGAAATAGATGCCACAAAGCTTTACATGGATTTATTTCAACTGGTAAAGGAGAAAAATTATTTCGTCATCTCAACAAATGTGGAAAGTCAGTTTGAAAAAGGGGGATTCCCGTCAGATAAAGTATTTGAAATCCAAGGTAATTACAGTTATCTACAATGTGAAAAAGGCTGCCATAACAAGCTGTATTATAACGAATCCCTTGTGAAAGAAATGATCGATAAGACGGTTGAATGCAAAATCCCCTCAAATCTTGTTCCAAAATGCCCTATTTGTGGTGGCGAGATGGACGTTAACCTTAGAAAAAACCAATACTTTGTGCAGGATGAAAAGTGGTATGAATCGGATGAGTTATACAAAAATTTTCTTCAGGATTCAGAAGGAAAGCAGGTTGTATATATGGAGTTAGGCGTTGGATTTAATACACCTGGCATTATTCGTTATCCATTTGAACGAATGACTTACCACAATGAGAGGGCAACCTTAATCCGATTCAATAAAGATCATCCAGAAGGATTTAAGGAAACGCAAGATAAAACGATTGCATTCACCGAAGACATACAAGGAGTTATAACAGCATTAATGAGGTAAAGGAGAGTTGAAATGCCGCAATTATCATTAAAGGAATATGCTTCGCTCATTGATTTAAATAACCCATACCAGCCATCATTTTTTTATGTAAACCAAAGTGAGAAAAATTTAAAAGAATTAATAGAGAGCCTTTTGAAAGAAAATGAAGATCTAAAAGATGTGGAAATTCCTCAAGAGTATAAGGGCAAACGAAGTCTATTAAAAGCAATTCTAAATACTAGAGAACCAAATCCGTTTGATTCTACATTTCTTCAAAAATTAGATTCTCTTTTGCAGACGGAGTTAAAAGAAAAAAGTGTGGTAGAAGTGGAAGAACTTGAAATGGTTTCAGATTTAGTTCTCGAAAACCCTTTTAACCAATCAGATAAATTTATATTGTGGCAAGGAGACATTACTCAATTGCATGCAGATGCCATTGTAAATGCCGCAAATAAATATATGCTTGGGTGTTTTCAGCCATTACATGCTTGTATTGATAATGTTATCCATTCTGCTGCTGGTCCACAGCTAAGGGAAGACTGTAACACCATTATGTCCACCCAAGAAGAGTTAGAGAAAACGGGTGGAGCAAAAATAACAAGAGGCTATAATCTGCCAGCAAAATTTGTTCTCCATACAGTTGGGCCCATTGTTCCAAAAGGAACGGAACTAACGGAAAAACAAAGGGAGGAATTAGCTTCCTGTTATGTTTCTTGCTTAGAGCTTGCAAATGAAATAGCTGAAATAAAAACAATCGCTTTTTGTGCCATTTCCACAGGTGTGTTTGGATTTCCAAAACCAGAGGCAGCCAATATTGCAGTCCGGACAGTGAATGACTGGTTAAATACCCATTCCCATCATTTTGAAAAAATTATTTTTAATGTATTTAGTGATGAAGACTATAAGGAGTATTTCAAAGTCTTTCAAATCTAGAAGACTAGTAATATCTATAACTTTTAAATAGGAGCCGTAAATAACTGAATAGGAAACTTACATCCAGCTTATATTGGTTTAGCAGGGAGAAATGGTAAAGAGACAGGCTCATCAAAAGAATCATTCTCTTAATCAGAAAAAGTAAATAAGGACTATTTTTTAAAAGGAGTGAATATAAATGAAGGCAGTTGTGCTGGAAAAAGCCTGTAAGGCACAGGAATTAATCGTACAGGATGTGCCAATCCCTAAAGTCAAACCAGGCTGGGTATTAGTCAAAATTAAGGCATTTGGCATCAATCGGTCGGAGATATTTACTAGACAAGGTGATTCTCCATCTGTGAAGCTCCCCCGAATTATTGGCATAGAATGCGTCGGAGAAATTGCCGATCCTTCTGATAGTTCTTTTCAAAAAGGACAAAGAGTGGTGTCTTTGATGGGAGGGCTTGGCCGCGAATTTGATGGCAGCTATGCGGAATATGCTCTTATTCCTTCCACTCAAGTTTATCCGATTAACCAGGAGATGGATTGGGTGGAATTAGCGGCCATTCCGGAGATGTATTATACCGCTTATGGTTCACTTTTTGATACACTGATGCTGAAAAAAGAGGATATTCTTCTTATACGCGGGGGAACCAGTTCTGTAGGATTGGCAGCATTGCAGCTTGCTAAAAGTGTTGGAGCAACGGTTGTTTCAACCACTCGGAATAAAAACAAGGTGGAACTTTTAAAACAACATGGTGCTGATTTTGTGTTATTGGATGATGGAGATATGAAAGCACAGCTTCCAACCATTTTTCCAAAAGGAGTCAATAAAATATTGGAACTGGTAGGAACAGTCACGTTAAAAGATTCCCTAAGCATGCTCGCAGAAAAAGGAATTTTGTGCATGACAGGAATTTTAGGGGGAGAATGGGTGTTGGACAATTTTGAGCCGATGAGAGATATTCCTTCTGGTGCGTATTTTACCCAGTTTGACAGCGGAGAAAATTTTAAAGAAAAATTGCTGAGCGATTTATTTCATCATATCAGCCATTATCAAATGGAAGTACCTATTGCAAAGGTGTTTCCTTTAGAGGAAATTAGTCAGGCGCACATTTTCATGGAAAGCAACAGTGCGAACGGTAAAATTGTTGTAGTGAATCGATAATTCACGAAACACATTATAAACAAAGCGGCAGGCTAGCAATCTGATAGAAAGTCCATATTTTTTACTTGTATGTTTTTCAGTAAATTATATCAATTAGTAGATAATGAGGTGGAAGGAGATTAGTTTGAATAACAATATTTGGCTTCAGATTGCAGATTACTTTACGAACAATCTGGATACTTTTTTTATTGCTGTAAAAGAGCATATAGAGATTAGTTTCATTGCTTTGATAATTGCTATTGTTATAGGAATTCCATTTGGATATATCTGTGTAAAGTATAAAAAAATCGACAGGAAAATCATGGCTGTTTTTAATGTATTAAGGATCATTCCAAGTTTAGCTATATTGATTTTATTAATTCCCATCATGGGAGCAGGAGCTAACTCGGCCATCGTTGCCCTTGTATTGCTTGCCATTCCGTCTATTCTTATGAATACAATGGCAGGTTTAATAGAAGTGCCAGATTTTATGCTAGAAACAGCATATGCAGTCGGCATGACCGAAAAACAAGTGTTCTGGAAGGTTAAATTGCCTTTGGCTATGCCTCTCATTTTAACAGGAATTAAGACAGCAATGATTGAGATTATTGCAAGTGCAACACTTGCAGCCAAAATAGGTGCAGGTGGTTTAGGAAGCATCATTTTTACAGGATTAGGTTTGAATAGAATGGATTTACTATTGATCGGTGGCATTTCAGTTGGCATCTTATCCATTTTAGCTGGATTATGTCTTGATTTAATGGATAGATTCCTATTGAAGCATAAATACGTTAGGGCATAGGAGGAATAAGGATGAAAAAATTTTTAGTCGGAGTTATAGGATTAGCATTGACACTAAGTTTAGCTGCCTGTGGAAATAAGGATGAAAATAGTAGTGGGAAAAACATTCGTGTAGGAACAAAAGATTTTACGGAAAATTTGATTGTAGGAGAATTATATTCATTGGCTCTTGAAGATGCAGGGTATAAGGTGGAAAGGGTTCCTAATATTGCAGGATCTGTCATTCATACCTCTCTTATTAACGATGAAATTGATTTATATCCAGAATATACAGGAACGGGACTATTGACGATTCTAAAAATGGATTTAATTACTGATCCTCAAAAAGTGTATGATACGGTCAAAGAAGAATATGATAAGCAGTTTAATGTGACTTGGCTTGATTATTCTCAAGCAAATGATGGTGCAGGTTTGGTTATTCGAACAGATGTATCAAAAGAGTTGGGGATTACTACCATTACAGACTTGCAAAAACATGCTAGTGAACTAAGATTTGCATCACAAGGTGAAGTGGATCAAAGGGAAGATGGAATTCCAGTATTAGAAAAAGTATATGGAAAATTAGATTGGAAATCCTCGAAGGTTTATGATAATGGCTTGAAGTACGAAATCTTAAAAAACAATGAAGCGGATGTAGCGCCAGCGTATACAACAGAAGGACAATTAGTAAATACAGATGAATTTACATTATTAGAAGATGATAAGCAAGTATGGCCCCCTTATAATTTAGCACCAGTAATCCGCAATGAGGTTTTGGAAGAAAATCCAGAGATAGCTGAAGCTATTAATAAGGTTAGTGCAACACTTGATACTAAAACGATTACGGCACTAAATGCAAAAGTAGATGTAGATAAAGAAGAATATGAAGAGGTAGCAAAAGAGTATTATAAATCAATTAAATAGTTGATTAGCAAGGAGGGCGTATGTCTCAAATAGCAATAGAAATTAGTCATGTAAGCAAAAAATTTAAAAATGGAAAATCTAATGTAGTGGATGATGTTAACCTTACCATAAAAGAAGGGGAATTTATTACCATTTTAGGTTCATCAGGTTCTGGAAAAACAACTTTGTTAAAAATGATTAATCGTTTATATGAGCCGGACGAAGGAGCCATTAAGCTATTTGATGAAGACATTTCCACGGTCGATCCAGTTACGGTAAGAAGACGCATAGGTTATGTTATTCAACAAGTCGGTTTATTTCCCCATATGACAATTGCAGAGAATATTGCGACAGTACCAAAATTACTAAGATGGAGTAAAAAGGAAATAGATGAAAGAGTAACAGAATTGCTGCACCTTGTAGGGCTGGAACCTAATGATTTTAAGAATCGTTATCCATCACAATTATCTGGTGGCCAGCAACAAAGAATCGGACTTGCAAGAGCATTGGCAATTAATCCAAAGATTATGTTATTGGATGAACCTTTTGGGGCTATTGATGCAATTAATCGAATGAACCTTCAGAATGAACTTTTGCGCATTCATGGAGGGTTAAAAAAGACATTTTTGCTTGTTACTCATGATATTAACGAAGCGTTTAAACTTGGAACGAAGGTAATTATCATGAATGAGGGGAAAGTACGTCAATTTGACACTCTAGCAAATATTGTAAATCAGCCTGCAGATGAATTTGTGTCTTCATTAATTGTATCGTCAAGGCAGCAAGAGAGGTTTTGGGAGGGATTAGGTTGCTAGATTATGCTATGAATTATCCTGATAAATTGGGTAATGCCTTATTAGAACATATTGAAATGGTAGTGATTACTCTAGCAAGCTCCCTTCTGCTTGCTTCTATTTTAACCATACTTTCTGTGTATTCAAGAATAGTCTCGAAAGCTCTCATTTATATCTTTTCTGTTATCTATTCAATACCGAGTTTAGCTCTTTTTGCTTTGTTGATTCCAGTAACAGGATTGGGTCAATCGACTGCAATTATTGTATTGGTCATTTATAATCAATATTTATTGTTGCGCAATTTTATGGCTGGTCTAAATGAAGTCGATCCAGCCATTATGGAAGCGGCAAAGGGAATGGGGATGAGCAGCATGCAATTGCTTTTTAAGATTAAACTTCCTTTATCTAAGAAATCAATATTTACAGGCATTCGACTTTCCTTGGTTTCTACTATAGGAATTGCAACGATTGCTGCTTCCATTAATGCAGGTGGGCTAGGTAGTCTTTTATTTGATGGACTTAGAACAATGAATGTTTATAAGATTTTATGGGGAAGTTTGTTAGCAGCAGGGTTAGCAGTAGGCACCAATGCCTTATTAAGTAAGCTAGAAACAAAAATGTAAGGTGCATGAGACCATTCTTTTCGAAAAATAGAAAAGGAAGGTTTTAAATTCGTTCTATTCACTTTAAAGGAAGGAAAGGCATATATGGGGATTGAGATAAAAGAAATTCTTGCAAAGAAGATTCTTACGGAAGCAAAAGGGTACTTGGATGTCGGATTTACCCATTCATTGAATCCATATAGCGGTTGTGCATTTTCTTGCAAGTATTGTTATGTAAGAGAAATGCCGATTCAACGATTCAAAGAAATTCCATGGGGAGAATGGTTGGATATCAAAACAAACGCAGCAGAAAATTACCGAAATGAAATGATGAGGCTTCGTAAAAAAAACAAACCTGTGAATATTTTTATGTCCTCCGCAACAGACCCCTATCAACCCATTGAACGTAAAACCAACATTACACGAGGAATTTTAGAAGAAATGATCGAATATCCCCCTGATTTTCTTCAAATTCAAACAAGAGGTCCACTTATTACAAGGGATATTGATTTGTTAGTAAAATTAAAAGAAAAATGTGATGTCCTTGTATCCATGACAATTGAAACAGATAGAGAAGATATAAAACAACTGTTTTCTCCATTTGCTCCTGGAATTAAATTGCGTTTAAAAGCCTTAAAAGAAGTTTATGATGCAGGAATATCGACCCAAGCTTCGATTTCTCCTGTGTTGCCATTTACCCCTGATTTTCCAAAAGTATTGGCTGGAATCGTGGACCATATTTGGATTGATACATTAAGTATTGGAGATGGTTCTATGGGGAAACGATCAGAAAGATTAGGCATGCCAAATTTATTTCAAGAGCATGAATTATTAAAGTGGTACAGCAAAGATATACATGTAAGGGTGGAAAAATATTTTACTAAATATTTTCCTAGTGAAAGGATAAGAGTGTCTAAAAAAGAAGCCTTCCCAAGATAAAAAGCTGGATTTTTCAAGCTTTTTATCTTGGGAATTTTGTTAAATGCCTTTTTATTTCTTATCCATCAGTTGAGCTTCTGTTTTAATATTTTTAACTTATCTAACAAGTTTATTGAATAAAGAGAATATTACAACTTATAACGCTAATATGAACCAAAACAACTATTTTTATAAAAATAATAGAATAAATTTTCTCAAAGAAAAGTCTAATGAGGGCAGTCCTCATCAGACTTTTCTTGTTTACATCGGCAAATATATATAGAAAACTTTGTTAAGTATCTATTATTTTTAAGCTATAATTGTTGACAAAAAAATTCAAAGAGACTCTATTGACTCTAGTGCCAAAAAACGATTAGATAGTTCTTAGACACAATATATTGAGATATATTTTCTAAAAACATCTGTATTTAGTAGCCCTTGTGAAAAACAGGGGATATAGGATAAAATATTGCTTGCTCCCTTTTTTTCATTTAAATCCTCAAGGAGGGAATAATTTTGCTTATCGTGTTTGACAGTAAGACGGGCAATGTGCGCCGATTTTTTCATAAATTAGGATTGACAGAAAATAAAGGGATAGAATTAAAGACTGGACTAAAAGTCTATGAACCTTATATATTATTAACTTACACAACTGGCATGGGACAAGTTCCTCAAACAACTTTAGACTTCCTTAAGTCAAACCACATCAATCTTTATGCTGTAGTTGCTAGTGGAAATAAAAATTGGGGACAAAATTTTGCTTTAAGCGCTAATAAAATATCAAATATGTACGGGGTACCGATTTTACATAAGTTTGAGATGAGCGGTATGCCCGAAGATGTGGAAATAGTTAGAGAAAGGGTGCGAAATATTAGCTATGAGACACATAGAATTAAACAACGAAGTGACACAGCTTAACGAAAAAGGCTTCTTTCGCCTTGAAAAAGACAAAGAAGCGGTGGCTGACTTCCTAGAATCGGAAATTAAGCCAAAATTGATTCGTTTTGACTCTGTGGCACAAAAATTTACTTATATGGTAGAAGAAGATTTCTATTACCCACAGGTTTTGGACCAATACAAGATTTCCGAGATAGAGGAAATCACAAAGCTAGTGTATGACTACCATTTTGAATTCCAATCTTATATGGCCATTTCAAAATTCTATAAGGATTATGCATTAAAAACGAATGATAAGAAAAACTACCTCGAAACATATGAGGACCGCATTATCATCGTTGCTTTATTCTTGGGACAAGGAGATTTCAACAAGGCGAAGAAAACAGCAATCGCTATGATAGAGCAGCGCTACCAGCCTGCAACGCCTACTTTCTTGAATGCCGGCAGAAGCCGACGCGGTGAGATGGTCTCTTGTTTCTTATTGGAAATGGACGATTCCTTGAATTCGATTTTCCACAATATCAATACATCTGGCCAGCTATCGAAAATAGGAGGCGGTGTGGCTCTGAACCTTTCGAAGCTTCGTTCCCGCAATGAGCAGATTAAAGGGATTGATAACGCCGCATCAGGTGTTGTGCCAGTCATGAAGCTTTTGGAGGATACATTCTCCTATGCAAACCAACTGGGCCAGCGAAAAGGCGCAGGAGCTGCTTATTTGAACATCTTCCATTGGGATGTTGTAGAATTCTTGGATGAATTTTTGCGTCCAGTTACTAACCTTGTGAACACATGCAAAAGTGGTGTCGCTTAATAAGCGGCTAACGGTAGAAGTTAACTAAGGAATGATGACTCTGGAGATGGAATCCCAGACGAGTTCACGAATACGCTTCGTAAGAGAACCTACGGTCCAGAAATGGATAGCAGGCAATACCGTGCCAAGCTTGTCAGAATAGATTATTGCAGACGAAAAATAATTGACGCAGATGAAACTAATGGTTATGTTAGTCTCAGAGGTGAAGATTATGAATTGCGGAATCTATATGATAACCAATAAAATAAATGGAAATTTTTATGTCGGAAGTTCAAATGATTTTAAGGTGAGATGGAAAACGCATCGAAATAAATTGAATGCTGGTACACACCATAGTATTCACTTACAACGAGCGTGGAACAAATATGGGGAAGAATCATTTGAGTTTGCGGGTATTATCGAATTACCTAATGATAAAGACATCCTTCACGAGAAGGAGCAAACGTTTCTTGACCAACACTACGGAAAACAGTATTGCTACAATGGTCATCCTGTTGCCCGTGGAGGTGCCCTACCAGGCGAACTAAATCACATGTATGGTAAAACCCATACGGATGAAGTAAAACAGTTCTTATCGCAAATAAACAAGGGAGAGAATAACCCTTGGTATGATAATCCAGAACATATGGAAAAGATGAGGGCGACAATTACTAAGAGATTCGATGGTAGAAAGCACAGTGAAGAAACGAAAGAGAAGATGTCTAAAGCTCGTAAGGGAAAGACCCACAAAGAAGAAACTAAGAAGAAGATTAGTGAAGCTCAAAAGGGTCAAGTCAATCAAGGCAGAGAAAAGCAAAAGAAACCGATTGTTGTTGAGGGCATTCAGTATGATTCTTTTGCAGCTGCTGGTAAAGCATTCGGTGTACCAGGTAATACAATAAAGTATCGAGTATTATCCGACAGATTTCCAAATTATCAATTCTGGCAAGAAGGTGTAGAGACTATCGAACGCACGTCATAAGACGGAAGCAAGTAGAGTAGGCGGGAGATTAGCGCCCGTCCAAGTGCAAGGCTACTATTATAGTAGATGATATAGTCCACTCCTTGGCGAAAGCCTTGGGTAAAGTGACAAAAAAAATAAATGCGGACGAGAAGTCACGCATCCAAACACTTTCTATTGGATTAATTGTGGAAAATAAATTTTTTCAATTGGCGAAAGAAAATAGAGAGCTATATGTATTCGCTCCTTTCAGCGTCTTTAAGGAATATGGTGTTCATTTGGATGACATGAGAATGGATGACATGTATGAAGAGCTTGTGGCTAACCCAAATGTGAAAAAGCGTGTCGCCATGTCAGCACGTGAAATGATCACAAAAATTGCCCAAATCCAGCTGGAATCAGGCTATCCATACTTCATGAACAAATCTAATGCAAACAGAGGACATGCTCTTAAGGATATTGGACAAATCAAAATGTCGAATCTGTGTTAACTACTAGCACCTTCTGTCAGTAATGGCAGTCGAATAACTCCGTTAAACGGGAGAAGCCCTACCGACTTAGAAAAGGGTAGCGGTCATCACCGTGCTAAATGTTATCGTATCGAAATATTCCAGTTGCGAATCCTACATCTTAATGGTTATATTACCTTATATTGGATGATCGGAGGTCGTGCAAATGGCAGAGAAAGTGCCTTATGGGTTCATCTACGAAACCATAAACAAGGTGAATGGAAAGAAATATATAGGAAAATGCATTTACGCTCGCCAGAATGACTGGAAGAAATACTTGGGTTCAGGATTATACCTGACACGAGCCATGAAAAAATATGGCAAGGAGAATTTCGAAAAAGTCATTTTAGAAGAAGCCTACACGGACGAAGAGCTGAATGCGATGGAAGAGCGTTACATTCTCGAGCGAAACGCCGTTCTGTCTCCTGACTACTACAACATTAAGATGACTTCTATCGGTGGAGATATCTTTACTACAAATCCTCGAAAAGAAGAGATTCGCTTAATGAGGAAGAGTCAAATGTCAGGAACATCGAATCATCAATACGGAAAGCCCAAAACAGAACGTATGATTAATTCGGTGAAGGCCGCGAACAATCGCGCTGTCCTAATAGAAGGGATAGAGTACAAAAGCCAGACAGAGGCAGCTAAAGCACTCGGAATGAGCGTCACCAAAATGTCGTATCGGTTGGATTCAGATAACTTCCCTGATTGGAAACGAGCCGTTCCCAAAAATCAGATAGTGAAGAAAATGAATAATCCAACATGCAAGGTTGAGATAGATGGTGTGGTGTATGCTAGCATCAAGGAAGCAGCTAAGGCGATTGGAACTTCCACGGCAACCACTATCCGCCGTCTCGATAACGACAAATTTCCTACCTATAAGAGACTTTCTGAACGAATACGATAACTAAAAGCCTAACGACTATCGAAAGCATAGCTGGATGAAAAACTTCAGTGAAGAAGCGAGTAGAGTAGGATACAGTGTATCCGAAAAGCGGAGAACCCCACCAGGTTGAGCTGAGGGTTGTGATATAGTCTCCTCTGCATTGTAGAGATGCAGCCCCATGGGTTAAGCCTAGCGAGCTTAGCTAAAGATTAGGACAGAAATCTTTCAGCTTCAGGAAACATCTGAAATTGCGGATTACGGACAAGAGGATATTATACGCCGTGACATTAACTGCAACTTAGGCTCACTGAACATCCCGAATGTCATGCAGCCTGGCGATGTATTCAGAGATTCTGTACATGTTGGTATTGAGGCATTAACGACTGTTTCTGATATATCGGACATACAAAATGCTCCATCTGTCAAAAAAGCCAATGAAGAGCTTCATGCAGTAGGACTAGGGGCAATGAACCTTCATGGATACTTATCGAAAAATAGAATCAGCTACGAATCGGATGAAGCAAAAGACTTTGCGGCGACTTTCTTCATGATGATGAATTTCTATTCTATTGAAAAGAGCATGATGATCGCAAAAGAAAAAAAAGAAACGTTCAAAGAGTTCAAAAAATCGGAGTATGCGAAAGGGACATACTTTGAGAAATACAAGCAAGTAAGCTTTGCTCCTAAAACAGACAAGGTAAAGCAATTGTTTGAAGGCATTTATATTCCGAATTGCGAGGACTGGGCAGAATTAGCTGAATTAGTGCAAGAATATGGAATGTATAATGCGTATCGATTGGCTGTAGCTCCGACACAATCGATTGGCTATATCCAAAATGCGACAGCATCTGTAATGCCAGTCGTTAACCAAATTGAGTCTCGTACATATGCGAACTCTACTACGTATTATCCAATGCCTTATATGGATGAAACGAACTTCTGGTTCTATAAATCCGCGTTTGATATGAACCAATTTAAGGTGATGGACTTAATTGCAGCCGCACAAGAGCATGTGGACCAAGGCATATCTACTATTCTTTATGTAAACTCTGATGTTTCCACAAAAGAATTGGCTCGCTATTATATTTATGCGAATGAAATAGGATTAAAATCACTTTACTATACACGGACCCGCAATTTAGCGATTGACGAATGTATTGCATGTGCCGTTTAATGAGAGAAGGAACATGGGGAGCAATGACTCCCCCTTATTTTTTTGAATTACTGGGGGAAATGAAATGACAAAGTATGCTGTTAACTGGAATCAGCATGAAGATGATTTCACACAGATGTTTTATACGCAGAATACTAGACAGTTCTGGCTGCCAGAAGAGATCAGTCTTTCTGCTGATAAAAATACATGGGGAGAGCTGTCACAGGAAGAGCAAGATACTTACAAAAAAGTGTTGGGCGGCCTGACGTTGTTGGATACAGAGCAAGGTGGAGAAGGAATGCCTTTGATCGGTATGCATGTAGAGGGACTGCAGCGCAAGGGCGTCCTATCCTTTATGGGAATGATGGAGCAAATCCATGCTAAATCATATTCTACGATTTTTACGACATTAGCTACAGAAGAAGAAATTGACGAAGTATTTGATTGGGTGCACAATCATCCTCAATTGCAATCAAAGGGAAAACTAATCTCCGAATACTATCAAAAGCTGTTTAAGCCTGAAGTAAGTAAATATGATCTTTATATGGCAACAGTTGCTTCAGTGTATCTTGAGTCATTCTTATTTTATTCTGGCTTTTTCTATCCGCTGTTTTTAGCAGGTCAAGGCAAGTTAACCGCTTCAGGAGAGATCATTAACTTAATCATCCGCGACGAAAGCATTCATGGCGTGTATATAGGCCTTATCTCTCAGGAGCTATATGCAAAGCTAACAACAGAGGAGCAAGAAAAAGCTGCTCGCGAAAGACTGGACTTATTAAACACTCTTTATGAAAATGAGCTGGAATATACACAGGATTTATACCAGCAAATTGGTCTGGTGGACGAAGTGAATAAATTTATCCGCTACAATGCAAACAAAGCATGCATGAATCTTGGATATGAGGCTGTATATCCGTCAGAGCCAATCAACCCGATTGTTGAAAATGGCATGAAAACAGACACCAAGAATCACGACTTCTTCTCTGTAAAAGGAAATGGTTACGTAAAAGCTACAAAAGTAGAGCCATTGACTGATGATGATTTTATCTTTGATTGGAAGTCTAATATATAGACAGTAAACCAGCTGCCTTTTGATATTTTTAGGTTGTAAACAAACCCCACGTTAACTCTCTGGTTAAAGTGGGGTTTGTCATTTATATGCTGAAGAAGCTTGGGATTATCAAATTGGACATGGCCCTCGCCATGTCCAATTTGTCAATTTCTTTTGTTGCTTACAGTCCATTAGAAAATGGCTTCTTAAGCGGAAAATATACAAAAGATTCAACATATGAAGAAGGTGACTTTAGAAGTTTTATGGGGAGATTTAAACCTGAAGTGATTGGTCATAACCAAGTGTTATTAGAATTAATGGCTAACGTTGCTGAAAGTAAGAATGCAATATCTGCACAAGCTGTATTAGCATGGAAACCAGCTCAAAAATCATTTATTATTCCAATACCAGAAACAACCAAATTAGACAGATTATAAGAAACTTAGGTGGAGCAGAATACCTGAGGAGTATAGAGCATGGATAGTACGGCACATACAATCAGTCCTTGAGGAAAATAAAACAAAAAGTACAGCCGTGTTTTAATTAGCGATTTTTTAGGCATCAATCAACTTGACGAAACCGTAATCGACTGTCTATTTAAAACTAGTGCCGTACTTGGTTTGCTTGGCGTTCGCTTTATCGTAAGGGGAGTAAGGCCTGAGGTTGCTAAAAGTGTTGTTCTTCTCGGAATGGATTTATTCTTAATAGAAATATTTAGAATGTAGCAGCAAGCATTACGTGGATTTGGTGTTAAAGGATAGTTTTGTAAGATTTGAATAGAGTAATAGCCATGTTTCATGATAATAGTTTAGTAAACTTGATTTTTGAGAAGGTGACAGTTTATTGGAAGAAGGGTAAGTCACATGTTATGATTTCAATAAAACTTTAATTTATATTTTTTACTTAATTATAATATGATAGGAAGGTTTTATAATGAAGACTAGTATTACCAGCTTATTAAATATAAAGTACCCAATTATTCAAGGAGGATTAGCTTACTTAGGTAATGCTGAGCTTGCTGCAGCTGTTTCTAATTCTGGGGGACTTGGCCAAATTACAGCTATGACATTATTTACACCTCAGAGATTGAGGGAAGAAATTCAAAAAGTCAGAGCTTTAACTGACAAACCTTTTGGAGTGAATTTTGCTATTGGTTCCTATAATGGTGCCTATATGGAACTTTTAGAAACTGCGATAAAAGAAAGAGTGAAGGTAATTTCTATTACAGGAGGCAATCCTGAGCCCATTCTAGAACGCATTAAGGGTGAAAACATTGTATCCCTAGTTCTTGTATCCACTGTTCGACAAGCAAAAAAAGCAGAAAAGCTAGGTGCATCTGCTGTAATAGCTGTTGGACAAGAAGGTGGAGGGCATATTGGGAAGGACGATATCGGCACTATGGTTCTGATCCCTCGTGTTGTTGAATCAATTTCTATTCCTGTTATTGCTAGCGGTGGGGTTGGAGATGGCAGAGGCTTTCTTGCAGCGTTAGCACTTGGTGCAGAAGGGATTGAAATGGGAACTCGTTTTATAGCGACAGTAGAATGTGTAGATGCTATTCAGTCTTATAAAAATGCACTTGTAGAAGGAACAGAAATGGACACTGTTGTTATTAAACGTACATTTGGCACTCCAGGTAGAGTGTTGAAATCTGATTATTCCATGAATATTATCAAAAGAGAAAAGCAAGGAGACACTTACGAAGAATTAAAAGATATGGTAAGTGGTACATCTAATCTTAAATATATTTATGATGGAGATCAAATAAATGGATTTGCTTGGGCTGGACAAGTTATCGGTTTGATAAATGATGTTCCAAAGGTGGAAGCGCTAATTGATAATATTATGAAAGATGCAATGAAGGGGATTACACGTCTTAATAAGCTTCTTTAAATGAAAACTATTTATTTCGTTACAGAATGATAAAAGCATAATCTTTTTAATAATAGTTAAATGTAATTAAATGAAAGCTAACTCAAAAGGTCGCTAAAACGACTTTTTGTAGTCGGCTTTTTTCTTATTTAAATAATAAACAATCTGATAGAAACACTTGACTTATCTTACAGATGAGGGAGTTGCTTTGGCGGCGCAGGTACATGAAGCATGGGATAAACTACATAACTTTTTCTCCTATGTCTTAGAGGGGAAGGAACACGATGAGCTTGCCATTCATATTAATCAAGTAGGAGACTAATTTAATATAAAAAAATAACAATAAAGTATAAAACAGAAGCTCTAATTTCTTTTTAAAGGAGCTAGAAATTTTTATATTCTGTAAAATTCGTTATTTTCCACAATATCCCTATGTTGTAGAAACATTCAATGGATTTGGATCGTCTAATTGGAGAATAAAACTTTGGGAGTTGATCTATTGAGAACAGTACTGTTTAAAATACTATCAGTCATTTTAATGGCTATGATTCTTTGGGGTTGTCAATCTAAAGAAGATAGATCTGCTGAATCACAAAATTCTAAAGAACTTTCCATAGAGAGGAATTTTATAAAGGTTAATGTATCAAAATCTACAGATAGTAGTAATATTATTAGTTATGATGATGAAGAATCCTTAAAATCCTTTCAAACAATCTTTTTAAGTGCAAAAAAAGAAGAGGGCATAGTCGATATGGCTCCCCCTGAATTTCATTTGGATATATTTTATGATAAGGAAAGTAAGGAGAATTTGTATTTATGGATTGGGGAAAAAGAGCAAAAGAGCACCTTGATGAAAGCAGAGGATACCAACACTATTTATACTGTTTCCGAAAAGACAACCGAAAAATTGATGGAACTGGTGAAGTCTAGTTCTAATTAATACCTAGCACGAGCGCTTTTGTTGCTCTATTACTATACGATTGATAATTGGTTAAACCAGTTATAATTGCATTAAAATATAACCATAGATAGTAGCTGTTCTTTTTTTAGGAAAAAGATTTTGAAATATTTCTTTATAGATAGGGATTCAGAAATTATAAATTTTTCCGATATAAAAGTTGATATTAAGGGGGTGGTAAATATAATGCACGCATATTACGGTACATATCAGATCTCTCTAGTTGTACTTTCTATTATTATTGCAATAGTTGCCTCCTACGCTGCCTTATCTTTAAGTATTCAAATGAATAAAGCAAAGGGGTTTGTGCGGCATATTTGGCTATGGACAGGAGCGTTTGCTATGGGCTTGGGGATATGGGCTATGCATTTTATTGCGATGCTTGCGTTTCATTTAAGTATACCTGTCTCTTATAGTATAACAGGTGTGATTTTTTCTATTTTTCCAGCCATTATATCTTCTGTAATAGCATTTTTTATTATCAGCAGAACTACGATGGGAAAAACACAAGTTATTCTAGGAGCCATTTTTATGGCTATAGGAATTGTTTCCATGCATTATACGGGTATGGAAGCTATGGAGATGGGTGCCATTATAGAATATAGCCTTTTATTGTGGATTCTTTCAGCTATTATTGCGTTTATATCTTCTTTAGTAGGTTTGTATCTCTTATTTTTTATAAGCCAGAATTACAGCACACCAGATATGTGGTGGAGAAAAGCGGGTAGCGCTCTTATTATGGGGATAGCAATATCAGGGATGCATTATACCGGGATGGCGGCAGCAAAGTTTAAGGCTCATCATCATGCTGAACCGACTGTGTCGTTATTTAACAGCACGATTCTAGCGTATTCAATTGGAATTGCTATGCTGATTATCTTCGGGTTAGTTTTTATCAGTATTTTTGTAGAGAAGAGATTTCAATCTCAATCTATTAAGTTTGAGAGCAAGTTCCAGTCTGTTATAGAGTCGGCCACGGATGCCATTGTTTTAGCCGATAGCTTGGGAAACATTATTTCATGGAATAAGGGTGCGGAACTTATTTTTGGATATAAAGATAAAGAAGTTTTAGGAAGAAACTTACAGATAATCATTCCTGAAAAGTATAGGGAGGCTCATCAAAAAGGGATGAAACGATATATTTCTACTCAAGAACCTCACGTAATTGGAAAAACAGTAGAATTACAAGGTTTAAAAAAGGGAGGGGACGTCTTTCCCATTGAACTTTCGATTGCCACTTGGAACGAAGAGGAGAATATGTATTTTAGCAGTATCATTAGGGATATCACAGAAAGAAAACAATCGGAGAAAAAAATCAACCAAATGGTTTATCGTGACTCTTTAACTGGTTTGCCCAACCGTCTCTTATTAAATGACCGTCTTAACCAAGCGTTAGAACAAGCAAAAGATAATAAACAATCCCTAGGTGTTATGTTTATAGACTTAGATCGTTTTAAGTATATAAATGATACACTAGGTCACGCAATGGGTGATTTGCTTTTAATTGAGGTAGCTAATCGAATTCAAGCTTGTTTGGGAAAGGCAGATACTGTATCTCGTCAGGGTGGAGATGAGTTTATTGTATTCATACCACAGTCAAATTCAGATAAGGTAACAAAAATTGCTCAAAAGATATTAGATTTATTTAGTAGATCTATAGTGATAAAAGAACAAGAACTATTTGTTACCCCATCCATTGGAATTTCTGTCTATCCAGAAGATGGGAGAGACACGGAAACATTAATAAAAAATGCTGATACAGCTATGTATCGAGTAAAAGAACAAGGAAAAAATAACTTTGAGTTTTATACGCCTGAGATGAACGAGACCATTTCTAAGAAAATGAAACTGGAATTAGGCTTGCGTAAAGCTTTAGTTAACAATGAATTTAAATTAGTTTATCAGCCGCAGATTGATATAGGAACAGGAAAATTACTTGGTGTTGAAGCGCTTCTTCGTTGGCATCATCCCGAGTGGGGAACCATCTCACCTGCGGAATTTATTCCTTTGGCTGAAGAAACCGGATTGATTGTGCCAATAGGGGAATGGGTCCTTTACAAAGCTTGTATGCAGAATAAGGAATGGCAGAACGAAGGTTATTCGCCTATAAGAATGGCTGTTAATATTTCTTCGCTTCAATTTCAACAATCTAACTTTGTTGAAACGGTAAGAAAGATATTAAAGGAGACGGAACTTGACCCCATATACCTTGAACTGGAGCTTACTGAAAGTATCATTCAAGATTCAAAGCATGCAGTCTCGACTATGCATAATTTAAAGAACATGGGGATTTATTTATCTATTGATGACTTTGGAACTGGCTATTCTTCCTTAAGCTATTTGAAAACCTTTCCTATTGATACATTAAAGATTGATCAGACTTTTACAAGGAATATTTATATTGATCAGAAAGATGCTTCACTCGTTAGCACCATTATCAATATGGCTCAGAATCTAGATTTAAAAGTAATTGCAGAAGGTGTGGAGACTGCGGAACAATTACAATTTCTCCAACAAGAAAGATGTAATGAAGCGCAAGGGTACTTCTTTAGCCGGCCAATTCCAGCTCAAGAAATGAATTATATATTTCAACAACAGTTTGCTAATAAGAAATAGTTAATACGAAGGAAATCTTTAAACTTGATAGAGCAAATCAAACATTAGAAGGGGATTAACCAATTTGGTTAGTCCCCTTTTTTAGATGATACTTATGCCTTTCTCTAATGGATTGCTATTTACTATCATTCTAAATGTAAATGATTTTTAGGAATTATAAAGGTATTGATAGAGTAGCTTGTAAATTTATAATCAATAATATATTCAGGAATATGAAAAACGTAAGATCGAATACAAAAAAGTCCATTATATATAGTCAGTTATTCAGTTTTAATAATAAACAATGTATAAATCATCATAATGATAAAAAATTCTATAATAATATTTTTAAAAAATATAATAATTATTATTAAAAATAATCATTATATAGCCGATAAATTAAAAGTGAGTAAAATTATCTATGATGAATTTACTAGAAAAATACGAAAAGGCAAACTTATTGAAAGGTAAGGACGCAAAGCCGTGGGTCTAAAGTTCCGTAGGGGAATACGATTGCCAGGTTGCCGAATAGCCCAATTATAAAGATGGCTGTTCCATTACATTGGATGTAGCCATCTTTTTGTTTGCTTTTAAGGAGTGAAAGAGACATTTCTAGAATGGGGAGATAAAAATTATTCTACATAATCCTATTCCATATAGTTTGGGAGACCAAGCTGCTATTTAGTTTAAAAAAAGTTAAAGATGAGGGGAAACTATGCAATCAAAAAAATTAGTTAGTATACTTACACTGCTAGTATTAGTAGTAGGTCTCGTAGGGTATCAATGGAGCAAACCATATTCAACTGCTGAAGCAAAGGGGAAAATCACTCAAAAAGATATGGTTTCTAGCCCATTTAAAGTCGCTTCCGTTCAATTCAATCCGATTTTAAATGAAAGAGATAAAAATATTGAAGAGTTATTAAAAGTAACGGAACAAGCATTTAAAGAGGGAGCTAGACTTGTTGTAGCACCGGAAATGGCTACTACTGGCTATTATTATGCTAATCGTGAAGCAATCAAGCCATTCGTTGATACGATTCCTGGTAAGACGACTGCTGCTTTTGCCAAATTAGCGAAAAAGTATAATTCTTATGTTGTTTTCGGAATGCCTGAAGTAGATGGAAAAACGGATTTATATTATAATTCTGCAGCATTAGTAGGTCCAGAAGGCTATGTTGGAAAATACCGAAAAACACAAATGTGGGAAACGGAAATGCATTGGGGAGCCTGGGGAGATTTAGGTGTACCAGTGTTTGATACTAAGATTGGAAAAATAGCAATCAATATCTGTATGGATTCAGCTTATTCAGAAACTGCTAGACTTGCTGGAATACAGGGAGCTGATATCCTTGCATTTCCAACCAATTCATCTGCTCAAGCTATATCAGCATTACCGGCTAGAGCCCAGCAAAATGGAATGTACGTTGTTAGTGCAAACCGTTCTAACACCGAAGTTGGTTTCCATATGATTGGTGGAAGTGCTATCTGGTCACCAGAAGGCGATAAATTAGCTGAAGCAAAGGTAGTTATGACGGAAAGCGAAGATATTGACGAGCCAACCATCACTTATGCAACTATCGATCCGAAAAATTTTGATAACAAAAATAAGGAATATTTGGAAGGTAGAAGACCAGAACTATATAAGGATTTAATGCTTACAGTGGCACCATGGGATTATACAAAAAATACAACCCCTCATGATGTGGTAGCAGCGGCACTTCAGTATGAGCCAGTGATTGGCAACAAAGAAAAAAATAAAGAAAAAATAGAACGTTTAATTAAGGAAGCAAAATTAAAAGACTCTAAGTTGAATTTAGTTGTTTTGCCAGAACTATCATCAACAGGTCCAGTTAATAACTTACATAAAAATGAAATTAAAAAACTTGCTGAAGAAGCAAATGGTGAGACTACTCAATTCATAGCTAAACTCGCGAAAGAATATCAAGTATCTATTGTTTTT
Organism: Niallia nealsonii; assembly: GCF_002835805.1. GTDB lineage: Bacteria > Bacillota > Bacilli > Bacillales > Cytobacillaceae > Niallia > Niallia nealsonii. The sequence continues at coordinate 114,717 of NZ_PISE01000011.1, read as the reverse complement.
GGTATGGTTGAACAAGAAAATAATCATTTATTTAATACAGCAATCCTTATTTCTGAAGATGGTCAAACAGTAGGGAAATATCAAAAAACACATCTTAACAAAAGTGATAAAAAGTGGGCAAAAGAAGGTTCAACACTATCGGTATTTGAAACAAAAAGCTTAGGGAAAATAGGGGTTTTACTAGGGGAAGATGCTCAATACCCAGAAGCATCAAGTGTGTTAGCGGTAAAACGAGCTGACATCATTGCAATCCCTTCTGCTTGGAATGGTCAATATGGCGGAGAAATGCAGATAAATAAAACCGTCTCAGCGAATACATATCCAGAAGGGTCTATGGTTACTTGGGATGCAGTTGCAATTGGTGCACAAGCCTATACAGTTGTAGCTAATTATGTGGGTACAAAAGAGGAATATGCAGGAAGAAGCAGCCTTTATACACTTGATCCGTTGTATGCACTTGATCAACCAGTCGTAGCGTCTGCTAATAAAGAAGAAGCTTTAATCGTAAAGTTTAAGACCATTCAACCGGATGCTTGGTTTAATCAAGAATTATTAATTCTTTCAAGACAACCAGCTTATTTTAAGCCACTAATACAAGAGAATTAAACAATAAAATGAGAGAAAAAGACAATTTCTTTGTCTTTTTCTTCTTTTAGTGAGAGGTAGAAGTATATGAAGAATATGAAAGTTACTTTTAAGGTAAAGCTCTTGTTTTTTTCTCTCGCCTTATCCCTGCTGCCCATTATTTTAATTGGCTTTTTTATTAATAGTAAGGTTTCTGAGAAGACTGAACAGGACTATATCAAGTTTAGTGAAAGAGAAATTAAACAAGTAGACAATGCTATTTCCATTTATTTTGAGTCTATTAAAGAAAATGCCATGCTTTTATCTACGAATCCAGCAGTTCAATCCGTTGATAAAAGTATCACCTCCTATAAAGAGGAAACAGAGGGAGACTCTATTGAAATGACCCCTTCTAAAAACGGGGATAAAGAGAAGGAGATATTTAATTTATTTTCACAGTTTGGCAAATCCCATTCCAATGCAGCTTATGTTTATATGGGAACTTCAGATGGAGGATATATTCAATATCCAGAAGGCCCTACTACACCAGGCTTTGATCCTACAAAAAGACCTTGGTACACTGCAGCCTTAGAAAATCCAGGAAACGTGAAAATGACCAGTGCGTATGCAGCAACTGGTTCTGATTCGATTATTGTTAGCAATGTTGTGACTATTGAGCAAAATGGCAATCAAAAAGGAGTACTAGGTCTGGATGTTAGTCTGGAAGGATTAACGGCTTTAATTAAAGAAATCAGCATCGGGAAAAATGGGTATGTTATTCTAACTCAAAGTGATGGCACAATATTAGCGCATCCTAAAAATGCTAAAATGAATTTTCAGCCTATTTCAAAGCTTAACATTCCAGGATTAACAAAAACGAATAAGGATGGATCGTTTGAAACAAAACTTGATGGAAAAGAATACGTGCTAAACGTTGTTAGTTCTAAAAATGCTGGTTGGCATTATGTTTCTGTAATTGAAAAAAAGGAGCTATCAGCAACTGCAGATCAAATTCGCAATGTAATCATTATATTGGGAGTAATAGTTGCAGTCATTTCTATTCTCATATCCATTTTTATGAGTTTAAGGATTACTAACAATATAAAGAAGATAAGCGACTTATCACTGGCAATGTCCAATGGAGATTTAACTCAGCGAGTGGAAATCAAGGCAAATGATGAAATTGGAGAAATGGGTCACAATTATAATGTTATGGCAAGTAACCTAAAAGGAATGATTATGAAAATTTCAGATGGCTCACAACAACTATCTGCCACATCAGAGGAACTTGCAGCTAGTTCAATAGATAATCAAAAAGCATCTAATCAAATTGCTGAATCTATTCAAGGGGTTGCTGCAGGAAGTGATGAACAAACAAATGCAATGGAAGATACGGTTGAATTGATTAACGAAGTTTCTCAACATGTTGCCAATGTAGCTACCAGTATGAATAATGTTAGTAACTCCATTCAACTTTCTTCTGAAACAGCTTACCAAGGCAGCGATGTAGTAAACATGACAGTACAGCAAATGACTGAAATAGATGAGCATGTGACATCATCTGCTGAAAAAATTAGCGAGCTGAATGAGAAATCAAATGAAATTAGCCAGATTAGCATGATCATTCAATCCATATCTGAACAAACGAATCTCTTAGCTTTAAATGCGGCGATTGAAGCTGCAAGAGCTGGTGAACATGGGAAAGGATTTGCCGTTGTAGCGGATGAAGTCCGTAAGCTTGCGGAGCAATCGAGCCAATCTGCCCTACAAATTAATCATATTGTTAATGATATTAAAGAAGGCATTCATGAATCTATGAATTTAGTTGATAAAGGTTCAAGTTCTGCAAAAGAAGGGCTTATCCTTGTTAATAAAAGCGGCTTGGCATTTGATCAGATAACAGATTCTGTGAACACTGTATCCATCAATGTTTCCGAGGTTGGAATTGCCATGAACAAGGTGAAACGGAGAATTGAGGAAGTAGTTCAGCATATTGAAAGTGTTTCGAAAACAACCGTTAAAGTAAATGATCATTCCCAAATTGTTGCCGCTTCTTCTGAAGAATTGACTGCTTCCATGGAGGATGTTTCTTATGCTGCGCAAGAACTTGCAAAAATGGCTATTGAGCTTGAAGAGGCAATAGCACAATTTAAAATGTAATCTGCCATTAAACACTAATATGAAAGGGGGAGGGGGATAAAAATTGTATATACAATAACGTAACGGCAGGGGAGACACTCCCTTGCCGTTACGTTATTGTAGGCATTCTGATAATGAACGATTATAGTTTTATTTTAGGTTTTTAACTCCAGTTTCTAATATTTCCATTTGCAGCAATGTCTGTTCATCCGTAATGGTTTTATCTTTACCATTTGTGATGGCTTCATATAAATCATCATATACTCTTCCATAATCACCATTTACGGATTTTACCTTCTCTTCATGGATGGTACCTTCTTCATCAATATATGTAAACACACCATAATGTTCTATTTTATCTATACCAAAATCTTTGTTATCAGGCATGTAAAATAACTTTAAATGTTCTTCCTGACGATCCTTGGTTTCTTTCACAAAACATCCCTTTTTTCCATAGACGACGAAGCTTGGTCTTTCTTTCAGTCTAAAATAACTGGATTTTACAGATACTTTTAACTTACCATAATATAGATCCAAATCAAAATAATCATTCATTCTTCCTTGTCCCAATAATTGTCTTACATCATAATGTATATGATCGGGTTTGCCGAAATAGCTGATGACCTGATCCAGTGTATGACAGCCATGGCCATACAAATAGGACAATAGAGGATTAAAAGAATGAACAGACTCTGGTACTTCGGGACGATAATAGTCATAATGCATTTCCACTTCCAGCAAGTCCCCTATTTTGCCTTCTTCAATGATTTTTTGAACCGTTAAAAAGTCACTATCAAAACGTCTGTTTTGATAGGCCTGAACAATTAATTCTTTCTCTTTTGCCAATGCGAATATTTCTTTTGCCTGTTCTGAGGTCTCCATAAAAGGCTTTTCAACCAAACAGTGTTTATTATGTTCCAATACTAATTTTGCATATTCATAATGACTGTCATGTCTTGTGCAAACTACAATGAGTTGAATGTCCTTATCATTTAATAATTCATCTAAATCAGAAGTATAATTTACTCCTGCAATTCTATCCCAGCTTTCATGCTCAGGATTTCTTTGATAAATGGTTTTGACCTTTATATTTTCTCTTTGCAGTACGAATGGCAGGTGGTATCTGTTAGTGCTTTTCCCATTTCCAATATAACCAATAGTAAGCATAGTATTCTCCTAAAATATATTTATATCATTTCAATATCTGCTGGAAATATTATTCCACCTTTATTTCTTACAATTCACTGGACTTCGCAAACTAGCAGGCTATACTTCAAGATGTGGCATCTTTCTTCAAGTTTATTATTTTTAATCCTATCTTCAAATTCAATAAATTCATTAACTATATGGTGATTATTCTTATTTTCATTAATTAAGGAATAGTTCCATCATTTTAATAGATAACTATACTTTTGAAACTATTCTGACTCCATTTTCAGTGGCAATAATTATTTTGGTAACCTCTTTTGTAAATAAACCTGTTCCGATAACACCATCAATACTATTTAAATAATCATTAAGCGCTTTAAAATCTTTTACTGAATGAAATTGGACATCTATCAAAAAATTACCGTCATCAGTTATGGTATAGCCATCCTTTATATTGCTTCTTCTAACAGTTGGCACTCCTCCGATTTTTTCTACACTCTTGATTACATAACTTAAGGAATCTTTTATAACTTCCAGTGAAACCGGATATTTGCAGCTTAAAGTATCTGTAAACTTCTCTTCATCAATGAGCAAAATATAATCTTTAGCCATTGCAGCAATTAATTTTTCCTTTGTATGGACTCCACCCCCACTTTTTGAAGCATAAAAGTTTTGGTCTACCTCTCCGCATCCATCAAATGCAACATCAATCTCATCTACAAAATATGTTTCAAGCACTTCAATCTCCTTCTCAACACACAGCCTTTTTGTGTTATAAGAAGGAGTTACAACTTTCAGCTTTAATCCATTTTTTATTTCTTCACTTACATATTCTATTAAGCACTCAATATTTCTTCCTGCACCTAATCCTATAATATAATTATTTTGAATATAATTCATTGCTTCCTTTGCACATAGCTTTCTTAATTCATTAGCTTGCATATTATTTACCTTCCTATAGTCAGTATGTTTTAATAATAAACTCTTACGTTCATGATAATAATTTTATTAATGATTTTAAAATTCCAATCTCACCTACCTTGTATATGTATAAATATTATCAAGAATTTTCGAAAAAATGATAGCGTTTTATTTGTAATTATACGAACGTAAATAAGATTTGTCTAGATGCCGCTGTAGCAAAAAGACCGTTTTATAAACGGATGGATAGACCACTTTTAATTTTTTCTGTCATATATATTCCTAGCAGTTTTTTACAATTCTATACCTCCCCTTAATATCTGCTTTACATTTATCTCGTAAAGTAAAATTGTAGTTACAAGTGAATATTAAAAGCGGTTACGACATGAGAGACCACAAAATAGAAAAGCATCTTCCGTTCTTTTCTAATTTGGGGTCTTTGTTTTTAGGAGGGAAGAAGAGTTGATAAGTGAACAGGAGTTTTTTTTTAGAAGGTTAGAGGAAGATCGGGTAATTGCAGCAATTAAAAGCCCAAAAACATTTGATCAGTTTTTGCATACTAATATTCAATCGGCCTTTTTGATGTTTGGGAATATTACTGTGATTAAAAAGTATGTGGATTTGTTAAAGCAGGAAGGAAGATTTGTTTTTATACATATTGAAAAAATCTCTGGAATTAGCAATGACAAAGAGGGAGTTCGATTCATTTCTCATTATTTAAATCCTACTGGCATTATTACCACAAAAAGTTCGGTTGTTAAAATGGCCAAGCAGGAAAACTTGCTGACCATTCAACGTCTTTTTTTAGTTGATAGTGATGCAGTGAATCATGGACTAGAAGGAGCGCAGGAAATCCAGCCAGATGCTTTGGAAGTGATGCCAGGATTAATGCCAGACATGATTAAAAAAATAAACAGTCATAGCAATATCCCTATTATTACGGGAGGTTTATTCGACAGAAGGAGTCAGATGAGGGACGCGTTGGAAGCAGGGGCTTTTGCTGTATCTGCAGGTAATCCTAAATTGTGGAAATCGTTGGTTGCCATTCAATAGTGGAGAAGGGAGTTGTGCTTGATGCAAGTAGAATTGAAACAAATTAAAAAATCCTATAATCAGAAAACAGAAGTTATTAAAGGGATTGATGTAAAGATTGAACCAGGGGAATTTTTTGTATTAGTTGGTCCGTCTGGTTGTGGAAAAAGCACCTTATTACGCTTAATAGCTGGGCTTGAAAAAATTACAAGCGGAGATTTATTAATAGGAGAACAGTATGGAAATGACTTGGAGCCAAGCAAAAGAAATCTTTCAATGGTATTCCAAAATTATGCATTATACCCACATTTAAGTGTAGAAGAGAATATTATGTTTGGATTACATGTGAAAAAAATATCCAAGGAAGAACAAAAGGAAAGATGTTATCAAGTAGCTGAAATGTTGGGAATTGTCCATTATTTAAAAAGAAAACCAAAAGAGCTGTCAGGGGGCCAGCGTCAAAGGGTTGCTTTAGCAAGAGCAATTGTGACACATGCACCTATTTGTTTAATGGACGAGCCATTATCAAATTTAGACGCAAAATTGCGTACAAAAATGAGGTCAGAAATAAGACAGCTGCAAAAAAAGCTTGGCATTACGATGATTTATGTTACCCATGACCAAACAGAAGCCATGACGATGGCAGATCGAATGATGATTTTAAATGAGGGGGAAGTACAGCAGCTCGGTAAACCGCTGGATCTATATAATAATCCTGCCAATGTGTTTGTGGCTTCTTTTATTGGCTCTCCCGCCATGAACTTAATGACAGTGGATATTCTTCATTCCACCTTTCGTAATGGAAACTGGTTTTTTCCAATTAGCCACGAAATGATGGATAGGATTGGTGACAGAACAGATGTCATTTTTGGGGTCCGCCCAGAACATATTCATGTAACGAAAAAAGAAGAAGGATATCCTGTAGAGGTAGCAAATGTCGAAATATTAGGGACGGAAACACTAATTAACTTTGTCATTGCAGAAGGCATTCAGTGGATTGCAAGGTGTGCAGGTCAGCTTCCACTATCAATAGGTGATACTATCTATATTTACATAAAGAGCGAGGATGTTTTTCTTTTTGATAAAAAAAGTGAAGAAATTCTTTCTAGAAAAAAAGTAAGTGTCCCAATTGCTTCCTTGGAGGCTGTAAAATGAGCACACTTGAATTAGGCAGGTCCACAGTCAAGAAGAAGAGTAAATGGAAGGTTAATAAAAATAATGTCATGGCCACTCTTTCTGGAATAGGATACTTGTCGCCATCTATTCTATTATTTACTATTTTTCTTTTTTATCCAATGATAAGAACCATCTATCTAAGCCTGTTCTTAACAGATGTTCAAGGTAAGACCATTGAATACGTTGGTTTAGAAAACTTTACTTATCTTCTCTCATCGCCTAGTTTCTTAAATAGCGTCAAATCAACATTGCTTTTTGTCATATATACTGTCCCAGTTGGCGTAGCATTGGCATTGATATTAGCGCTGCTTGCTAATGCAAAACTGAGAGGCATCCATTTTTTTAGAACCATCTTTTCATCCACGATGGGCATGAGTGTCGCTGCTTCATCTGTTATTTGGATGTTTATGTATAATCCAACAGTAGGTATTATCAATCAGTTTTTATCCCTTATAGGATTAGAAGAAGTACCGTGGCTATTGGATCCGTCTACAGCGCTGGTTGCAGTATCTATTGCTACAATTTGGATGAATACAGGTTTTTCTTTTTTGATTTTGCTTGGAGGGTTGCAAAATATTGATAAAAACTTGTACGAAAGTGCGAATATCGCTGGAGTAAGCACTTTTTATCAATTAAGAAAAATAACTATTCCTATGTTATCGCCAACTTTATTTTTTGTTATTACTATCTCGTTTATAAACGCGTTTCAAACATTTGGACAAATTGATATTTTAACAAAAGGCGGTCCAATAGAATCTACCAATGTCATTGTTTACAGCATCTATAAAGATGCTTTCATCAACTATGACATAGGATCTGCCAGCGCCCAAGCTGTTATTCTATTTTTTTCCATGATTATGATGACATTTATTCAATTTAAGTTTGGGGAAAGGAAGGTTCATTATCAATGAGTCTTGTTAAAAAAATACTGCTCTATATACTGCTGAGCCTACTTGCAATCGTTATGTTCTTTCCTATTCTATACGCTTTGTCTATTAGTTTTATGCAAGGAGGAGAGGTGCTGCAAGGAAACGTATTGCCAAAAAGCATTCATCTAGAAAACTATGAAAAAGTATTTGGAAAGGTCCCTTTATTACATTACATATGGAATAGCTTGCTAGTCTCTACTGTCGTTATGTTTGGTCAACTAATTGTGTCTAGCTTAGCTGCATATGCATTTGTTTTTATTACTTTTAAAGGAAGAAATTTTATTTTCTTCGTATTTTTATCAACAATGATGATTCCTTGGGAAGCAACAATGGTTCCAAATTTTCAAACAGTGCAGGCATTAGGTTGGTTGAATCATTATTTAGGCTTATCCATTCCTTTTTTTGCGGTTGCTTTTGGAACATTTCTTCTTAGGCAACAATTTAAAACCATTCCTAAGGAGATACATGAGGCTTCTCAAGTTGCAGGAATCGGCAATTTTCGTTTCTTTTGGAAAATCGTTTTGCCTTATTCGCGAACAAGTTTAACTACTCTAGGAATTTATAGCTTTTTAACAACATGGAATATGTATTTATGGCCATTGCTTGTAACGAATAATGAGTCTGTTAGAACCGTGCAAATTGGCCTTAAACAACTGCAATCTCAAGAAATTGCGACAGAATGGGGTGTTGTAATGGCTGGAGTAATAGTTGTTATTCTTCCAACGCTTCTTCTCTTAATAGTTGGACAAAAAAATCTGCAAGAAGGGTTAACACAAGGTGCCTTAAAGTAAATCTTTCCTGTATCTTAAGGCAGGAGCACTCGTTTTGCTGCTATTAATCGTTTTATCCCAATTTTATCATTAAAGGAGTGTCAGTCTTATGAAAAAAGTAGGTTTATTTCTAATGATTTTATTGCTATTGCTAGTATCAGCTTGTTCCCAAAACACCAATTCGAACACAAAGGATTCAAGTAAAGCAAGTGAAGATGGAAATGGAAAGACAGAAGTAGTATTTTGGCATTCGATGAGTGGAGAACTAGAGACGGTTTTAAAGGAAATAGCAGCGGAGTATAATCAATCACAGGAAAATATTGAGATTAAGCCAATATTTCAAGGTACATATGAAGAAGCATTAACAAAGTTTAATACAGTTGCAGGTACAGCGGATGCTCCTGCAATCATGCAAACATTTGAAGTTGGCACAAAGTATATGATTGATTCAGGTAAAATTCAGCCAATCCAGAAGTTTATTGATAAAGAGGGCTATGATACAACCCAATGGGAAAAAAATATTTCTAATTACTATTCAGTAGATGGAAAACAGTATTCTATGCCATTTAACTCATCTACGCCTGTGCTTATTTACAATAAAGATGCATTTGGCAAAGCTGATCTAGATCCAGAAAAAGCGCCTCGTACATTTGATGAATTACAAAAACAAGCAAAACAATTAACAAAAGAAGATCAAACAGGATTTTCTATTTTAAATTATGGCTGGTTTTTTGAAGAGCTTTTAGCAGCGCAAGGCGGATTGTTTGTTGATGGAGAAAATGGCAGAAGCGGTGATGTAACAAAAGCGGTGTTTAATAGTAAAGAAGGGCTAAATGTATTTAATTTAATAAATGAGATGTATAAAGAAGGATCCTTCTCTAATGTAGGACAAAATTGGGATGATATGCGTGCAGCGTTCCAATCTGGAAAAATTGCGATGATTTTAGATTCTTCTGCTGGTGTGAAAGCAATGGTAGACAACTCTCCTTTCGAAGTGGGAGTATCCTATCTTCCAGTTCCAGATGAAGCAAAACGTCAAGGTGTAATTATCGGTGGTGCATCATTATGGATGTCTTCTGGAATTGATGAGAAAAAACAAGAAGCTGCATGGGACTTTATGAAATATTTATCAACGCCGAAAATACAAGCAAAATGGCATGTAGAAACAGGATATTTTGCGACCAATCCTAAAGCATATGAGGAGGAAATTGTAAAAGAAGAATGGAAAAAATATCCTCAATTAAAAGTGACGGTTGACCAGCTTAGTGAGACAATTCCATCTTCAGCTACACAAGGGGCTTTAATATCAGTGTTTCCAGAAGCAAGACAAAAAGTTGTTAATGCAATGGAAAGTCTATATCAAGGGGCTAATCCAAAAGAAGCGTTGGATCGTGCTGTAGAGGAAACAACTCGTGCAATAGAAATTGCCAATAAAAAGAGCGGAAAATGAAGCAAGATAAAAATGAATAATAGGAAAACAAAGGAGGAAATGATGGGAAAAGTGAGGATACCTTTATTTGCACATCGAGGCGTTAGCGGTCGTTTTCCTGAAAATACTATGGAAGCTTTTGAGGCTTCTAGAAGGGCTGGGGTAAGTGGAATTGAACTAGATGTCCAACTGACAAAAGATGGGACAGTAGTCATTATCCATGATGAAACGGTTAATTGCACGACAAATGGACATGGATATGTCAAAGACCTTACCGACCAAGAGATTTTTAAATTGGATGCAGGAAGCTGGTTTCATTTGAATTTTTCAGGAGCAAAAATCCCAACATTAGAAGAGTTCTTCTCATGGGCAGTACAAGAAAATAATCAACTTATAATCAATATTGAATTAAAAAATGATGTGGTTAATTATAAGGGATTGGAGGAAAAAGTAATTGCGTTAATAGAGCAATATGATTTAGAAGACCGAATCATCTTATCTTCTTTTAATTGGGAAAGCTTAAGAAAGGTAAGAGATTTAAAACCTGTAATTGAAATTGCCCTTTTAGTGAAAGGGATAAATGAAGAGGCAATAGCAGAGGCAAAGGCATTATATGCAAAAGCTCTTCATACAGAGATTAGTTTTGCAAGAAGTGAATATGGAAAGATAGCCTGTGAGGAAGGGCTGTTATTAAGAATTTATACTATTAATGATGGAAGAGACATTCAGTCATTGCCTGTTGAAGTTGATTGTATCATGACAGATTTTCCAGAAAGGTTTACATTCAAACAGTCCATATAATTACGCTTATTCTAGGAAAGATAGCATTGTTTACTCTGCCGCTAGCAAAATTATTGGAAGAGGAGCAAATGCTATCTTTTTTTATAATAACAGTTATCTGGCTTGCCTCATTATTTTTGCGTCTTCTGTTTGAATTTATGGATAGAATGCATATAAAAAAGTGAGGATATTTGGATAAAGTGGAACTTCAATCAGTGGGGGGGTCCACGTTCTTCACTGATTATTAGTGGAACCCATCAGGCTTTTACGGGCAATTTTCTCCCCACCTAGATTTCTGGTTTTCTTTCATCATCCCTTAGGTGGCGGAAAAGCCCGTTAATGCATGATAAATTATTTTTTTGTGCGTTTTTTCTGTTTCTCCACTTCAAAGTACTGCCTCGCTTCCTCGATAAAATAATGAACGATTGGAGAGACCCATCTGCTTTTATGGTAAAAAAGAAATGTTGCAACCTTTCCATGTTTTTCATCTAGACGTTTAGCTATTAACTTTCCTTCTTTTAGTTCATTTTGAATGGTGATCTCAGGAACAAGAGCCATGCCTAATCCACATTGGACACACTTTTTAATAGCTTCAATGCTCCAAAATTCATGAAAGGATGTTGGAGACATTTTTTCCTCTGCAATAAATTTATCCATTAAGGAACGATAGGGACAATTGCTTTCTGAATAAAGGATAGAGTTAGGCTGAAGTTGATGAGGAGAAAAAATAATGCTCATATGCTCATCTGTCATTTTTTCCATTTCCAATGCTGGCTGGCTTTTCAAATCTAAATTAAGCAGCAATGCAATATCTAAATCACCAATTTCTACTAAATGTTGAATTTCCTCACATGTTCCTACTCTCACAGATAAATGTACATCCGGAAATTTTTCTTTATATGCTTGAATGATAGAAGGCAGGCGATAAACCGTTAAAGACTCCGATGCCCCAATTGTTATTTTTCCTTTTTTTGTAATAGAGGACTGATGAAGCTCCTTCGCTGCTTTGTGCAAACGCAGCATCTCATTAGCATACGGAAGAAAAGACTTACCCAGCTCTGTTAAGGAAATACTTTTTCCGAGCCGATCAAATAATGGCCCTTCCAACTCATTTTCTAATGCTTGTATATGGGCAGTAATTGTGGATTGAGCATATCCAAGATAATGAGCCGCCTTGGCAAAACCTCCAGCCTCCACGATTGATTTGAATGTTTGTAAATGACGAATTTCCAATCTAAACCCTCCTATTATCGGAAAAACCGATATTATCTATCGTATATATCTATTTTACTGAATTGTAAATAGTGAATACAATAGGGAGTAAGAAATGAATATGCGTATTTGTTTTTGATATGAACATTATTTTGAAAAGAGGAAAGCAAATGAAACAAAAAAAGATTGGCTCAATTACGTTAAGCGGTTTAATTATTGGACCTCTTTTAGGGTCAGGAATCATATTATTGCCGCCTATTATATATGATATTTCAGGAAATTATGCGATTTTTGCATGGCTGTTGATGTCTATTATTGGAATATTTTTTGCTTTGCTTTGTGGAGAGTTGACGCTCATGTTTCCAGGGGAAGGGGGTATTGGAAACGCGATTGAAAAAGCCTTTGGTCTACGAATGAAAAACCTTTCTTCGATTTTTTTAATGTTTGCCGCATTTATGGGACCAATTGCTGTCATGATGACAGCAGCAGAATATTTGCATGCCTGGCTATTTACATCATCCATTAAAGTAGAGTGGATTGCTATTATCCTTTTAGTCTTAAGTGGACTAATTTTACTATTTCGATTGACTTTTCTTGGAAATCTATCCCTTGTCATTTCATCGATTGCTGTTTTGATTTTAACAAGTGGGAGTGTGTTTTCTCTGCTGTTTCACCATCGAAATGAATTTATGCTTCAAGAATTTCATGTTCCTTCATTTGGACACAGTTTGTTGTTGCTGTTTTGGATTATTGTTGGGTGGGAAATCATTGGAAACTATTCTGAAGAAGTAGAAAATCCAAAAAGAACGATTCGCAAAGCTGTTTTTTTAAGTGCTTTTGTCATTACATCAGTTAATCTGCTTATTGCTGCGGCTGTGCAATGGACGGACTTCTCAAGTGGCCAATTGTCTATTCAATTGACAGGCATTTTATATCCTCTATTCGGGGGACTATCAATTGGGTTATTGACGATTGTAGCGGCAGGTCTTTGCTTAACAACATATTTGATGGTGGCGGGGGGAGTATCACGATTAATGGCATCGTTGTCGCAATCAGTGCCGGCACTTTATTTTCTAACAAAAAAATTGAAAAATGGCGCACCGATTGCATCCATTCTATTACTTATGGCGATTCATTTAATTGTTGCATCATTTGTCATGCTTCAGATTATTACAGTGGAAAATCTTGTTGCTCTTGCGAATGCATTTTTCATCTCCAACGCTTTGATTGGCATACTTTCAGCAGTTAAACTATTCACAAATCGACTCATGAAAGGAATAGCTATTTTTTTAAGCATTTTATTTGGACTTTTGCTGCTTCGATCTTCTAGTGTAGCTTTAATTATTATTATGTTTCTTACGCTCTTATTTACCTGTTATAAACAGGGTTACAGATGGGCAAGATTTCGAAAAGCAGGATAGGTATTGGGAAAATTCATAAGGAAATAAAAAAGCAGACGACAAAATCTGCTTTTTTGCTTATTTAGATTTACAGAATAGGAAGTACAACCTTAAACGTTGTCCCTACCCCCAACTTGCTTTCAACCGATATTTGTCCTTCGTGCATTTCTACAATTTTTTTCACAATGGATAACCCTAAACCACTGCCGCTTTTGGTTCGGTCTCTTGCCAAGTCTGCTTTAAAAAATCGCTCGAATACATGAAGCTGGTCTTGTTCTGAAATGCCGATTCCTGTATCTGTTATCGAGATGACTGCCTGATGTTCTATTAGTTGTAAACGAATGGAAAGTTGCCCGCCGCTTGGAGTAAATTTAATGCTGTTATGGATGAGATTTGTCCATACTTGGCTCATTAATTCTTCATCTGCAGTGATGAATAGTTTGTCTAATGATACATCCATTTCTAATTCTTTTTCTGTCCAATTTGGTTCACATGCTAAAATAATATGCCGAATTTGCTGATCCAGCCGGTAACTGTTTTTCTCAAATGGATGTTGTTCTGATTCAAGAGACGTTAGTTTGAGGAGATTATCACTTAGTTTGGATAATCTCCTGCTTTCTGTTTCTATTATAGTGAGATAATGATTTCTTTCTTCTAATGTTAGTTCATTATATTGAATTGCTTGAGCAAAGCCAACAATCGATGTAAGGGGCGACTGTATTTCATGTGATACATTGGAGATAAACTCTTGCCGCATTTCTTCCATTTGTTTTAATTGTTTTGTCATATGATTAAAATGGCCAATAAGTTCACTTATTTCATTTTGTTCATCTAGTTCAAAGTCTAGCTGCACATTAAAGTCGCCATTTGCGATTTTTCTTAAAGCGGCAATAATTTCTTGAACAAAATGCTGGCGTTTAGAATGATGGAAAAAATGAATCAAATAGCCAAGAAGAAACATGATGAGAAGGCTTAATAAAATCGTTGCCAGATAGTGTATATAGTTTGGCAAATTTATAGGCAGGAGTTGAATAAGATAGTATCCTGCCGAAAAGCTAAATGTTGTAAAGGATAAAAAAAACAGTATGCCAACTATATGTTTAAAACGTTTTTTCATATTCATATCGATTTCAGCTCTAAACGGTACCCAAGTCCCCAAATCGTTTTAATTCGAAAAGGGGAGGATGTCTCTGGAAATCTCTCTCTTACTCGTTTAATATGAACATCAACAGTCCGTTCATCGCCTTCATAGTCATAACCCCAAATGTTTTCAATCAGTTCTTCCCGGGAGAAAGTTTTTCCCGGATAGCTGCCTAGTTTAAACAGCAGTTCAAATTCTTTTAAAGGGAGGGTATATTCCTGGTCTTTGTAAGAAATTTCATATGTGCTCCGATTCATTTTTAGGTCTCCAATTGTTAATGTTTGTGAAATGGTAATATTATAGCGTTTTAATAATGCTTTGACACGCATAACCAATTCGATTGGTTCAAATGGTTTCACAAGATAGTCATCTGCACCTAAACCGAAACCTTTTACTTTTTGTGATGTTTCACTTTTTGCCGTCAGCATTAAAATAGGAATATCGCTGAAACTTCTTAAATTTTGACATAGTTCCCACCCATCCATATTTGGCATCATAATATCAATAATGGCTAAATCGACTTTCACCTTTTCTGTAAGTGTTAAAGCTTGAATCCCATCATCTGCTTCATATAGGTCAAATCCCTCTTTTTTCAAAAAAAGCTGGATGAGTTCCCGGATATGGGAATCATCATCCACTATTAAAATTTTGGTCATATAGGCTCTTTCCTTTCCGA
Organism: Niallia nealsonii; assembly: GCF_002835805.1. GTDB lineage: Bacteria > Bacillota > Bacilli > Bacillales > Cytobacillaceae > Niallia > Niallia nealsonii. Next base: position 99,399 of record NZ_PISE01000011.1, on the reverse strand, counting down.
AAGTTAAGCTAATTTAAGCATGTGTAATTGCTGCTGGGCAAATTCGCGATATAAGGAGTGTGTATTAAAGAGCTCTTCATGTGTGCCTTTACCAGTGATTTTTCCTTTTTCGAGGAAAATGATTTGATCAGAGTCAATAATAGTTGATAAGCGATGGGCAATAACAATGGTCGTTCTGCCTTTCATGAGATTGCTTAATGCAAGCTGTACGACTTTTTCTGATTTGCTGTCAAGGCTTGATGTGGCTTCATCGAGCATTAATATTTTTGGATTTCTTAAAAACGCCCGTGCAATCGCGATTCTTTGTCTTTGTCCCCCTGATAATTTCATGCCTCTTTCCCCAACTTCTGTATCAAATCCATTTGGCAGTTCAGAAATAAATTGGTCAGCATAAGCCATTTTAGCTACTTCCTGCAATTCTTCCTCTGGAACTACGCGATCTAGCCCATAGCAAATATTATCACGAATTGTCCCTGCTACAATAGGGCTTTCTTGGGAAACATAGCCAATTTGACTTCGCCAAGAAAACAAGGAGAAGTCATGAATTGATTTTCCTCCTATAGAAATAGTACCTTGCTGCGGTGAATAAAAACGTTCAAATAAGGAGAAAAGGGTTGTTTTTCCGCTGCCGCTAGGTCCGACAATTGCCGTGGTTTTACCTGCTTCTATATTAAAATGGATATCTTTTAGCACTTCTTCGCCATTATGATAATGATAATGGATACTGTTAATGGAGATGGTTTCATTCATATTTTCCGCAAGCTGATTTCCGTCTTTTTCCACCTCTGCATCTAAAATAGTACGAATGCGTTCTGTTGCACCTGTTGCTTTTTGAAATTGTGTGAAAAATTGCGCTAATTGAGCCATTGGCATAATGATTTGGAAAAGATACATGATAAATGCAACTAGTGCTCCAGCTGTTATTGCACCAGTAGAAACGCGCATTCCTCCATAGCCTAAAATCAGCACCAGCAATGCCATCATAACAAGGCTCATTAATGGCCCAATCAAAGCTTGAATTTTTGCTTCTTTTAAACCAAATGCAAAAAGGTTCATAATGCCTTTTTTTCCATTTTCATATTCTAATTTTTCTGCATTAGAAGCTTTCACAAGACGAATTTCTGACAAAACCTGCTGCAGAATAGAGGTGAAGGATGCTGTTTCATCCTGCATGTCTTTTGAGATCTGATGCATTTTTTTGCCTAGAGGAACTAGGATTAATGCTGAAAGAGGAATGGCAATAAATATTAGCAATGTCATTTTCCAATCCAATACAATTAACACAATAATAGAGCCGATAATGGAAATAATTCCAGTAATAAAATTAGCAAGATGTTCCGAAATCAAGCCTTTTACAACAGATGTATCATTTGTCATGCGGCTTACTGTCTCTCCAGATGGATGCTCATCAAAATAGCTGACAGGAAGGACAAGCAATTTCTTCCAAAGCTGATCACGAATGCCTGCAACTACCGATTGGCCAATACGATTTAATAAATAAATGGAAAATCCGCTAGCTAATGCTTGAACAATTATTGCCAGCACAAGCATGGCAATACGGCTAGGACTAAGGGAACTAAGGGAAAAATCATTAATAAGATTTTTGGTGAATAAAGGGACTAATAAACCCACACCAGTAGTTGCTAAACTTAATAATAAAGCAATTCCAATCATGACTTTAGAAGGATTTGTTTGCTTTACTAGTTGGAAAAATGGGCGCCAGCCAGTTTGTTTTTTTATTTTTTTCATTATAATACTTCCTCTCAAAATTCTTTTACAAAAGGAGTATATAAAGAAGTTATGAATTGAATATGAACTAATGGGATTTTAGATATTAATTTTTAAGTGTTTTTTTAGGAGTAGAGAATAAAGAACTTTGCCTGCTGGAAAAACTGCCAATAATCTACTAATGTGTTTCTTTGTTAAGCATGTTAGTCTTATAAAACGCGCCTGTTATGATACTAAAAAACAAACAGGAGGTTTTATAATGAAAAAATTATTTATTATTGCTATGTTAATTATACTAGCCATTAGTTCATATACTAGTTATTCTAAATCGCAAAAGACTGCTAAAGCTGAAGATAAAAAATTACATCTATTGAAGAAAAAAGAGCATAGCAAAAAGAAGGCAGCAGATAAAAAAGTAAAATCGGCAAAGGCTGCTGATGAAAAGAAAGATAATTCTTTAAAGATTTCCCATAATGATAAAAAATTGCTTGCCCATCTTGTTCATGCAGAGGCAAAGGGTGAACCATTTGCCGGAAAAGTAGCAGTTGCCAAAGTTGTATTAAATCGTGTAGAACACGAAGAATTTCCTGATACTGTAAAGGGAGTTATTTACGAAAAGAATGCATTTTCTCCTGTTCAAAATGGATCTATCAATGAAGCTTATGATAAGGAAGCATATAAAGCAGTTCAAGTAGCTTTGGCTAATCAACAAAAGGATGATGAACTGCTATACTTTTACAATCCTGAAACGGCAACAAGTGATTGGATTGAAACACGAGAAGTAATCAAAACGATTGGAAATCACGCATTTGCTATTTAACAAAGCGTACAGCATGAAGCTGTGGGCTTTTTTTTGTGCCCGGAATATTCATAAGTTTGCATAAAATGTTTAAAAATCATATTTATTTATGGTTATACATCTTTCCCAAATGAATAGAACTTTATTGAATTGCTTCTTAAGCAAACTCAAATATTGTATACAATCTTTCTTTAAGAACAAGCTAATTTTAGAAGAGACTTACCTAAAAATTTTAATTCAATTATTCATACAACAATATAAATTCTGGAGGAATATAATGCTGATTAAGGCTAGTGATGAAATAAAAAATATACAAAAATACAGTAAAACTTTTGAGAATGCCGGTGATTTAGATAATCTTATTAGAGATGCAGGTAAAGCGAAATATGTATTGCTTGGTGAAGCCACACATGGAACGTCTGAATTTTATAGCATCCGTGCGGAAATCACCAAAAAATTAATAGAGGATTATGGGTTTTCTTTTGTTGCAGTGGAGGGAGACTGGCCTTCTTGTTATGAAGTAAATAAATATATTAAAGGTGGATCTGAATACTCTACCGTACGTGAGGTGCTTAAGGACTTTCACAGATGGCCAACATGGATGTGGGCAAATGAAGAAATGATTCCTCTTCTTGAGTGGCTAACAGAATATAATCAAAACAAGTCTTCAAATAAAGCAGGATTTTATGGGCTAGATGTCTATAGTTTATGGGAATCGATTGAAGCTATTGTATCCTACCTGAAAGAAACTGATTCTCCTGATTTAGAAAAAGCATTAAAGGCGATCGAGTGTTTTGAACCTTATAATAAAAGGGCAGAGCAATATGGAATGTCTGCTGCATTTTTAGGAGAAAGTTGCCGGGAAGAAGTACTTCATTTGCTGCAAGCCATTATTTCCAACAGCAATCGCTATAAACAAGATGATGCGGAGAACTTTTTGAATCTGCAAATAAACGGATTAGTTTCAAAAAATGCGGAAGCTTATTATAAAGCGATGATTACAGATGATGTTCATTCATGGAATATAAGAGATCGCCATATGGTGGAGACATTAGATTTGATTGGAAACTTTTATAATAAGGATGCGAAAGGAATTATATGGGAACATAACACTCATATTGGCGATGCCCGTGCCACAAGCATGGAAAAGGAAGGATTAGAAAATGTAGGACAGATAACGAGGGAGAAATACGGAAAAGAAAATATCTATGCAATCGGATTTGGAACGTATAGCGGAACCGTTATTGCCGCAGATCGTTGGGGAGCTCCCCATAAAAAAATGGCGGTTCCAAATGCCCAAAGAAATACTTGGGAAGAAAAGCTGCACCGCGCCGGAGCATTTAATCAATATATTCAATTTACTGAGGAGAATCGTCATTTTTTTAATAAAACCATTGGCCATCGAGCAATTGGAGTAGTTTATGATCCTGAAGTCGAACATTATGGAAATTATGTTCCCTCTAAAGTTTCAGAGCGTTACGATGCGTTTATTCATGTTGATGAGACACATGGAGTAACGCCTATATTATAGTAGAAAAATAGATAAAGCTAAATGAAATAATCTAAACAGGGAAGTATGTGGAACTCCAGATACTTTCCTGATATTTTTTAATTTGTTTTCTCTATACCATCACTACAAATTATTTTAAGAGAAATTATATTCACTTTAATGTTTTTTAGCATCTGATTTTATTTCTTGCACATAGTAAAAAGTTTAATCTTTGACTTAACCATTTCTTTCACTGCATCACGTCCTTCTCGCAGAAAATCTCTACTATCATATATTTCAGATTTGTTTAACAAGGTTCTGCGAATGTTCTCTGTAAAAGCAACTTGATTTTCAGTATTCACGTTTATCTTGGCAATACCTGAATAAATGGCGTCTTCAATTACAGAATCTTTCACTCCTGATCCACCATGAAGTACAAGAGGAGCATCAATATTTGCTGAGATTTCAGCTATGATATCACATCTTATGTTTGGTTCCGATTTATACATGCCATGTGCCGTTCCCACTGCTACTGCAAGAGCATCCACCCTAGTTTGCCGCCAAAAGTCAATAGCTTCTTTGGCAGTGGGCAATTGTATATTTTTTTCATCTATTGTAATATCGTCTTCTGTGCCTCCAATGCTTCCTAATTCTCCCTCTACCGATACACCTGCTGCATGTGCTGCTTCTACAACTTTTTGTGTCAAACGAATATTTTCCTCCATGGAATAGCGGGAGCCATCAAACATAACGGAAGAAAATCCTGCACGAATACATTTCATAATAATCGCAAAGCTGCTTCCATGATCTAAATGCAGTGCAATAGGAACATGGCTATTTTTTGCAGCACTATTTGCAATAGCCACTACATAGTCCATGCCCATATATTGAATGGTAGCTTCTCCGACACCAAGAATTACAGGAGTATTTGCTTCATTTGCAGCTTCACTAATTGCTTGGGCAAATTCCATATTGATCATATTAAAGTGGCCTACTGCCCATTTATTCCTTTTTGCTTCATTTAGCATATGTGTCATTTTAACTAATCTCATATAGAATCCTCCAATATTTGATTATTAATCATATTTTATTTGTCTATTAAGGTAATCATAAGGCAAGGGTATACGTGGATTATTGGAAATTTTTAACAATGAAAACGAATACATTTTTAGTGGAAAAGAGAAAAGCAGAATAGAAAAATTTGATAGGAGCAGTTATTTCTGATTGCTTTTTTAGCATAAATGATAATTTTTGATTTGTAAATTTCTTTTGGGGGAATTTTCTGATCATTTATTTTCGAAAATTAATCATATTTTTAACAAATGCATCATTTTTTATAGAGAGCAAATAAAATTATCATCTAGAAAAAATTGATTGTGAAAATACATCATTGGTCAGTAGAAAATGAAGAGTAGGAGTTACTTATGATTACCAAAAAAAGACACGATTTAATGTTAGAGATGATTAAAAAATCAAAAACCGTAAGTATAATGGATTTGGCAAATGAATTAGGCATTTCACAGGTAACTGCTAGACGCGACATCGAACATTTGGAAAAAAACACGAATAAAATTGCTAAAATAAGAGGGGGAGCAGAATGGAAGGAAACTAGTTCAACAAGTTCAACTGATTATTTGAACACACGCTTTTACGAACAATATGAAAAAAACAAAGATAAAAAAGAGAGAATAGCACAAAAGGCAGCAGTATTCATACAAGAGAAAGATAATATTATTATTGATGCAGGTTCGACTATGCTGCATCTGGCTAGATTTATTGATAACTCCAAAAAAATCACTGCTTTTTTAACGGCTGTAAATATTGCAGAAGAATTGGAACATAAGAGTTTAGTAACGAAAATATTAATGGGAGGAGTATTTCGTTCCCGTACAACCACAATGATAAGCTCCATGATTGAGCAAAGTTTGAGCAATATTTACGCAGACAAAGTATTTGTTGGTGCATCAGCGTTATCAATACAGCATGGATTTTCTTGCAATGACATATTAGAGGCAGATGTGAAGAAAATTTTGCTTAAATCAGCGAATGAAATCTTTTGGCTAGTAGATTCTGCAAAGTTCGATAATATTGCTTCATTTCAAATATCTGAAATTCAGGCAAATCATACAATCATTACAGATGATGGATTAGATCCTAAATTAATAAAAGAATTTGGCAAAAAGGCAAAACTTATTATTGTTGGGAAGGATGAATCTATGTAATGAACATTTTAATAGCTCAATCTGGTGGTCCTACTTCTGTAATCAACATGTCATTATATGGGGCAGTGAGAAAAGCATTTGCAGAAAAGCAAATAAAGCATATTTATGGGTCCGTGAATGGAATAGAAGGAGTATTAAATGATCGTCTTATTTTGTTAGAGAAAAAATTGGTGGAAATAGAGAAAGCCTCGAATCAGCCTGGTTCAATTCTTGGCGGATCAAGATACTCTTTACAAGAGGGAGATCTTGAAAAGATCATCAATAAAATGGAAACGTTTAATATAAAGGTGTTTTATTATATCGGTGGAAATGGTTCTGCTAGAACAGTAAAGGCTCTTCATCATTGTGCTAAGCATCAGGGAAAAGAACTGCGGTTTATTCATATTCCTAAAACGATTGATAATGATCTATATGGAACAGACCATACACCAGGATATCCAAGTGCAGCCAATTTCCTAAGCCATGCCGTTCAATGGATCGGCACAGATATGGAATCCATGAAAACATATGGTCAAATTGAAATTATAGAAGCAATGGGAGGAAATACTGGCTGGCTGGCTTCAGCAAGTGCCATAGCAAAATCTTCAGAAGAACAATATCCCCAGCTCGTTTATTTGCCAGAAGAAAAAAAATCTTTAAGTCAAATTTTAAAGGAAGTAGAAAGTAGTTATCAAAAATATGGGAAATTAATGATGATTATCCCAGACCACTTTTTTATTCAAGGAATCCTATCAGAAGCTTCAGCTAATACGACTAGAGCAGGCTATAATGGTGGAGTTGCCTATCAGCTGGCAGCACAGATCATCAATAATCTTGGATATAAAACAAAAATCACCATACCTGGGACTCTTTATAGAAGTGCCTATTCTTTTACCTCCAAGCAGGATTTGAAAGAAGCTAGAATACTTGGTGAAACAGCAGTTGAACAGGCAATGAAGGGGATTTCTGGTGTTATGATGTGCATAAAAAGATTAAGTAATAAACCATATGATGTTGAAATTATTACAAAAGATTTAGAGAATATTGCAGGAAAAGAGAAAGCATTTCCAAAGGAATTTTGGGATAAAGAAAAACATATGCCAACTAATAAATATAAAACTTATTTATTGCCACTTTTAGAATATTCTTTTTTGAAACCGCTTACTCTGTTAGAAAAATAAAAAGGGGATGTATATATGAAAATAAAAAAAATATTTTTGCCTATTATCCTAATGTTAATATTATCTGCCTGTTCTCCACCTTCTACATCAAACAATACAAATTCAAGTACAGACAATGAATTGAATAAAGAAGGAAAAACGCAAATTCACTGGCTGCAGCACTGGGTCAATGAGCAAGGTCCAGATAAAATTAATGAAGTGAAGGCTGCCTTTGAAAAAAAACATCCTGATATTGAATTAATTATAGATGATATACCGTTTGCACAAGAGCATGACAAACTATTATCTCTAGATTTAGCTGGAATGCCACCGGATATTATTACAGCCTCAGGTGCATGGGTCACTGAATTTGCAGATGCGGGCATTATTGACCCAATAGATAGCTATATGGATAATCTTTCAGAAGATTATCAAAAAGCAATTGAAGGACCAATGACATTGCCGTGGAAAGGGAAAAGATATGGAGTCCCAATTACCAATGGAAACATTGCCCTGTTTTATAATAAAAAACTATTAAAAGAAGCTGGGGTAGAACCTCCTACAACCTGGGATGAACTGGTAGAAGCATCTCTTAAATTAACGGACAAAAGTAAAAATCGCTATGCATTTACAGGTAATATCGTGGCAGAACCAGCAACAGTTATTTCTTACGAAGTATTCCCTTTTATTCTTCAAGCCGGCGGGAAAATTATTGACAATAACCGAGCTGCATTTAATACACCAGAAGGAATAAAAGCATTAAACTTTTATAAATCGTTGATTAAAGAACATAAAGTAACCACTCCTGGAGAATTGAGTGCAGGAGAAAAGGAAAAAAGGGCAAACTTCTCAGCTGGAAACGTAGCTTTCATGTTTGAGGGGCCGTGGGGAGTGGCTATCCAAAAAGGATTAAATCCTGATTTAGATTTTGGAGTAGTTCCATTGCCAAAGGATGAGCAAAGCGGAACAATTGCACAAGGTTCTGTTCTTACTTTAGCATCTAAAGGCAAAAATAAAGAAGCTGCTTGGAAGTTTATTGAATTTATGGGCAGCGCAGAAGGACAATTATTATGGGATAAGGCAACCAATTTCTTTCCATATAATAAAGATACAATGAAAGATGACTACTTCCAAAAAGATCCTTATTTGAAAGTGTTTATTGAGCAGGCGGATAATGTTGATCGCATTGAAGTTATTGACAACTTCTTGCCTAATGCAAACGATCTTCGCAAAGAATTTACTATTGAAGTACAAAACTTTTTAAACGATAAAAAGACTGCGGAGGAAGCATTAAATGATGCAGCATCATATTGGAATGCTGCCTTTGAAAAGGCTGAAAATTAAGGAGAGAAGGATGGGCTCTTAAATGAGCCTTTCCTTTTTAGGAGGTGCTAAATTATGAATCAAGCAACAAAAAATAATAAACTAATAGTTTTTTTTACAAAAGTATCTTTTATATTGCCTGCCATGATTTTGCTTATTCTATTAACAGGATATCCATTATTTCAAGTTATTCAAATGAGTTTCTTTGACTATTCAGACAAGGCGAATCCTATATTTACTGGATTTTCGAACTACCAAGCTTTTTTGGCCGATCCAGCATTTTGGAATGCATTAAAAAATACAGTCATTTTTACGTTTAGCAGTGTAGCGCCTGGACTAATAGCAGGAATGACTTTTGCATTATTGTTAAATCAACAAATTAATACAAAGTTTCGGGGAGTATTTAGAGCATTGCTCATGTTTCCATGGCTAACATCGTCAACTGTAGTAGCAGCAATATTTATCCTTATGTTTAGTCCATTTGGATTATTTAATTTTATATTAAAAAGCATAGGGCTCAACGAACTGTCGCAAATTGCCTGGCTAAGCAATGAGCATACTGCACTGTTGGCTGTTATACTGACGAATGTATGGAGAGGCTTTCCATTTATGATGCTGATGATTTTGGCAAGTCTACAAACTGTTTCTAAAGATATGTATGAGGCAGCAGAAATAGATGGAGCGGGCTTCTTTAAAAAGTTCTTTTTTATTACAATTCCGCAAATAAAAAAAATCCTCTTTACACTTATTGTTCTTGAATTTATTTGGAACTTCCGTTCTTTTGATCTTGTCTTTTTAATGACAGGTGGAGGTCCAATGAATGCTACTGAAATACTGTCAACATATGTATATCATTATGCTTTCCGCACATTAGATTTTGGATATGCTTCTTCAGCAGCGATATTTATGCTTTTGATTATGATTCTATTTGCATCGTTTTATATTAAAGCATCTATTAGAAAGGAGACAAATGAATGATAGGCAAAAAGAATAGATATAAAATGACCACGTATATATCTCTTATCGTATTAGGAAGCATGGCTCTTTTACCGATCTTTTGGATGCTTAGCGTCTCCTTTCGATCTAATCCAGAGGTCTTCGCTGCTCCCTTATCTTTGCTGCCAAAAACTTGGACACTGGATGCCTTTAAAACTGTTTTCGAAAATAAAGACTTGTTAAAACTATTTATTAATAGTTATATTATTGCACTTTCTGTCACCTTTATTTGTGTCCTTTTTGCAGCTTTAGCAGGATACGGTTTTTCTCGTTTTCAATTTAAAGCAAAAAGAGCCGCAATTGCATATATATTAATTACACAAATGTTTCCAATGGTACTTTTAGTTATTCCCTATTTTTTATTTATAACAAGAATGGGCTTATATAATAGTTATCTTGCCTTAATTCTGGCGTATACATCTTTTGCCTTGCCTTTTTCAATTATGATGATGAGGGATTTTATTAATACGATCCCCACTGAATTGGATGAAGCAGCAAAAATGGATGGATGTGGACCGTATAAAACCTTTTTTTACATCATTTTGCCGCCAAGTTTACCTGGTTTAATTGCAACAGGTGTCTATACTTTTATTCTAGCTTGGAATGAATTTTTATTCGCGGTTGTTTTGACAAATTCAATAGAAGTAAGACCGTTGACAATTGGGATTGGAATGCTTATTGGAGAATTTACAACAGAGTGGAATGCACTAATGGCTTTATCCTTTATGGCTAGTGCTCCTTTAATTATAGTATTTTTATTTGTTCAAAAATACTTTTTACAAGGGTTAACAGCAGGAAGTGTGAAATGAATGGACATCTTTTAAATGATGCAAATGAAGTTTTTTATGAGTGGACAGATAAAATGGTTTTTGCAGGGAGTGAAGAAATTCTTCCTGACCTCGAGTGCTCTCATCTGCCAGATAATCAGTTGGATTTTAATGATTGTTATGAACAAAAAGAAGAGGACATAATGCCTGCAGAAGAAAAAGTAGTTGGGGAATGGTTTTATCAATGTCGGGTTAAAGCAGGTGGGCAAGAATGGAAGTTGCCTTCGTATTTTCTTTTGCATGATAGCATGAAATCTTTTGACTTGAAAAAGAAGCAATGGATGGGTGAAGAGGATAAATGATCTGCTTTTGTTCTTATAAGTAAAAAAGGGTCTCGCAAAAACTGCGACCCTTTTTATGCTATATCTATTCTTTTACCATTAAATTCACATGGCTAACTGTATTGTCTCTCCCGATAACAAACTGAATCTCATACTTTCCAGTTTTATAAATATAATTCATTTCACCAGTGCTGCTGATAAAGCGAATATTATCTGCACTGCCTAATTTGGAGCTTAAAACAGCTGGTGTTACACCGCCGATATCTTGCTGTCTTTCCACATTTCTGCCAAAGTATCTGATTTGTTGAATCGTTCCATTTTCATTGTAGGAGAACCCGAACCCTGGACTGCCCATTGTAGCGGTATAGATGTCAAATTCACTATTTTCATTGGCTGGCATTGGTTGGCCTAACGCTTTGTGAACTTCTTTTTGTGTTGTTTTGTTGATTTGAAAATCACTGGCGTAAGAAATCGATTTTCCGATAAATGCTCGATTATAAAGCTGATTTAATTTTTCAGCTGCTTTTTCATTTGTGATAGCAGATTCCATCGAAGGCTTTTCTTCTGCTTGTGCAGGCTGAATAGGAGAAGAAGATGTCGCACCTAATCCCAGAATCGCACCTGTCAGCACTGCAACTGTGGTGATTGTTGGTTTTTTGTTTAACATTTTTTATCCCTCCTAATTATGATGTTCCCTTTTAAAAGAATCGTAAACAGGAAGAGGAGAGTTGGAATGTTTTTCTTGGGTGATTTGGCGATCCACGGCAATTTATTTTAATATTTCCATTAGAATACATATAATTTAAGAAAAAGGGGGCAACTGGCATGCAAACAATTCAAAACATGTTTGATCATCTAAATTGGGCAAATCAAAATATACTTAAAACTTTGCAAAATATAGAGGGGGAGAGTCAAAAAACGATCCATCTATTTTCACATATTCTATTATCTGAACATATCTGGTTTACTAGATTAAAGGGGTTAGATAGTTCCTCATTAGCTATTTGGGATAAGGCTAGTTTAGAGATATGCGCTGAAATGGTTAAGCAAAATCATCAAAATTTTTATGTGTTGTTTTCTTGTATATCAGATAATGATCCTAATACTCTGGTGTTCTATAAAAACAGCATGGGCAAGGAATTTCAAAATACTATAGGAGATATACTGACACATATTGCCTTGCACGGTCAGTATCATCGAGGGCAGATTAATCAACGACTAAGAGAGAACGGATTGGAACCGGTGAATATAGACTATATTACTTTTAGAAGAGGCTAAGAAATAATGGTCTGCATTTTTTTATTATTTGTGTTTATTTTACTTGAAATTAGTGGGTTTTGCTATGAAGCAAGTACTTAGATCTAAAAATCAGCATACTATCCTATATTTTAGAAAAAAATTATATGTCCTTGTTCTTGTTTTTTATATAATAAGAAAGAAACTATCTTACTATGATGAGGCTAATTATGAAATTTAAAAATGTATTTGTCGTGCCACAAGTTTCTCGTGAAAAACAACAATTGTTGAAAATGCATTTATTAAAAGAAAACATGCAGCGCTGCAAGCTTTTTGCACAGATTGTTATTTTATTTGAAGCGATTCTAATATGTATGAATATATCTTCATCCTATGAAGAAAATCATGGTCATTTTGTAATTACTATTTATTTTGTATTATATTTTATTCTGATGTTAATGAGTTTCTTTATGCTTGTATATATTAATAGAATGGAAAAGAAGGAAACTTATACCGAAAGATTTTATAACAGAATTCAACTAGGTTTATTATCTTTTGTGTGCTTTTTTTTAGTATGGGGAGCGGCTGTTACTCTTGTGGACCAAAAAGAATATGGCCACGTTATGGCTTTTGCAGTTAATTTTATGTGCGTATCGGTCCTTTTTCATGCTTCCAACCGGACGATTTTGTTGTTGTATATAGCGCCAATTACTGTGCTTCTTTTTGGTTTGCCAATTTTTCAGCCTTCTTCAGCTATATTAATGGGACATTATATTAATCTAACAGTATTCTTATTCTTTTGCTGGTTGGCTTCGCGAATGTTATATACAAGTTATGCTTCTAATTTTTTTAATAAACTGCTTTTAACGGAGTCCAATGAAAGACTTGCCTTGAAAATGGAAGAGAATGAAAAGATTAATAAGGAATTAGCTAAGGCTAATAAGCAGTTGAAGAAAATGACGATTATTGATGAGTTAACTCAAATTCCAAACCGCAGAGGATTTCAGAAATATATCCGAGATACTTTAATCGGAGCGAATAAAAAGCGTAAACTTACCTTGATGATGATTGATATTGATGCTTTTAAGTTATTTAATGATCATTATGGACATCTTGAAGGTGATAAAATACTTAAGTCTGTTGCGCAAAAGATACAAGCTTCTATTCATTTTTTCGATGGTATCTCTGCACGATTTGGTGGGGAGGAATTTGTTGCAGCTGTATTTGATTTGGATGTAAAAGCGGTAGAGCAACTAGCGGAATCTATTCGCAAAGCAGTATTTAAAATGGAAATACCTCATGAGTATTCTCCTTTTTCCGATCGGGTGACAATTAGCATCGGCATTACAACAGGAAATGTTAGCAAGGCTGAAAATATGGAGAAGCTGATGAAAGATGCAGATAGTGCTCTTTATGAATCCAAGTCCAAGGGCCGGAATCGTGTAGAGTATTTTAGCGGAACTACTTCTGTTGGCGTAAAATCAAAAGTAGACTGATTAGTGAAGCCTGCTATCGTAAAACAATACTCGTTTAAATGGAGAAAATGAGGCTAGTATTAAAATGAAATTACATGGCAAAAAGGGATGGTTGAAAAGTATTTCAACCATCTTTTTTGTGGAAATTATTAAGGAACGGCGGATATTGTAGGGTATTATAGTGGATAAAATTCTAATTGATAGAATAGCAAGCTGATTAGGCAGCAAATTATTGTAGAGATGGTCTATCACGATATTCGAAAGAGAAGAATTCCTGCAAAGGCTGCCAAAAACAAAATCAGTGATGTAGCAAAAAGGAATAGATATATTGATTTGTACCAATATTTCCAGCCCTTTTTCAGGAAGTATTGTTAGTGAATCAATTAGAGTAACAATAAATGGCTATGAACTTTTGATAAATAAACCTCAAGATTTAGTAGTAAAGCAAGAAGGACAATCTTTAAATTTGTGTCAGACATCATCCTGTTTTGTAGGGCTGCTTGGCACTTTTTTTGTTGTATGAAAGATAAACTATTTTATTGCATATTTCTAATGAATGGTGACGATATTCACCAAACATCACACGTAATGGGAAAGAAGTACGTTCATCAATTGATTTCTCTAATCATCTACAATTGATGCTGCCATGCATTTTAAACGACTTTTTATAATTTAAATGATGCATCTAACTTAATATGACAAGTATCAGGTAAAGATAATAGTTGATTTTAACATTTTAGGTTAATAGTTTATATCACAATTACTTTATTAGCGTATACATATAGTACAAGTACTTACTAGAGACAGTTAAAGGAGCGTGATAGCTGTGAATCGTAATCTAAAAAGGGGGTGTATTAGTTGGCAAGCATAACACCGCTTCTTACAGTCATCTCTTTCATAATAACTATGATTCTTATTTTTTGGAGACCAAAAGGTATAAACGAGGCAACAAGTGCAACTATAGGAGCAATACTTATATTATTTAGCGGGAGCGTATCTTTAGCAGATCTTGGGGATATAAGCATGAAAGTCACTGGAGCAGCTTTAACAATAATAGCAACAATGGTAATGGCATTAACGATGGAGAGTATTGGATTTTTCCACTGGGCAGCTGCCAAGTTATTAAAGGCTGCCAAGGGTTCTGGAATCAGACTTTTTTGGTTTTGCAATCTGTTATGTTTTTTAATGACTCTTTTCTTAAATAATGATGGGAGCATATTAATAACTACACCAGTATTATTGCTGATATTAAAGCATTTGGGAATGAGTAATAGACAAAAATTCCCTTATTTAATTAGTGGTGCACTCATTGCTACAGCTTCTAGTACACCAATAGGAGTAAGCAATATTGTAAATTTAATCGCGTTGAAAATTATTGGGATGGACCTTTATATGCACACCATTATGATGTTTATTCCAGGAACCTTAGGGTTATTATTCCTCGCAACATTATTATTTTTAATTTTCTACAAACAACTGCCTAAAAAAGTTTATCATTTTCCAAGAGATATTGACTTTACGCAATTTTCCACTTTACACCCCTTAAAGTCTGAGCCCAATAAAGAGGTATACAAACGACAAACAAGGTTAATGGTTTCTGTATTGATGTTTGTTTTACTCGTAAGAATCCTCCTTTTTTTAGCTTCATATCTTGGCATCTCAGTATCTTTAGTTGCCGTTACAAGTTCGATTGTTTTGTTGATATGGCGTTGGCTTTATTTGAAATTAAATCCGATTGACATGTTAAAAAAGACACCGTGGTACATTTTTATTTTCGCTTTTAATATGTATATTATTGTGTATGGTTTACACAATATAGGCTTAACAAACTTATTAGTAACAGTGGTGGAACCGGTAGTTAAAGATAGTTTATTTAATGCAAGTATAATTATGGGTACCATTCTATCAATAATATCAAATATATTTAATAATCATCCTGCTTTAATGATTGGGACTTTAACATTGACAGAAATGGGACTAGATCCAATCACGTTAAAAACGATTTATTTGGCCAATATTGTAGGGAGCGATATTGGATCATTATTATTTCCTACCGGAACGTTAGCCACATTAATTTGGTTCCATATTCTGCAGCAAAATAAAATTAAAATTACTTGGGGAAAATACCTTAAAGTTACTATTATAGCCATTCCTGCAACTGTATTATTCACACTAACAATTTTGTATTTATGGATAGAATTATTTTTTTATTAATCAATCTGATGTCATCAATAATTAGTTGTATCAATAATAATCCTCGGAATATTCTAGCCATTAAATTACTGAGTAATTCTTTCCTCTGGATGTGAGTATTTCTCTTTAAAATCTGAGGATTAATTCCCATCTTAGAGGAACCTATAGTTATATTTTATTTAATGAAAATATTATATATAAAAAAACATAATTCCGAAAATTATGGTAAATGAACAGATTTTAAATGTGATAACTTCCAAAAAATCGGAAGACCTTCTGCATTGGCAATTTCTATAATGTTATTCGAGATGTTTTTTACTAACCCTACTTTATCCGGATTGTCGCCTAAATCAAAAACCAATAATTGTCCTATAGATTTCTTCAATTGTTCTTCAAAGGTCCGAGCTAGAGGGATGCTTGCAGGAACAACAGGTAAGTTTGTATTGTTTAGAGTATAAGGAGTGGAATTTGTGGTATAAGGGACTAACCACTTTAAATGTTGCATAGAAATGAAAATTGTTTTGAAAACAGGGGAATAAAAAACGATATAATCATTTAATACACTTGTAATGTAGCCATGTATTGACTTGTTTCCTGTTACAAATATTTCTACAAATTGTCCTTTGGCATTGTTTAAAATTTTTCTATAAGAGATAGACTCCGCTTCATTTTGAAAAGGCAGCATAGTATCCTTTGGGGCTTCTAAGGATTGTTCTGCATAGTTTTTTATTCTTTTTTTAATATTATGGACATGGATAAGAGGGATATATAGATATTTTTTATCCTTAAAAAGCACTAAAATATCTAATCCATTGTCTATTAGTATACCAGAAAAAAATATTCTTCCAGATATTTCAATATTCACTTCTTCTCCAATTAAACTCTTAAAGTTATCCATTCAAATTCCCTCCTTTAGTAATAGTGGTGCATGGTAAGTCATTTTTCATCCTAGAAGTTTAGATGAATATTTAAGCTGCCAGTGCTTCTAAGGAACAACTATACATATTCAGCTTTTCAGCATTAGATGATGAAAAAGATGACTTTCTTTAATGTATGATATAACTTTTATTTTCAATCCAGTGGCATTTAATATTTAGTCTTTTAAACGTTCTTTTCTTAATTTTAAATACATTTGTTCTGCATGTTTCATAAGGGAATAATATTGTTTCTCCAACAAGTATTTTTGTTCTTTTGAATCTATTTTATTTTCGATTATTGGTTGAGAATCTTTCTTTTTGTTAATAGAAATGGCTTTATATTCCATAGGTTCTTTTTTACATGATTTGTTGATCTTTTTCATGCTGCGACTGCATAATTCGCCTAGTGGGTTAAGGGGATGCTTAATATAATCCTTTTCGAATAAAGCTATATTTGGTGGATGGGAGTTGTGTGCTGCGACTTCTTTCTTTTTTTTGTGGTTTTTTGGCATGAAGGATTGAACAAGAGGACTAGGATCAATAAAAGATTTATTTGGTAAAGAACTACTCAGATCTTGAGAAAGAATAGGCTCCTCTTCATTTAGCAAGTTGTTAATGCTACGATCTGGATTTTGAGAATTTTTATCTTGTGGCATTTCTTCTGCTAAACCACTGGATGTTTCATCTGATTTTTGATTTTCATCTATATTATTTAAAGCAATTGAATGTTCATTAGATAAATGATCGTTTTCTGCTGCTTGTAAACTTTTCTCACCAATAGTTTTTTCATTTGCAATTTCTTCATCATTGTTGATATCCGTTATTTTTATGGCATTTTTGGGCGCATCAGTGCTGCTTATATCTTGAGAAAAGATAGAATCTTCCTCGTTTAGCAAGTTGTTAATGTTAGGATTTTGTAGCATTTCTGCTGCTAAATCATGTGATGTTTCAGCGAGTTTTGTATTATCTAAAGGGATTGAATGTTCGTTAGATAAATGATCGTTTTCTGCTGCTTGTAAAGTTTTCTCACCAATAGTGTTTTTATCTGCAATTTCTTCGTCATTGTTGATGTCCGTTATTTTTATTTCATCCTGAGGATCAGCTAATTTATTTTCCGCATTCGTTTCTTTTGAATTATCCCTTAAAGTATTGTTTTCAGAGGGATTCTCTTCAACTGTATTTTTCTCCTCCTTTACTTCATAAACACCATTCAAAATATTAGAAATAAATGATTTTTGAATATAGATTTGTTCATCATTATTTAATAGCATAATATATTCTTCTGTTATTTTGCTTAGTAAACCAGTAAAAGTTGGGTTACCTAAGCCGTTGATGGTTACCCAGTTATACCTAAAATCATTTAAAACTTCTATTAAATGATTTTTGTTTGGGTAAGGAGTATCTAAAGCCTGTCGATTATTATCTTTTGATTTTTTTGTAATCGCATGAATTTGATTTAATGGAAAATAAAATATTTTATTGTCCATTTCAAGAATAATATGATCATCTTTAACATCTAATAAGAGACCCTCAACAAAACGATCAGTATTAAGGAAAATTCCAATTTTAAACCCTTTTAGTTTATCTAAAGCTCGCGGTAAATTAAGCCCTTTCACCTTAAGACCTCCTCAAACTTATTGTCGCTTCTAAAAGAGAAGCGACAATAAGTTAGCTTATCCTTCTTTAGATTTATCTTCTTTTTCGTTTTTATTTTTGTTTTTTGATTTTTCTTTGTTTGCTTCTTCGTTTTCTTGTTTGGCTTTTTCAATCTTCTTGCCATAACTAATACTTTGGATATGGAACATTGACAGTCTAATAACTTCTTCATTAAAAACAACAGTAATAAAATCATCATTACTAGATTCTAAAACACCTTCAATGGAATCTTTACCGCCACGGTTAATTTTTACCCAACTGTATTTTATACTTTCAAGAACTGCTGATAAAGTCGGTGCTGACATGTACTCAAGTTCTTCTAGTATTTCTACGTTAAATTCTATCCCTTTTTTTGCATTTTCTGTTAAACTTTTAATATGATGAGTTTGATAATAAACAACCCCATCTTGTTCTGTAAGAATAGTAAAATGGTCTTCTCCTACACCCAGCAATTTGCCGACACGAGATTCCGGCCCACCTCTATTGACTTTTACTACTTTACCAACAAAAGATTGAAGCACTTCTTTATTCATATTACAATAACCTCCTATTATGTTTTTCCCTGTATTTATATGTGCCATGGCAAGATAAAGTACTATGGGAATTGCCTATTTTAGGTTTATTATTTAATAAGCCTTTTGAGTGTACTTCTAAACTAGGGACGATGTTATGCTGAACTAGTTAATTTTTTTAGCAATTAATTTCTTCAGTTTTATATAAATGTTCAAATGAATTTTCTTTGTAATTTGAAAAGTTTGCTTTACTTTTTATACAGAGACTTTCTCAATCCAAGATTTTAACTGATTAAATAATAAATCATTCAATGCTTAGAGCTTGTTTTTCTTCAGAAAAATCACTTCTTCCAATCTGTCCTTATAGAATCTTTGAAACACGGAAGTATTAAGAAGTCTAGCATATAAGATATCGTAGCCTTTAATAGGGTTCCGGTTATAATAGAGTAGATTTCCATGCTTGTTTTTCTCTCATGTTCCATCACAATCCCATGTTAATATCTCAAATAAATTAGTCAAATCTAATTTTCCTTCCCCCATTTTATATTTAATAGTATAACTTTGAAGAGTATCGGCTTTAGCTGCTTCATCTATTGTTAATAACGAAAAATTGGCTTCATCATTATACATCCGTTCTGTAAACTTCTTTTCCACATAAGGATTGATTAAAAGATTTGGTTTGAAGATATATCCCTTCGAATGACCCGTTTATGACTTAGAAGATACAATGTCAATGCTATTAAGCCAATTTAATGAAATCTTACTGCAAATAAGAGAGGGGATCTTTAGGTTCCACATTTAAATGAATTTGATCTTCAAATATCTTCATGTACATCCATCATTTCAAGTATTTTAATTTAATTTGTGTATACGTTCGATTGAATAAAAATTTTATAAGATATCATAATTATATATCTCTCTAATTAATTTTTTGACAATAGGTGTTTGCATTTCATGCTGTTACAGGTAGGGCAAGAGTATATTTTCGTAAAGAACTTATAAGAGCCTAATCGGCACAAGATTATTTCACATAATCTATAATGAAATAATCTAATATCTATAGAAAGTGGTGAGCGCACTTGGAGGAAAATCAGAATATTGAAAGTGCAGTTGTATCGGAAAGTAATGATGAAGTGGCTGATAATTCAGTTGAAGAAAGCTCAAGCAAACTGGTAGGAAAAAAGGAAGTAGATGAAAAAGGCAAGTCAAAAGGAAAAGAAAAATCTAGCGAAAAAGGCAAGCCAAAAGGAAAAGAAAAATCTGACGAAAAAGGCAAGCCAAAAGGAAAAGAAAAATCTAGCGAAAAAGGCAAGTCAGAAGGAAAAGAAAAATCTGGAGAAAAAGACAAGCCAGAAGGAAAAGAAAAATCTGAAGGAAAAGGCAAGTCAGAAGGAAAAGAAAAATCTGACGGAAAAGGTAAGTCAGAAGGAAAAGAAAAATCTGACAGAAAAGGCAAGTCAGAAGGAAAAGAAAAATCTGGCGAAAAAGGCAAGCCAGAAGGAAAAGAAAAATCCGACGGAAAAGGTAAGTCAGAAGGAAAAGAAAAATCCGACGAAAAAAGCAAGCCAGAAGGAAAAGAAAAATCTGACAGAAAAGGCAAGTCAGAAGGAAAAGAAAAATCTGGAGAAAAAGACAAGCCAGAAGGAAAAGAAAAATCTGAAGGAAAAGGCAAGTCAGAAGGAAAAGAAAAATCTGACGGAAAAGGCAAGTCAGAAGGAAAAGAAAAATCTGGAGAAAAAGACAAGCCAGAAGGAAAAGAAAAATCTGAAGGAAAAGAAAAATCCGGCGATAAAAAAGGACCAGGATTAAAGAAGGGGCCAGGCGGAAAAAAAGGACCAGGACCACATGGCAAAAAGGGACCTAAGTAACCGGTTAAAAGAAAGGAAAAACCACTTAAATAAGAGAAGTTAAATTGACATTCTTCAAAAATAAAACTTATACACAAGTGAATCGATAAATGGCATAAGAGTGTTTTAATGTTAGATAAAGGGGAAACAGGACGTAATTCTTCCTGTTTTTTAAATTTTTATGGCGTAAAATTCTGATTTTATGGTACTTCGCAGTTCAAACCTGCAAACGCTGGAACTTACTATTAGAATATTATCGACACTAGTTCTATTGTGAGATTACTTTTAAACTTCTAAGGCGAATAAATATTAATGCAAGTCTCAGGCTTTTCCTATAGGAGTGCAGATTTATTTCTGTTTTTATATTATTTTTTCTATTTTGGTTCTTTTTATAGTGCTGGGTTTAAAAATAATAACTAGAAGTATTCAGATTTAAAATAAAAAGGCAGCTGTTAAATCAATTGATTGTATAGCAGTTTTGCACACCAATTTCACTGAAGTCGAAAGGATTGTCTTTCCCTTTTTAATATGTTCAAATTTAATTGTTGCACTTTATATCCTCTGGTATAAAAACTATTAATGCAGTATATCTTTTATTCTCTCATATAGAAGTTTCAGAATATATAGTTGCTGTATCAACTAATTGATAATAAGTTGTGAAATAACGGAATAAGAAGGGGGAGGCGAATCTGGCAATTTGTGCAAAGTAATTAAATTTACCAGAATGGGCCCTTTAAACGAGCAGATGAAACTACATAAATTGAAAGGAAAAAGAGTGATTGGAATGAATAATAAATAGCCTGAAACAGGGAGGAGAAACATGGATGAGAATTGTTGGGGTCTAAATTTGTGATGGAAGTTTAATTACTGAAATCGAAGTAGTAAAGATTTTGGAATCATATTATCCTGAAGTTGTTGTTATTGAAAATAGCTGCTTTTGTGAAATATGGGCAAGAAGACCTTATGCAACTATGAAGGGTAAACGAATTTTTGCTAAAACAACTAAAGAGTGTCTTTCGTTAATAAGACATCAAATTGAAGTGGAATTAGCTGTTTATGCATGATGTATAACTCTAATTGCATTCAGGAAATGAGAGAAGTTCCTGCGATGGGAGCTTACTTTTAAAAGAATATGACTTCCATAGAACATGATAAATGAAGCATAAACATTCACTTTTACAAAAAGGAAAATAGGATTTAGAAATGACTAAAAATAATATAATAAAATCTGCAGGGATTTTACAAAGAAATATTAAAGACCATTGGTATGTTAAATAGGATGAGGCTGTTTTTCCTTCTATACAAGGGAGGGGTTCTGCCCGTAGAGCAATGGAAAGATTTTGATCCATTTATTCTAATGGCCGAAGATTGGTTTAAAAGGGGAACTTTTTCAGATCATTCACATAGAGAATAGAGGCTAATATTGCTCATACCTTGCAGCTGTGGGTGGATTTTCCAAAATATTTAAAGCATAGCACTACAACTTATCAAAATATGTATAGTGAAGATGCATCGATAGTAAATTTTGAGGGAGGTTCTGTAAAGGTGTTTTTAGGGAATATAGCAGGCCTGCAAGGTCCTATGAATTCATTACTTTATCAGAAATTTCTTTGGCAGAAGGGGCAATATATGTTCATCATCTTCCTGAAATACATAATGTTTTTGTATATGTTTTATCTGGAGATATGGAATTTGGAGAAAATAAAACAAGCATTTAGAGATTTTCATCATGGAGAATGTGTGGCCCGCCAGTCAAATAAGAAAAGTGATTAAAGATAAAGAGTAGCAAAAAAATGGGTTTTTATGCTACTCTTTTCATTGCATTTGATTTATGTGGATTTGAATTCTACTGTGAATTTACAAAGATTATCTCCGTCTGTCCGGCAGAGAGTTCGTTGGATATCATTTGTTTCAAGCACTTTTTTTAGCATATCCGTTTCACATCTGCAGGCAATTTTAAATTCTTTTGCTATTTCTAATAAAGGGCAGTTATATTCCATTAATTCATAAGTAGTTTCATCTATTTGAGAAAGGTCTGCCATATAGCCTTTTTCATTTTGAATGATGACCATTTCATTTACTTTTTCTGACGATTTTTTGCCTTGCATTCTCATACTGTATTGTTCTATTAATCGTTTTTCTCGTTTATTAAATAACTGCGTGATTGACTCTTCTCCATATAACTCTTTTATATCATGCAGAAATTCGATGCTTAAGCCTTCATAATTTTTCGGGAAAAAGTGTTCTGCTTTATTGGATAAAAAGTAAACTTGAATAGGTCTGCCCATTGCTTGTTTTTCTTCTTTTGATAGAATCAATCCATCTTTTTCTAAGCTGGCAAGGTGTTTTCGTATAGCCATATGAGTAATTTTTAATCGGTCTGTTAAATCATTCACCGTTAAGAATGCTTCTTTTTTCAGCAGATGAAGTAGTTTATCCTTTGTATTCTTTTGTTTTGTGTCCATTATATCCTCCATTCTTATAGCTGGAGTAAACATCATGATTAATTATACCATGAAGTATAAAATGTTAAAAGATTAGGGAAAATGGGTTTTAAAGATACAAAAAAATGCAGAGATTGGAAAAAATGCATTGATTTCTGAATATTTTTACTGTAATATTTAAATATACTTTTTATATAAATAAGTATAAAAACATTTGTAACAGGGGGATTTTTCACATGACAAATTATGTATTGCCAACTTTAAATTATAAATTTAATGCACTAGAGCCTTATATTGACGAACGTACAATGGAAATTCACTATGGTAAACATCATCAAACATATGTAAATAACCTAAATGCAGCACTTGAAGGTCAAACTGTCTTACAGGAAAAATCATTGGAAGAATTATTAAACAATTTGGATGAAGTGCCAGGTTCAATTAGAAATGCAGTAAGAAATAATGGCGGCGGACATTTAAATCATTCCTTGTTTTGGGAAGTAATTGCACCAGGGGCTAGCGATAAAGCACCATCTGGAAAATTAGCAGAGGCAATTAATGAAGCATTTGGAAGCTTTGATGACTTTAAGCAAGCATTTGCGGCGGCTGCAACAACACGTTTTGGTTCAGGTTGGGCATGGCTGATTGTTGATGGAACAGGTAAACTGCAAGTAACTAGCACAGCAAACCAAGACAATCCAATTATGGAAGGCAGTCAAGCAATTCTTGGCTTAGACGTTTGGGAGCACGCTTATTATTTAAATTATCAAAATAGAAGACCAGATTATATTGCAAGCTTCTTTAATATTATTAATTGGGATGTTGTTGCAGAAAAGTTTGCAAATCTGGCAAAATAATAGAGTTTTTTCTCTATACAAATAAGGCACCTTTTGCGAGGTATCTTATTTGTATAGCTATAGTTTATTTTGGGCTGATTGAAAACGTATGTTTGTCGACAATTTGCAGATAGATGAAATAAGAGCAAGGAAATCTGCAAAAATAATTTTATGTTTCTACAAATTAAAAGAGAGCTGTATGTAAGCTCTCTCTTAAAGTACTAGACTATAAAAGTATTAAAACTCATTTGCTGCTGTCACCGCTTGTTTGATGCCTTCTTCAATAATTTGAGCAGCTTTATCAGGGGATTGATTATGGCCTTCAATGATAATAGCTGTTGGATTCATTATTCCCCAGAAATTTAAAATTGCTTTTACATAATTGACAGACATTTCTGCACCTTGTGCAGGTCCTTCGGAATAAACTCCGCCTCTTGCATTTAATAGAGCAACTTTTTTATCTGGCAGTAATCCAACAGGGCCTTCAGCTGTATAACGAAATGTTTTGCCAGCTTGGCTTAGATAATCTAAGTATGTGTGCAATACAGCAGGGACTGTAAAATTCCAAAGTGGGAATGCAAGCACAACTTTATCTGCAGCAAGGAATTGATTTAGATATTTATTTACTAAATCTGTTGCTTTCTTCTCATTTTCTGTCAACTCTAGATCTCTTCCCAATTTAAACATGCCGTTCATCATATCATTATTAAGATATGGCAAGTTTTCATTATATAAGTCTAGTTCTGTTATTTGATCGGTTGGATGAGATTTCTTATAGCTGTCAAGAAAAGCTTGATATAGCTGAACACTTACAGCTTGTTCAATTGGTCGTGAATTAGCTTTAATGAATAATACATTTGTCATGATAATATACCCTCGCTTTATTTATGTTATAAAAAAAGTTGTTATAGCAACTTTTATGCTCTAATAAATGAAACATAAGCTAATAATAGCATAATTAAAGTTGTTATAGCAACTATTTTTTTGAAGAATGTACAGTAAGATCACTACTGTACATTTTCACACATTTTAGAAAGAATTCTTCGAACTTCATTTAATTCCTTTTCAGTAAGGCCCTTACATACCAGTTTATTAAAGTCATTCGTAATAGGAATGATACTGCTGCCAAGCTCTTTCCCTTTAGGTGTTAGAAATAATTGCAAGGAACGGCGGTCTTTTTCACTGCTTACTCTTTTGATGAATCCTTTTTTTTCAAGATTAACAACCATACGTGCAATATTCGTTTTATCTTTAAGGAGGATTTCCGAAATTTCATTTTGATTTCTTCCATCTTTTTCCCAAAGAAGCATCATAATAAGGTTTTGCTCAGGCGCAAGATTAAAAGGAGCTAATTGACTTTTTACATAACTTGTAAGGGATAAGTCTGTTTGATGAATAAAAATGCTAATATAATCATTTAAAGATAGCTTCATGTAAACCCCCATCCTATTATTGTTCGCATTATATGTAAATTAATAAAGTTTGTCAATCGCTCTTTATCTGATCATTTTAAAGCTTTGAAAGGCATCTTGGTGTATGTGAAAAATAAAAGAAGGAATAACTGTTATAATCAAAACTTATTTTTTGAAAACTTCAGACAATTTATATATACTTACATATAAGATTCCCCAAAAAACGAGGTGTTATATTAGGTGGACTATATAAAACTAGGCAATACAGGTTTAGATGTTTCTAGACTATGTCTTGGCTGCATGAGCTTTGGTGTGCCAGAACGTGGAAGTCATCAATGGGTGTTGAATGAAGAAAAAAGCCGTCCAATTATTAAAAAAGCATTGGAATGTGGGATTAACTTTTTTGATACAGCAAATGTGTATTCAGATGGAACTAGCGAGGAGATTGTTGGCCGTGCTTTAAAGGATTATGCAAACAGGGATGAAATTGTTCTTGCAACAAAAGTCCATGGCCGAATGCATAAAGGGCCTAATGGAGGAGGACTTTCTCGCAAGGCGATTATGAGTGAGATTGACAATAGTCTAAAAAGGCTTGGAACAGATTATGTTGACCTTTATCAAATTCATCGCTGGGATTATGAGACACCGATAGAAGAAACGATGGAAGCTCTTCATGATGTTGTAAAAGCTGGAAAAGCGAGATATATTGGAGCATCTTCCATGTATGCTTGGCAGTTTCTAAAAGCACTGCATGTGACGGAAAGAAATGGATGGACAAGATTCATCTCTATGCAAAATCATTTAAACCTTTTGTATCGGGAAGAAGAGCGGGAGATGATGCCTCTTTGCAAAGAAGAGGGAATTGGTGTTATTCCATGGAGTCCATTGGCAAGAGGAAGGCTGACACGTGATTGGGAAGAGTCTACTAATCGTTCTGAAACAGATGAATTTGGGAAAACATTATATGCTGATACAAAGACAGCAGATAAAATCATTGTGAGAAGAGTGGCTGAAATTGCAGAAAAAAGAGGAGTACCCCGTGCGCAAATTGCGCTTAGCTGGGTGCTGCAAAAAGAGCCAGTAACAGCCCCCATTATCGGATCAACAAAAATGTCTCATTTAGAAGATGCAGTTGCTTCATTATTTATTAGATTAACATCAGAAGAAATTCAATTACTCGAAGAAGCGTATGTACCTCATCCTGTATTAGGGTTTCGGTAAATAATAGTAGAACAAGCATTCTTTTAATGATTAGGAGGATGCTTGTTTTTTGTATTCAACTCTTCTACCTAATTATAATTCTGCTGAAATAAACACTTAGATGAAAGGACTAATAATTTTTTCTGCTATAATAGAAGGAAGAAACAGCGTAGAGAATGGCAGGAGGATCTACTATGAAGCCAAAAATTGATGATGTAGCAAAACTTGCAGGAGTATCTCCAACAACGGTTTCTCGTGTGTTGAATAACCGTGGATACATAAGTGATCGCACAAAAGAAAAAGTACAAAAAGCGATGAGTGAACTTAATTATTTTCCTAATGATGTGGCTCGTTCTTTATTTAACAAACGTTCGAATTTGCTTGGTGTTATATTGCCAACTACAGCCAATCCATTTTTTGGTGAGCTTACTTTTCATTTGGAAAATATAAGTGCCGCAAAGGGATATAAGATGCTAGTATGCAATAGTTTAAATCGAATCGATAAAGAAGAAAAATATTTGGAGATGCTATTACGCAATCAGGTAGATGGAATCATTGTTGGAACACATAATCGCGGAATTTTAGATTACCATAAACAAAATTTAGCGGTTGTGGCGATAGACAGATATCTTTCTGAGACGATTCCTGTTGTCAGTTCTGATAATTATGAAGGGGGAAAAATAGCAACAGATTTACTAGTTTCACAAGGATGCAAAAATATTGTTCTTATTGATGGGATTGGTGATTTAGAAACACCGGCAAGATTAAGAAGAAAAGCATATGAAGAAATAATGGAAGAACTTGGGCTAAGACCAATCGTATATGAAATACCAGAAGTATTTGACAGGGAAAGTCAGGCAAAAGTAATTGCAAAATTATTTAAAGAATATCCTGATGTGGACGGAGTATTCGCTACAAATGATATTTTTGCCGCTTCTTTTATAACGATGGCTAAAAAGATGGGGAGGGATGTGCCAGGGCAAATAAAAGTAATTGGGTATGATGGGACAGAGTCCGTACAATCATTTTTGCCTGAATTAACGACGATTCAGCAGCCTATTAGCACAATTGCGGAAATAGCCATTGAACTTCTATTAAAAGAAATAGAAGGAGAATTCCAAGATATCCCACTTGAAACAAGATTGCCTGTAAAGTTATTAAAAGGAACAACGGCCTAAGAGATACTAAAACTTTAATCGGTATGAGTTAAAATGAAAGCATTGCCAAGTTGCAATGTTTTTTTACTTTTTGTATGAAAGCGGTTGACATATGAAACCGGTTGACATAAAATAAAACTTGAAAGTGCTTTCAGATTTATTCATGTCAATTATTTAGTAACCTTATTTAGAGGAGCGGTTTATATGACAAAATCAAAAAGTCTGTATTGGAAACTTAGTGCTTATTTTTTCTTTTTCTTTTTTACTTGGTCTGCTAGTTATTCTTTATTTTCAATTTGGTTGGGGCAAGAGATTAATTTAAGTGGAGGAGAAACTGGCATAATCTTTTCTGTAAACGCTATCTTTGCTTTATGTATGCAGCCATTATATGGATATATATCGGATAAAATTGGCTTAAAGAAAAACATCTTATTTTTTATCAGTATTTTGCTTGTATTTGTAGGACCGTTTTATATTTATGTATATGGTCCACTATTGCAATACAATGTGCTATTAGGAGCTATTGTTGGTGGATTATATTTAGGAGTGGCTTTTTTAGCAGGGATTGGTGCGATAGAATCCTATATTGAAAAAATTAGCCGCAAATATGATTTTGAATATGGTAAATCCAGAATGTGGGGTTCATTAGGTTGGGCTGCAGCAACTTTTTTTGCAGGTCAATTATTTAATATCAATCCAAATATTAACTTTTGGGTAGCATCTGTATCAGCTGTTATATTGGTTGCAATTATTCTTTCTATAAAAATTGAAATGACCAATCAGGAAATGGAGAAGGCGGATTCCGTTACATTAAAAGATGTTGGCCAGTTATTTTTACTAAAGGATTTTTGGTTCTTAATGGTGTATGTTATTGGGGTAACTTGCATTTATAGTGTGTATGATCAGCAGTTTCCTGTTTACTACTCTTCTTTATTCCCAACAGAAGCAACAGGGAATCAAGTGTTTGGATACTTAAATTCTTTTCAAGTATTTTTAGAGGCAGGTATGATGTTTTTGGCTCCATTTGTTGTAAATAAAGTCGGAGCAAAAAATAGTTTGATTTTGGCAGGATTTTTAATGGCGTTCCGTATTATTGGTTCCGGTCTTGTTGTGGGCCCAATTGGAATCTCGACAATGAAATTAATCCATGCATTAGAATTGCCGATTATGCTTATTGCGATTTTTAAATATTTGGCAGCTAATTTTGATACACGTTTATCATCTGTATTATATTTAGTTGGTTTTCAATTCGCATCACAAGTTGGGGCATCCATTCTATCGCCAATTGCAGGAAATTTATATGATAGTATTGGGTTTAGACAAACATATATTATTTTGGGAATAACAGTTCTTTGCTTTACTATTCTTTCTATCTTTACTTTATTAAGTCCTAAAAAAAATAAACAAGGTAAACCAAAAATAAAAAATATAGCAAAAATTGTTTAGGAGGAAATATATATGATCACAAAAAATAGAATTCAACAGGCAGAAGAAGCATTGCAGCAAACAAAGGAGTCAATGAATGAACGTTTTCGACTAGGCTATCATATTATGGCGCCTGCAAACTGGATAAATGATCCAAATGGTTTAGTGCAGTATAAGGGTGAGTATCATGTGTTTTATCAACATCATCCGTATGATGAAAACTGGGGGCCGATGCATTGGGGTCATGTGAAAAGTAAAGATCTTGTGCATTGGGAGCATTTGCCGATTGCCTTAGCTCCTGGAGATGTGTGTGATTCTGATGGGTGTTTTTCTGGAAGTGCGGTAGATAATGATGGAGAATTGACGTTGATTTATACAGGACATCATTACACAGATAAAAAAAATGATGTGTTTTATCAAAATCAAAATATTGCAGTTAGTACAGATGGTGTAACGTTTGAAAAAGTTGGAGAAAACCCAGTTATTGTTGCACCTCCAGAGGACAGCACCCATCATTTCCGCGATCCCAAAGTTTGGAAACATGAAGATACTTGGTATATGATTCTAGGAAATCAATCAATAGAGGAACAGAGTGGAAGAGTCATACTTTATAAGTCTAGCGATCTTCGCAAATGGGAATATATTGGAGTTCTTGCCCAAAGTGACGGCTCACATGGATTTATGTGGGAATGCCCCGATTTCTTTGAAATGGATGGAAAATATGTATTGATGCTGTCTCCTCAAGGAATGGAAGCAGATGGAGATAATTATAATAATTTATTCCAAACAGGTTATTTTGTAGGGGACTATCAGTATGAAACAAATCTATTCCAGCATGGTTCTTTTATCGAACTAGATCATGGCCACGATTTTTATGCGGTGCAAACATTTTTAGATGATAAAGGTCGCCGAATTGCAATTGGCTGGATGGATATGTGGGAAGCAGATATGCCGACGAAAAAAGATGGATGGTGCGGCGCGTTGACACTTCCGCGAGAATTAAAGCTTACTAGCGATAATAAAGTATTAATGAATCCGGTTGAAGAATTAACATTATTACGAGAATTAGAGCATGATGTATGTGCAGATAAATCTATTTCAGGTACTCATTTAGTAGAAGAAAAAGGAGATCTGCTTGAAATAAACGTAGAATTTGATTTGAATCTAACCTCTGCATCGTCTGTAGGAGTGAAACTAAGAGGGGCAAAGGAGGAAGAAACTATATTAACTTATGATATAAAAGAGCAAAAACTAATACTAGATTGTTCGAAGTCTGGTAAAAAAGAAGATAGTGTGAGACGAGTATCTCTGCAATCTGATAGCAAACTTTCTTTACAAGTATTTATTGACCGCTCTTCTATTGAAGTATTTGCAAACGAAGGCCAAAAAACGATGACTAGCCGCATCTATCCAACAGAAGAAAGAGCAGGGATTGAAATTTTTGCTGAAGGTGGAGAAGCATTAGTTGCTGATTGCACGTATTGGAATTTAAAAGATATTTGGAAATAAAAATGACAGCAAAGAACAAGTTGATATTGCTTGTTCTTTGTTTTAGAGGTGATTGCTGATGAAAAAAGTATTCTGTATTGGAGAAACACTTATTGACTTTATCCCCGCTGAAAAGAATTTATCATTAAAAGAAGTGACTAATTTTGAGCGTGTAGCAGGTGGAGCTCCGATGAATGTTGCTATTGCTGTAGCAAAATATGGAGGAGACTCTGCGATGATCACCAAGATTGCAAACGATCATTTTGGTGATCATATTTTTGAAGTATTGCAAGAAAATGGGGTAGATACTTCTTATTGTTTAAGAAGCGATGAAGGGGAAACTGGGCTTGCATTTGTATCGAATGATGCAAATGGAGAACGAAGCTTTAATTTCTATCGAAAAAATGCAGCTGATTTATTGCTTTCACCAGATGAGATAGAAGTAGAGTGGTTTGATGGGGGGGATATTCTCCACTTTTGCTCTGTTGATTTGATTGAAAGTCCAATGAAGCGTGCCCATCAAAAAGCGATTAAAGATTTTCGGAATATCGGAGGCATTGTAAGTTTTGACCCGAATGTGCGCCTGCCTTTATGGAAAGACGAGAAAAGTTGCCGTTCAACGATTAATGAATTTTTGCCAAGTGCTGATATTGTGAAAATTTCTGATGAAGAACTAGCATTTATTACAGGAATAGACAATGAAAAAGAAGCAATTGAGGCATTATTTGTTGGAAATGTTCAAGTGGTTGTCTATACAAAGGGTAGCGAGGGTGCGGAACTCTATTTGAAGAGCGGGGATACTTACCGAAATAACGGCTTTAAAGTAACTGTTGCTGATACAACAGGTGCAGGAGATGCATTTATCGGGGGCTTTTTGTCTGAATTGATTGCGTTTGAGCCATCTGTGGATGATTTATGTGAAAAGATCAGAAAAAACCATGAACGAATTTTAACTTTTGCCAATGCAAGCGGAGCACTTACTGCATCTGTAAAAGGAGCGATTCATGCAGCGCCTGCCAAAAGGCATGTGTTGAATTTTATTGCGGTGCAAAGAGGCATACTATTGTAAAAGCTAGTTTTGGAATAAGAACAACTTAAAAAGACTCCAATAGCTGGAAATATTAGCTTATGGAGTCTTTTTAATAGAAAGATAAATTTATTGAAAATATACAACAGAACAATATTCTAATAATTAATTTATACAGCAGAAGTGGATGCTATTAATTCAGAATATCAGGAGTTATTCAATAAACCATTCGGTTATAATAGCTATTTTTATTAAAATAAGCACAAGGAAAAGGATTAATTTCTTCCCTATCCATGTTTCCAGCACAGCAAATTATAGGGTATAATGAATGTATCTATTTTAGTAAAGCCCTTACATTTTTAGCTGTATAGAAAAAGTGGGAAGGGTTAGCATTAAGGGGGAAAAAGAATGTCCGTTACTCGAATATTGGTGGGGCTGTGGAGAAGTTATGAAGAAACGAGTGAGGAAGCGAAGTATCCTGAACTAAAAACACGCTACTATCGAAAAAACCGTGAAAAAATGATTGAATATATAAAACAAGCGGTGAATCAAAAGCTGCCAAACTGGAAGATTAAAAAAGTAGACGCGGAACGTGGGGAAATAGTTTTAGAAAAGCAAGGTGTTGCATCGAGTGTTATGATTGTGACTGTTTATAAAATAAATGCTATAAAGTCCGCTATTGATGTCTATTGCTCAAAAGAAGGAAGTTTGGGTGATTTTGGTTTAAGCTATAAAAATATTATGAAGTTTTTTTCTGCATTGCATACAGAAATTCAGCCAGAGAAAAGTTAATAATAGATTTGTAAGCGTTCTATTATAGTGTGAATGAAACGTAGAATCGGAAACATCAAATGGTATAAATTGGTTGTTTTCTTAAAGGGGTATAAAAATCTCTGATTAAAGTTGCTCTGCAGTCTTTAGAGGAATTTCTAACAGGAAGAAGTAATTTTTGTATTCTTATCCTTTTTGCAATAAAAATGGTATAATGAATTGTTCCAAGTTTTATAATCACTTGGAACATTTTTTTATATAGTAGAACAAAAAGTGAAAGTTTCACATAAAGGAGAAAAAATGAATAATTACAAAATTGTTATACAGTATGATGGTGGCCGCTATAAAGGCTGGCAGCGTCAAGGAAATGGCGACAGCTCCATACAAGGGAAAATAGAAAATGTACTTTCTGAAATGACAGGAAGTACAGTAGAAATCATTGGCTGCAGCAGAACAGATGCAGGAGTTCATGCGATGAGTCAAATTGCAAACTTCCGAATAAGCGAGCAATATTCCGCGAAAGAAGTGAAAAATTATTTAAATAAATATCTTCCACATGATATCAGTGTGATTGCTTGTTCCATTGAAGTGGATCGCTTTCATGCGAGATACAATGCAAAGGATAAAACCTATTTGTATAAAATCTGGAATAAAGAGTATACACATCCATTTATGCGCAAGTATAGCATGCATGTAGAGCAAAAGCTAAACGTTGCTGCCATGAAACAAGCAAGCAGCCACTTTATCGGCAAACATGATTTTACTGCTTATTCTAATGCGAAATCAAAAAAGAAATCCATGGTGCGTGAAATTTATGCTATTCATTTGGAAGAAGAAGCTGGTTTTCTGCAAATAAGAGTAATTGGCGACGGGTTCCTTTATAATATGGTAAGAAAAATAGTTGGGACATTAATAGAAGTTGGTTCAGGCAGAATAAAACCAGACCATATTTCAGGAATTATTGAATCCAAAAAACGAGATCAAACAGGTCCAATGGCAGAAGCGGGTGGACTGTATTTGGAAAAAGTGAAATTCTAATAGAGAGAAGCTGTGTTGTTTTCAAAACAATGCAGCTTTTTTATGCCTATTCATAATAAATGAAGGGGAAGAGGTATATAACCGATGTGTTTGGCTGGTATTATTTAATCATTGTCACTTTTTTTGTGCTTGTCTGTTTATTTTTATTATTCAGCCCACTTGGACAAATTAAATTAGGAAAGCCAGAAGATAAACCAGAGTTTTCGCGATTAACATGGCTTGCTATGTTTTTTAGTGCAGGAATGGGGATTGGTCTTGTCTTTTACGGAACAGAGGAACCGATTAGCCATTATATGATCAGTTCGCCAACCGGCATGGAGGGAACTAACTGATCAAGGAATGAAAGATGCGATGAGATTTACTTTCTTTCATTGGGTATTCATGCATAGGCCATTTATGGAGTTGTCGCATTATGTTTAGCTTATTTTACCTTTAGAAAATTATCCGTTAAGTCAACTATTATCTATTTTAGTGCTTATTTTGATTGGCATATTTTTTGTCACATCAGCAGATTCAGGAACTTTTGTGGTTGGAATGATGACGACAAACGGCTCACAAAATTCTAGCAACAAGCTGAAGATATTTTGATGAAAGCGTTGAGTAAAGAAGCGAAAGAATTAGGGATTGGTAAGTTGAAGAAGAAAAAGCTATAAAATGTATAAGAGGAATAGGCACACTCCTGGTTGGAATGCACCTATCTTTTTATGTTTCTTTGTAATCTTTTTGAAACCATAATGGATCTGTATCCTCTACATCGCCGTTATAGTTGATAAAAATTTCTTCCCCTGCCTTTATATCTTTATAAGCATAATAATCAAAGGTGTGCTTTTCAAAACTAATATCATATGTGGCATTCGGTTCATAAGAATGGTTAAAAAGCATGCCATATCCTAGAACAATGGCCGAATGATTAATTCCATACTCATAAACGTAGTCATCAAGTACCGTTTTTTCAATATATTGATGCTGTTCGTTTGGATACGGAACAACAGGTGCTTCATGAAAAAGTGTACCTTTTTTAATATCTTGTGTAGCAAATACTCCTCTATTAAATTCTCCATCACTAATGGAAGAGTTTCTTACCTCAATCATTTTGTCACCTACTTATTTTTTAAAGTTTTACTAACTAACTTTAACATGCTTAAGGGAATTTAGGAAATATTTGTTGTGATAAAATTTTATTAGTGATTTCTTATAGGAAATATTTTCAAAGGAGTTTACTAGCAAAAATAGTAATAAATCATAAGAATATATTGATTCCTTGTTATATAAACTACAGAAGAATGTTCTATATGATAGTATCCCCTATAGTAAACAGAAAAAAACAAAGATTTTCATTTTGGATGCTATAAGGGAGGGCGGGATTATTTAATCCTATATTGCATTTTGTTTATACGAAATGTTTCAAAGATGTTAAAGTAATAATTAATTCAAATTCATAAACGTTATCCTTTTATTTCAAAAAGAAGTACTTCATCTAATAGGAAATCATATTTTTTACATAGGAAAAGGGGATGGAAAATGCAAACAATAGAAAAAATTGGGGAGAGATTCTGGTATATGACTCCAGAATCAGAAACAGACCGACCTATTTTAGGAATGGTTGTAGGAGAACATAAGACATTAATGATTGATGCAGGCAATTCAGAAGAACATGCACATTCTTTTTTAGAAG
Organism: Niallia nealsonii; assembly: GCF_002835805.1. Lineage (GTDB taxonomy): Bacteria > Bacillota > Bacilli > Bacillales > Cytobacillaceae > Niallia > Niallia nealsonii. Next base: position 64,286 of record NZ_PISE01000011.1, on the reverse strand, counting down.
AACTTTCAACAAGACATGTGGCAAAACCAGATATAGTCGTTGTAACCCATTGGCATTGGGATCATATCTTTGGTCTTTCTGCGCTAAAGGAATTAGTTTCTATTTCTTCTAAACAAACGAAAGAAGAAATGCAAAAGTTACTTCCGCTTAAATGGTCTGATGAGGAATTAGATAAAAGAGTGAAGGAGGGTACAGAAATAGATTTTTGTGCTAACGCCATAAAAAAGGAGTACCATTTACACCGTAATATTAAAATTGTCTTACCTCAATTAACTTTTGAAAATAAAATAGAGATAGATCTTGGTGGAGAAATCTGTGTTTTACAGCATGTAGGTGGAGATCATGCTTTTGACTCTGTCGTGATATTTATAAAAGAAGAAAAAATCTTATTTCTAGGAGATAGTATTTATGCAGATATATATTCTGCTAAAAGAAGCCATACAAGCAAGGAAGTCCTGCGATTGTTAGATTTGCTAGAAACATTTGAAGCAAATACATATATTCTTTCACATTGGCGTCCTATTTCGAAGGAAGAGTTTCAAGCGGAAGCTACTCTTCTTCGCTCAATCGCTAATTATACAGAGTCTTTTTTTGGAGACGGGATAAAAATAAGAAATGCCTATAAAAAACAAGTGAAAAGAGAATTAGTGGAAGATGAGTTAGAGGTGATAGAATATTTTATCAATGGTTATCATGATTGTTAAAGTAGATAAGCTTGAATTTTAAGAGAAAAGACCTTCAGCGTCTTTATTGAATAAAATCTATATGGATGGAAATGAACCGCATAGTGACTTTATCTATGCGGTTCATTAGTTAGTAGCATTAATAAGAATGAAATCTCTTATTAATGCTATTTTTATACATTGTAGAATTAAATATAAGAAAGATATTTAGTTCCCTGCATATTTTACTGTTCGGCTAAAGCATCGGCAAAGGCTTTGGCATATGGTGGAAGGTCAGGCGGACGGCGGCTTGAAACAATATGTCCATCAACCACCACCGGTTCATCATGCCAAATAGCCCCAGCATTTTCCATGTCGTCTCTAATGCCAGGTGTACTTGTTACATTGACACCATTTAAGATTTTTGCTGAAATTAGTACCCAGCCAGCATGACAAATTTGTCCAATTGGCTTTTTCTGTTCATGCATATAACGCACTATATCTAAAACTTCAGGGTAGCGGCGCAATTTATCCGGTGCCCATCCCCCAGGAACTAGAATAGCATCATATTCAGATGCTTGTATGTCGGAAAAAGCATAATCGGAAATGGCTGGTACCCCGTATTTTCCAATATATGTTTCATTCGCTTTCTCGCCAACTAAATGGACGGTTGCTCCTTCTTCTTGTAGACGCAAAACAGGATACCAAAGTTCCAAGTCTTCAAAATCAGGACTAATAAGTGCAATAACTTTTTTGTTTTGTAAACGCATAAAAAACACCTCCATAGCTAGTATAGCATGTTCAAATAAAAATAGGGCTATGACAGCATTTTATAGGGATATAGAAGGAGAGAGTGAAAAAAAGAAAGTGACAGCGGAAAAAAAAGGGGCAAGGGCAAATAAACAGGTGGAAAAAGGTATTGAGTGCAGCAAAAACATATAAATGGAATGGACAAATTAGCGCATTTATCTATTTTATTTTCTCCCTCATCATATAATGTAAAATCTTTATTGATTTTTGAGCACAAAATTGTAAAAGCATTTGTTACAAGAATTGGATTCAATAAACCAACAAAATGTAAGCGTTTTATATTATTCTAAACACAGGAGGAAATAAGCAATGATAATGGAAAAACGACCTGCTTTTTTGATGAGTTATTTGCTGAAGTCCCAATGTGCTTCACTGAATCAGATTAGGGAGTATATGCAGTTAACGAGGCGGCAAATTGTTTATGATTTAGAAAAAGTGAATTACTGGTTAAAAGAAAAAGAACTTCCTCCAATCGTTTGCAAAGGGAATGTCATTCTAGTTCCAGATGCTGTTTTGGCTTTTTTTAAAGAAAGTCAACATGTACAGCCAGAGAGGATGATGAATTTAACAGAAGAAGAACGTTTTATGATGATTTATTTGTATTTATTTATTCGGGAAGAATTAATTTCTTCTGCCCATCTCACACAATTTTTACAAGTTAGCAAAAATACAGTGATTACAGATGTAAAAAAAGCAAATCAGAAAAACAGCCCGTTCCTTGTAGAAATTCGCTACACAAGACAACAGGGCTATCATCTAAAGGGGACGGAGTTTGATAAAAGAGCACTTGTGATGAAACAGCTAAATAAGCTTTTGCAATTGCCTTATTATGAAAAGTTGATTCGTTATTTATGGAATAAGAGAGGTGAGGCCTATCGATTTGATTACTTTTATGAAATACTTAAAAGCTTATCTAAACGGCATAAGCTTCAATTTGTAGAAGAACGTTTTAACCAGTTTGCTTATTTTCTTCCATTTTATTATTGTCGTCAAAAGCAAAAAAAATTAGTGCTTTTTCATGGAGAGGAAATAAATGCATTAAAACAAGATTCTTTGTGGGAAGCGGGAAAGGAAGTGATCCAGGAGCTGTCCGTTGACGAAGATGAGAGCGAAATCTGCTATTTTACTTTACAGCTACTTGGATTGTCGCTAGGCAACACTTCTATGCAAATAGAAGACCGAGATCTTCTGATAACAATATGTGAACAACTCGTAGCTGATTTTGAAACAAAAGCATGCATGGTCTTTGAGCGAAAAAATGAAGTCATTAAATTATTGTATCAGCATATGAAGCCAGCGTATTTTCGCATGAAATATCGAATTCCTATCCATAATCCTTTGCTAAAAGAAATTAAAAAAGAACATAAAGAACTGTTTACGCTAGTAAAGGAAATGATTTTGCCAATTTCCTCATTATTACAGGTTCCTATTCCTGATGAGGAGATTGCTTTTATCACCATTCTTTTTGGTGCCCTTTTAGAGAAACCAACACACCACACAAGCACGAAGAAAAAAAGAGCTGTTGTTGTCTGCCCAAGTGGGATAAGTTCTTCGTTAATGGTCAAACATCAGCTAGAGTCTGTTTTTTCTGAAATAACAATAGAAAAAACAGTATCACTTGAGGAGTTTTATGAAGAAAAAGGATGGGAGTTTGACCTTGTTTTTTCGACGGTTTCTTTAAATACAAAGCTTCCATGTTTTTATGTTAGACCAATGATGACACCTGCTGAAAAAAATCAAATAGCAAGTGAAGTATATCATCATTTATTTGGCATGAACTATGAAAGTGTACCAAACGTGGAACTTATTTCCATCATTAAGAAGTTTGCCAATATTTATGATGAAAAAGGATTAGCACAAGCGTTAAGTCCATTTACTATTTATAAAAAAGAAAAAATGTACAGGGAGGAACAGCCAGTGCTCCAAGATTTATTAAAGGAAGAGACCATTCAATTAATGGAAGAGCTAACAAGTTGGGAAGAGGCGATAAATATGGCTGCAAATCCCTTGCTGAATAAGGGGGTGATTGAAAAAAGCTATGTTCATGCAATTATTGAAAATGTAAAAACATTAGGCCCATATATGGTAATAGGTCCAGGTGTTGCGATTCCTCATGCACGTCCGGAAATGGGAGTAAGGAAAATTGGCATGAGTTTTCTTAAGCTAGAAAGGCCTGTCCATTTTTTAAATGATAAAAACTATCCAGTCCAATTGCTTTTCTTTTTAGCGGCAATTGATAACAAGACACATCTGAAAGCATTATCCCAATTGACAAAGCTTCTTAGTAAAAAAGACAATATCGAGTTTTTAAAAAAAGCACAATCAAAAGAAGAAATTGAGGAACTGTTTCAAACATATTCTACTAAGGAGAACTAGTGCCTGAAAGAAGGTTGGAAGGAGATAAGTATGAAAATTCTAGCGGTATGTGGATCAGGATTGGGATCGAGCTTTATGTTGGAATTAAACGTGCAAGAAGTCTTAAAAGAGCTAGGAGTAACAGGCATAGAAGTGGAGCATTCAGATCTTAGTTCAGCCACACCAGATGCTGCAGATCTTTTTATCGCAGCCATTGATATTGCAGAGGGAATGGGACATTTAGGAGAAGTAATTGTAATTGACAGCATTATTGATATGAATGGAATTCGCACGAAATTAAAAGAAGTGCTAGAGCAAAAGGGGCTATTGTAATGCAATCTTTAAGCTAACTGTTTGATACAAATAGGGAGGTACTGACAATGGGAGAGAGATTGCTTAAATTAATCATGGATATTTTAAGTCAGCCAGCAGTATTAATTTCCATTATTGCACTGATCGGCTTATTGATTCAAAAAAAATCTGCGAGCGATATTATTAAAGGCACAACCAAAACATTTTTAGGTTTTATTGTTATCGCTGCAGGCGCTAATGTGATTGTCGGCTCGTTGGATCCATTTGGAAAAATGTTTCAAGAAGCGTTTCATGTAACAGGAGTAGTTCCGAACAATGAAGCAATTGTTGCGATGGCATTAACGAAGTATGGATCGATTACTGCATTTATTATGTTTTTTGGAATGCTTGCCAATATCTTGATTGCTCGGTTTACTCGCTTAAAATATATTTTTTTAACAGGACACCATACTCTTTATATGGCATGTATGCTTGCTGTTATATTAGTGGTTTCAGGATTAAAAGGTGTGCCATTAGTAGTGGTGGGATCTCTTGCTTTAGGCTTAATCATGGCCTTTTTCCCAGCAATTTGTCAGCCATTTATGAGGAAAATCACCGGTACAGATCATGTTGGATTTGGCCATTTCTCTTCTCTTGGTTACGTTCTTAGCGGTCTTGTAGGTAAAGCCGTAGGGAAAGGATCACGTTCTACAGAAAAAATCAATTTTCCGAAAGGTTTAGGATTTTTGCGGGACAGCTCTATTACGATTGCTTTAACGATGACGATTTTATATGTTATTATCGCACTATTTGCTGGACCTTCTTATATTGAAAAGAACTTAAGTGGAGGCACTCATTATTTAGTATTCTCCCTTATTCAAGCCATTACTTTTGCAGCAGGTGTATTTGTAATTTTATCTGGTGTACGTCTTGTATTGGCAGAAATTGTGCCTGCATTTAAAGGAATCTCTACAAAACTTGTTCCAAACTCTAAACCGGCTCTTGATTGTCCAATTGTTTTTCCATATGCACCAAATGCTGTATTAATAGGATTCTTCTGCAGTTTCCTTGGCGGAATTGTTGGCATGATTTTTTTAGGCTTTGCAGGGTCTATTATTATCCTGCCTGGCGTTGTTCCACATTTCTTTACAGGTGCAACAGCAGGAGTATTCGGCAATGCAACTGGCGGCATTCGCGGTGCAACGATTGGCGCATTTGTAAATGGTCTGTTTATTACATTCCTTCCAGTGTTTTTACTACCAGTTCTCGGAGATTTAGGCTTTGCAAGCACGACCTTCTCTGATACAGATTTTGCTGCATCAGGCATTATTCTTGGAAATTTGGCAAAATCATTTGGAGCGAGTGGTGTTACTATCACGGTCATTGGTTTGGTGCTCCTTGCTATTCTTTATAATATTTTCAAAAAAAATAAATCTGTGAAAGCATAAGATCGATTTTTATTAGATTGTTAGATAGGCGCCAAGTAATCGAGTAAGCATACTTGGTGCTTTTTTTAATAAGGAGGGAGTTATGAGGAATATTTTGAAGAAAATGGAAACGTTGCGAGATCAAATTCGTTTATTGACTTTAAAGGAACTCCACCATCTTGGGTTCGGTCATTATGGGGGGAGTTTGTCGATTGTTGAAGCTTTAGCTGTTTTATATGGAGGGGTAATGAAAATAGACTCAAAGAATCCAAAATGGGAAGAGCGTGATTATTTTATTTTATCAAAAGGGCATGGGGGACCTAGTCTTTATGCAACACTTGCATTAAAAGGGTTTTTTCCTGAAGCAGTCTTATATACATTAAATCAAAATGGGACAAAACTGCCTTCCCATCCTGATCGCAACTTAACACCAGGTGTCGATATGACAACCGGTTCCTTAGGGCAAGGAATTTCAGCAGCAGTTGGGGTGGCGTTGTCCCATAAACTGTCTGATAGGCAAAATAATACGTATTGTATAGTTGGAGATGGAGAATTAAATGAGGGCCAGGCTTGGGAAGCTTTTCAATTTGCTGCACATCACCGCCTCCACCATCTGTTTGTGCTGGTTGATGATAATAAAAAACAGCTGGATGGTCCAACAAAAGAAATTATTGATCCACTAGATTTTATAGCGAAATTTACGGCGTTTGGCTTTTATACGTTAAGCGTGGATGGAAGTTCTATTTCTGAAATCTATGAGGCAATAGAAAAGGGGAAAGCGCAAGGGGAAAAACCTGTTGCGATAATTTTGGATACCGTTAAAGGACAGGGAGTAACGTATTTGGAAAAAAAAGCAGACAATCACCATATTCGCCCGACGAAAGAGGATGAAGAAGCTATTTTAGAAGCGATTTATGAATTGGAGAAAACATGTGGAAAGGCTGTGATTGAATGAATCCCATTATTTCTCCAGCGTATGAATTAGACAAGATAGAAATGCGGCAAATGTATGCAAATACAATTCTAGAGCTAGCCCAACAAAATAAGGACATTATCTGTTTAGAAGCAGATTTAATGAGTGCGATTGCAACAAGTCATTTAATGACAAAAATTCCTAAGCAAATAATTAACTGTGGCATAATGGAAGCAAATATGATTGGAATGGCCTCAGGGTTAGCGTTGACTGGCAAAATTCCTTATATCCATACATTTGCTCAGTTTGCGACCCGCCGTGCGTTTGACCAGCTTTTTGTTTCAGGAGCTTATGCACAATTAAATATGAAGATATTAGGATCAGATTCAGGTGTAACAGCTGAACATAATGGCGGGACTCATATGGCTTTTGAAGATTTAGGATTAGTACGCCTTATTCCCAATGCCTATGTGTATGAAGCAAGTGATGCCAATCAACTTGGATTTTTGCTGAGAAAAGTGGCAAAAGAGCATGGCATTCATTATATTCGTACGATTCGAAAAAAGGCAGTCAAATTATATGATGAAAAGGAAATATTTGAAACAGGCAAAGGGAAAGTGCTCCGTGAAGGAAAAGATGTAACCTTAGTTGCAAGTGGCATTATGGTTGCAGAATCTTTACAAGCAGCAGAGCTTCTCCAAAAACAGGGCATTGAAGCAACTGTCATTGATATGTTCACGATTAAGCCAATTGATAAAGATTTGCTTGTAAAATATGCCGAAAGTACGCAGAGGATTGTTACGGCAGAAAATCATAATGTAATTGGGGGACTAGGAAGCGCTGTTGCCGAAGTTCTTAGTGAACACTGCCCAACTAAAATGAGAAGAATAGGAGTAAAAGAACAGTTTGGGCAAGTCGGCAAAGTGGATTATTTGAAAGAGCATTATAAGCTGACAGCAAAAGATATAGAAAAAGCCGTGTTGGAATTGATGTGACATATCATACGAGTGCCGCTATGAAAGAGTGCTCGTTTTTTACATGGGGAAAGAGGACAGCCAATAAATTTGATAACAATTTCCAAAAAACAAATAGAATGGGAGAAATCATGCTATCTAAGCGAATTTCTCCCATTCTTCCATATAACAACTAATTTATTTATCATTTCCCGACAGAAGACTCCCACTTCAAGGAATGCGAATGGCGTAGCCCGATGAGTAAGCGGGAGATGAATGTCTGTAGGCTTAGGCCTAAATGGTTGAACGATGCGAACAAGTGTACTGTAATACTTCTGTAAGTTGTTCTTTGAAAACGGATATATGGGTTCTAGCAGGAAAAGCATCTGCTAGGAAAAATCTTCCACGTTCGACTCGCCCACGCATACCGAAACTGCGAAAACCAAGCTAAAGTAGGATATCAGCGTACCAGATGCTAAAAGTTTTCAACGTAGGGACTACGGGTAGAGCCTACTCCATAACTGGTGGATACACTGGTGTTCGTAGGAATCCCCCACTTCAAGCAAGTTCTTTTCCTTTTGTCTCAGGGGCCCATGCAATAGATACTACGGTTCCTATTAATAAAACAGCAGCAAGTATCAGCATAGTAGGAGATAATCCCAATTTAGAAATCAATGTAGGCAGCAGGAAAGTACCAAGTGCTGATCCTATTCGACTGCATGCAGTAGCAACTCCTACACCAGATGCACGTAATTCCGTTGGAAAACTTTCTGCGGAATAATGCCAAGTAAGGCAAGGGATACAAAACAAATAATAAAAGAACTGATTAAGAAGCCTCTTCTCGAAAGTTTAACGGTTAAATACATGCCGACAAATGCACCAATTAATAGGAAAATATTTAGCAGAATGTCAGCAGAGTTACCTTCCTTCATATCAAAATAATCAAGAATTGTCGGCAAAAATGTAAATACAGAAAAGTAAGGAAGTACAATACAGGCATAGAATATTCCATTAAACAAGGTCAACTTAAGATATTTTTTGCTGAATAAGTGGCCAAGACTTAATTGTTTTGTTTCCTTTTCTGTTGTCAATACTACTTCTTCGCCAAGATGTTTGTTTACAATTGCTTGTGCTTTTTCAACTTGCCCTTTACTGACAAGATATTTTGGAGATTCTGGTGTTCCGATCCGCAAGATAAGAACCAGCAAGGCAGGAATCCCAGAAGATGCAAGCATCCAGCGCCATGAAACATCTGCATCTAATAACATCATGCCAATAATGCTAGATGTAACATAACCGATGGTAAAGAAAACATTAAAGGTTCCGAGCAATGTTCCTCTATGTCGTTTTGGAGAAAATTCTGCTAACATTGCTTGTCCAACCGTATAATCTCCCCCCAATCCAAAGCCAATGGCAAAACGAAAAAAGAAAAGTGTCCAAACATTTGGAGCAAAAAATTGCAAAAAAGAAGCTAAAGTAATCAAAATAAAACTAAACAAAAAGATTTTCTGGCGGCCTATATAGTCAGAGGCACAACCTAATAAAAAACTTCCAAAAAATAAACCAATTAATACGGAACTGCCGAGCAAACCTAAATCAAAAGCACTTAAATTCCATTGTGCTGCTAAAGATAATAATGCAAAGCTGATAATTCCAATGACATAACCATCTGTAAAATGAGCACCAAATGTTAATGCTGCAATTTTCACATGGAACTTGGTAATGGGTGATTCATCCATTGTTATTTCTTGTTTGTTTGCTAAATTCATCAAATCCACCTTTATTTAATAGATTCAACAAGAAAAATCATCCAAAATAATGATTCAATTACCTCGTTAAACATAAGCAAAAGTGAGTTTTAGACAGTGGGGGAACTGGGGGAAACAACCACTTTTTGAACATAACGGAAGATAGTGCAAGAAATTTGCCAGCAGAAAGGGGCAATCGGGTTAGTTCACGCAAGCCAGAAAAATGGTTTTTGGTTTGGGTGAACCAACCAATTGTTTAATATAAATCAATTAAACAATATTTCTTAAAAAAATAGAAAACCTATTGTGAATCATTATGATGTTGATCAATCTTGTTGGACAAGGAGTATATTCCCTTGTAACAAACATTTAAACATTAAATGATTTTTTATGCAAAAAAAATTCAGAGGAGAAGTGGCTGTATCCTATGCTGGGCCTAGGATAAAAAAAATTATTTTTTTTCAAATCATCTCTTTTTGAGATTAATTCTTTATTTTATTTCAAGTTTTGAGAGGGAAATAAAAGGTGGTTTTCTTCGAAATTATGGAAAGTAGCATGGGGATAAAATGAATAAAAAGTGTATAAATTATGAATAAAAATAGGCTGCTAAAAAGATCATGCATGAATCATGAGGCTGCTGAAAAACTTACTATTTTTTATAATTATATGTGATGGAAGGGGCAATTAAAGGAAACCATCTATTGTTTGAAGAGGCTTACCATTCGCCCCCCGGAAAGCGAATGGTAAGCCTCGAAAAACTGATTCATTCATCGATTAAAAGCCAATTTCAAACTAGTTCTATCTACTAATTTAACTTTTTTAGTGGCCTATAAATCATTTAGAGATTTTTGAAAGGGAGTGTGAAAATAACTGAGCAAACAATCGATGAATAATATACGGTTGTATATCGATTATTATGTCGATGATTCTTTTGTCATATAATAAAAAATGGAGATTGGCAAAGAGGAAACCAGTTAAAAATAGTATGGAGTAATGACAGAAGAAGTAAAAAACACAGTAGCAGAGATCAATTAAGTCTTAATTATCTGCATGGAGATGGACAACAACAAGGAAATAGGGGCCTGTATTTCTGTTGTTTATATGAATATGCTAAACAGTTTAACTCCCTATTCTTATATGGTTCACGATATTTTAATATAATAAAAAGCCCCCTGTAATATATTTTAGGGGGCAATTGGAATTAGAGGGAAATTTATTTAAATAACACACTAACCGATTTTTGTTCATACACGCGGCTGATGGCATCACCCATTAATTGGGCAATAGAAAGCTGAGTGATTTTATCGATCCTTTTTTCTTCTGTAAGTGGGATGCTGTTTGTTACAACTAATTCTTTTAATGCAGAATCTTGAATTACTTCAATAGCACGTTCTGATAATACGGGATGTGTACAGCAAGCATATACTTCTTTTGCACCGTTTTCTACTACTGCTTTAGTTGCTGTTGCAATTCGGTATGCTGTATCAATAATATCATCAACTAAGATTGCCGTTTTGCCTTCAACATTTCCTACAATATTTACTTCTCTAGAACCGATATCACGTGGTCCACGTTTATCAATAATGGCAATTGGCGCTTTTAAGCGGTCTGCCAGTTCTCTAGCACGTGTTACACTTGCATGGTCTGGTGCTACTACAACTACGTCATTTTCGTATTCTTTTGCACAGAAATATTCAGCAAGAATTGGCATTGCAAGCAATGGGTCAACTGGAATATTAAAGAAGCCTTGTGTTTGCGGTGCATGAAGGTCTAATGAAATCACACGATTTGCACCAGCTTTTTGAATTAAATTAGCTATTAATTTTGCAGTGATTGGCTCCCTAGGCTGAGCTTTTCTGTCTTGGCGGGCATATCCGTAATATGGAATAACAACATTGATTTCTTTTACGGAAGCACGTTTCAGAGCGTCAATCATGATCAGCAATTCCATAATGCTTTGATTAACTGGTTCTGATGTGGATTGGATAATAAACACGTCACAACCACGAACGCTTTCTTCAATATTAATTTGAATTTCACCATCACTAAATTGTTTAACAGTACATTTTCCAAGCTCTGTTCCAAGCGCTTCCACAATTTCTTGAGCTAATTCAGGATTCGAATTTAATGAGAAAACTTTAAGTTTTGTTCCGTTATATGTGTTTGGCACGAATGCTTCCTCCTAGAGATGAACATGTTTCAAAAGAAGTCTTGTTCATTTATCTTGTTTTTTCCAAAGTAAACTATATCTATTTTGTATTTTAGGGTAGTCTATGTGTCAATGCAACCTATTCCATCATATTTTTTGCAAATAACCAGAAGGGTAGGAGAGATTTTAAAAATTTTCTACTAAAGAAAAAGTTTGTTTTTTGTTGTTTTTTGTTGTTTTTCGTATAAAAGAGTATGTTTTTTTATTATTTTTCAATATTTTTTTAAAAACTTTTGCAGTATGTTTTGATTGTTATCAAAATATGCTAAACTATCTGTCATAGTCTCTATTACAAATGTGCGCTGCATATGGAATTTTTGCTGGCGTATAAGTATGGTAACAAGAAGGAAAGAGAGTGGGGAAATATTATGCCAGAAGAGAAATTAGCAAGAGGACTAAAAAATAGACATGTCCAATTGATTGCGATCGGCGGTGCTATTGGGACAGGTTTGTTTCTTGGTGCAGGAAAATCTATTCATCTAGCAGGACCGTCGATTCTATTTGCTTATATGATTACAGGAGTTATATGTTTTTTAATTATGCGTGCACTTGGAGAGCTGCTTTTAAGCAACTTAAAATATCATTCCTTTGTTGATTTTGTCCAAGATTATTTAGGGAATGGGGCTGCGTTCGTAACGGGCTGGACGTACTGGTTTTGCTGGATTTCTATTGCAATGGCAGACTTAACAGCTGTTGGATTATACACACAATTTTGGTTTCCTCATGTACCACAATGGATGCCAGGTTTAATAGCATTAGTGATTTTACTTGTCATGAATCTTGCCACTGTAAAGTTATTTGGGGAAATGGAATTTTGGTTTGCTTTAGTAAAAGTTATCGCAATATTAGCTTTAATTGTTATTGGAATATTTATGATTATTAAAGGTTTTGCGACTGATGCAGGACCATCAAGCTTTACTAATTTATGGAGTCATGATGGCATGTTTCCACATGGAATGCATGGATTTATTCTTTCATTCCAAATGGTTGTTTTTGCTTTTGTTGGGATTGAACTTGTCGGATTAACAGCAGGAGAAACAGAAAATCCAGAGAAAGTAATTCCAAAAGCGATTAATAATATTCCTATTAGAGTATTGCTTTTCTATGTTGGGGCACTGGTTGTAATTATGAGCATTTATCCATGGAATGCCATTAATCCAGGCGAAAGTCCTTTTGTTCAAGTATTCTTGGCAGTTGGAATTGCAGCAGCAGCAGGAATTGTCAATTTTGTTGTTTTGACATCTGCAGCATCAGCTTGCAACAGCGCCATTTTTAGTACAAGCAGAATGATCTATTCATTGGCAAAAGATAATAATGCACCTGTACCTTTAGCAAAATTGACTAAAAGCCAGGTACCATCAAATGCATTATTCTTTTCCATGATGGTTATTTTGGCAGCAGTTATTTTAAACTACGTTATGCCAGAAGGTGTATTTACCTTAATAACGAGTATTTCTACTGTATGTTTTATCTTTATTTGGGGGATTACTGTTATTTGTCATTTGAAATATCGCAAAACAAGACCAGAATTAGCAAGTAAGAGTAAATTCAAGTTGCCGTTATATCCATTCGCTAATTATTTGATTTTAGCTTTTCTTGCTTTTGTGCTTGTTGTGCTGGCACTTGCAGAAGATACACGTGTCGCTTTGTTTGTTACACCAGTATGGTTTATTGTGCTTGTGGTAATCTATAAGCTAAAACGCAAAAATGCAATACCTAAAAATCAAACAATAGATAATCTCTAAAAATAATTGATAGAAAGCCTGTAGCGATTTTGCTGCAGGTTTTTTTATTGAAGAATAGATGCATGGTTTCCTATGCAAGAAGGATTCCTATGAAAGAGATCGGAAATACATTATCTCAATCTATCGCCTAAATAGCTATGATACTATTAATTATCGGCGGTGGCGGAGCATTTAAACGAGTATTAGTAAACGGAGGAGTGGGAGATTATGTGGCAACATTGTTTAGTCAAACCAATATGTCTCCATTATTAGTTGCGTGGATGATTGCAGCACTTTTAAGATTATGTTTAGGATCTGCCACGGTAGCCGCACTTACTACGGCAGGTTTAGTTACTCCGCTTTTGGCAGTAAGTACAGTTAACCCAGCATTGGCCGTATTAGCAACAGGGGCAGGCAACGTTATTTTCTGTCATGTAAATGATGCAGGTTTTTGGACGGTTAAAGAGTATTTTGGCTTAAGTATGAAGGAAACATTCCAAACATGGAGTTTGCAGACAACTGTTATTTCTATAACTGGTCTTGGTTTTGTATTATTATTAGAGATGTTTATTTGAAAAAAATATAAGCGTTATTATAAAGCTTGTGAAAACAATAAATATAAACAAAATCAAAAGCTGTGTAAGTAGTTTAACTGACGATGAATTACCAATATGGGGCCGGCTATTCTAATTGGTTATCTCCCATGGGTGCCTTTTTTTATTGTTTTTCGTCTGTTTTTCAATGAGGCAAAGGAAACAAAAAATGAGAAGATTCAAAAGCCTTTCACCAATTCTTTTATCTGTGCAAAATGAACGATTTTTCCTTCATTACTTGTTACATATCGACTATAATTTAAAAGAGAAAGTTTTTTTTATCAAAAAATGAAAACGCATCCAAAATATTAAATTGTTCATTTCATTGAAATGTTCTCTAATGAGTAGACTAAAAATAGAAATATAGTAAGGAGAATACATGATGAAAGAGGAGAACTATTGCAAAGTCCTTATTGTGGATGATGAAGATCTAATAAGACAGGGGATTAAGCATTATATAGATTGGGAGAATGAGGGATTCGAAATTGTTGGCGAGGCATCAAATGGCAAGGAAGCGTTGGAATTGATGGAAACCATCAATCCGCATATTATATTAACGGATATGGTCATGCCGTTGATGGATGGGGAAGAATTAACTCGAATAGTAAAAGAAAAATTTTCTTCGGTTGAAATAATTATACTGAGCAGTTTCAGTGAGTACGATTACGTCAGGTCTACCTTTCAAAATGGTGTTGTAGATTACATATTAAAGCCAAAACTGGATACTCAAAGTTTATTGGATGTATTGAATGTCGCAAGACGAAGAATTCCTGCGTTTGAAAAGCAAAGAAACAAGGATTATGCAAAGAAATCTGTCCCAAAACTGTTGGAAAGATTGCTATCAGGCTATGAAGTACAAATAAATAAGAATGAAATCAAACAGGAACTTCCCCATTCTGCTTTTTATTTGTTGGGAATTAAGCTAAAGGGAACAGCTAGCAGAAAAAGCAAGTTAGAGAAGCTGTTGGATTTAGATGTACAAGATTATCGTTATTATCCATGTTATCTAAAAGATTCTTATGACATATTTCTTATTAATACAGATAAAAGCAATTTGTTGGAAAAGCAACTGAAAAAAGCAGCGATGCAGCTTGCAACAAGTCATTACTTTTTCCTGTCAAAGGGATATAATGATTTTTCGCAAACTGGGATAATATATAAAAATAGTTTTTTAAAGATCATAGATTATTCTTTTTATTTTCCCGATGAATGGTATATAACAGAGGAAGAATGGATGAATTATCGTCCCAAAAAGGAGAATTTTAATTTAGATTGGTTTATTGATGAATGGAAACAGAAAAATTTTGATTCTGCATTAGAATATTTAAAAAAACATGTGGAAAAGATGGCTTGCTGTTATACGATGGAAGTTTCTGAGTATAAAGCTTTTTTTAGTAATATTATTTTCAATTTAACTATTCTTCTTAACAATATGGGATATGAAGTGAAAGAGTTGGATAATACAAAATATCATTATTTTAATATGATTGATCAATCTCATACCGCAAAAGATGCCACCAATCAATTAGATTTATTTCTTGAAGAGGCAAGGAAATATGTACTCCATAAGGAAGATCAACCGATAGTTCCGATTAATATGAAAAGAATCATTGGTTATGTTACAGAACATTATGCAGAGTCTTTAACATTAACAGATTTGGCCAATCATTTTCATTTTAATCCTTCCTATCTTTCGAGTTATTTTTCCGCACATAATAATGAAAGTTTTATTGAATTTCTAAATAGGATCAGAATAGAAAAGGCGACTAAGCTATTAAAAGATGGGGAAAATTCTATATCAGAGATTAGCGGTATGGTAGGATATTCAGATCACAGCTATTTCTGCAAAGTTTTTAAGAAACTAAAGGGATTGTCACCTAGCCAATATAGAAGAAAATATCAAATAAGATAAGAGGAATAATCAATGAAGCTTATACCAAACCGTTTTAAACATAATGGGTTGTTTATCATTATGTTTTTATTGACTGTTACCATCGTTATAATTGTCAGCATCAGTATTTCTTGGGCAACTTTAAGGATGTCCGAGAATTTTTTTATTGAAAAATTTAGCATTACTAATTCTAAAGTAATGAATCAAATAAGTGATAAGCTGGAATCTTATCATGATTCCATTGTAATCGCTTCAACTAATATTCTGCAAAGCAGTACGGTGAAAAGTGTGTTGACCGAAAAAGAAACAAATATCGAAAAAATGCGTTCATTTTATAATCTGGATCAGCAAATGAAATATATTAAATCCAACCTTGACCCTTTTGAGGCAGAAATATTCATCAGCGGAATAAATGGTGTGAATTATACAACAAATCGTTCCTACTGGCCAATTACAGATGAAGAATTAAAAGAAAGTGAATTAATAAAGCAAACGAGAGCGACACCTCAAAAAATAGTATACCAATATTATCAATTGAAAAGTGATTCACCTAATAATAAAGATGATTTCATTGTTGCATCACGAGCATTAAAAGATCCATTCTCAACGTCTATCTATGGATCTATGTTTTTTGTTATTGCAGAAAGTGAGTTTAGAAATTTTTATGCTAATTATACTGGATCAGGAAACGATGTTTATCTTATGAATAAATCTGGTGTAATCCTTTCAAGTAACCAATCGGAATTAATTGGGCGTATGGAGCCAGAATTAATTCAGCATGTAGAGAAGGTTAGCTCAAGCAAGGATCAGTATATTATCGAAGAGTTTATGGGGAAAGAACAAATCATTTTAATGAAATATATGCCTTCATTTGATATGTATTTATTTAACACTATTGATAAAAAACAGGCGATAGGAGGTTTAATTGATAAAAAAGCTATTTTTATGATTTGTATGACCATCGTTCTAATCGCCTTGATTGTCAGTTTTTTCTTATCCAGAATGTTAACAAATTCTTTGTCTCGTCTAGTAAAACAAATATCTAATGCTTCTCAAAATAAGTTTCATCAATATGTAACAGTTGATGGGATTTATGAAACTAGGCAAATAGGGAGGGCTTTTAATTCGATGTTAGATGAGCTTCATGAATATGTAGATCAATTGCTCCTTGCTCAAAAGCAGCAAAGAAATGCAGAACTTGAGGCGCTTCAGCAGCAGATTAATCCCCATTTTTTATACAACACACTTACTTCCATTAAATTTATAGTACAGCAAGGAGAAAAAAAGGAAGCAGATGCTATTATTAATTCCCTTATTTCTTTATTGCAAAATACAATCGGCAATGTAAGTGAGACGGTGACAATAGATAAAGAAATAGAAAGTTTGCAAAATTATGTTTCTATCAATCAAAAACGATATGGCAGTCGTATTAATGTCCAGTACTTTATTGATCCAGAATGCGGACAATATCAAATTCCTAAGCTGCTTTTACAGCCATTTGTGGAGAATGCTTTTTTTCATGCATTCACTTTAAAAAATCATGGGTATATCCATATCCTTGTTTGGTCAGACAAAAACCATCTGATTTGTGAGGTTGTAGATAATGGTGATGGAATTGAGTTCATTTCTGATAGTCATTTGCCTGATACAAAACGGAATCAGCAGCTGTTTAAAGGAATAGGCATCCGCAATGTAAATGAAAGAATTCAATTATTATATGGAGAACCATTTGGTATAGATATATCTAGTACATTAGGAGATGGAACAAAAGTGAAAATCATGCTGCCGATTATATCGGCTAAAATGGCTGATAACTCAAAAACAGAATAGAAAAGTATCAAATTCTAAAAAAAATACAAATTTTTAAATAGTCAGCAAAAAAAACAAAAATAATTACAAATGTGCAAAAAAAAATTCCTAACTTTAAAAAAATGAAAATGGTAGGATAGATATTGTAGTCGTGGTAGCGTTTTCAAGATAAAAAGGGGGATTTAATATGAAAAAGTTTTTTGCACTAGTATTAGTCAGCATATTGCTTTTAAGTGCTTGCTCATCGGGAAGCAGCACTTCAAGCTCATCTGAGAAGAAAATAAACGATATCACAGTTTGGGCTTGGGATCCTAACTTTAATATTAAAGCATTAGAAATGGCAAAAGAAGCCTATAAAAAAGAAAATAAAGAACTAAATGTAAAGGTAGTAGAATATGCACAGGCGGATATTATCCAAAAGTTGAATACTAGTTTAAGCTCTGGAACTACTAAAGGATTGCCAAATATGGTGCTAATTGAAGATTATCGGGCTCAAAGTTTTTTAAAAGCATATCCGGATATGTTTTATGAGCTGACAGATTCCTTTCATGCAAATGATTTTGCGAAATATAAAATTGCACCAACTAGTATAGATGGAAAAAATTATGGAATACCATTTGATACTGGTGTAGCAGGACTTTATGTAAGAACAGATTATTTGGAAAAAGCAGGATACAGCATAGAAGATTTACACAATATGAGTTGGGAAAAATACATCGAAGTTGGCAAAAAAGTGAAAGAAGCGACCGGAAAACAAATGTTAACACAAGATCCTAAAGATTTAGGTCTAATTCGAATGATGATTCAATCTAGCGGTGCATGGTACTTAGAATCAGACGGTGCTACACCCGCAATTGCAAATAACGATGCATTAAAAGAAGCATTTAAAACATATAAAGAACTTCTGGATGCTGACATCGTCAAACCAGTATCCGATTGGAGCCAATTTGTAGCAGGATTTAACAGCGGAGAGATTGCATCTGTTCCAACAGGAAACTGGATTACTCCTTCTATTAAATCAGAAGCTTCTCAATCTGGTAAATGGGCAGTACTGCCTTTTCCAAAACTTGCAAACGTATCTAACTCTATAAACGCAACTAATCTTGGCGGAAGTTCTTGGTATGTGTTAAATACGGATGGAAAAGAAGAGTCAGCAGATTTCTTAGCAAAAACATTTGGATCGAATGTTGACTTTTATCAAGATTTAGTGAAAGAAATTGGTGCAATCGGTACGTATCAACCTGCAGCTGAAAGTGAAGCATATAAAGCTAGTGATGAGTATTTTGGGGGACAAAAAATCATTGCAGATTTCTCTAGCTGGACAGAACAAATTCCACAAGTAAACTATGGACTGCACACATATGCAATTGAAGATTTACTTGCAACGGGAATGCAAGATTATTTAAAAGGAAAAGACTTGGATAAAGTATTAAAAGATGTTCAGAAACAAGCAGAAGAACAAATCAAATAATTCAAGGATTTACCAAAATAATAGCTAAACAAAGGACTTCGGGGATCTCCTAGTTCCAAGTGAGTGAAGAATTCTCCTATGGAATTAGGAGAGAAACTCGAGGTTTTTTATTTACTCAGCTAAGGACAGCGAATTCTGCTGATAGAAGTTTTAATTTATCCCGCATCAACGGGTTGATAGGAGTTGATAGATATGGCTACACCGGAAAAAGCGATACACGGCATAACACGTGTTCCGAAAAAAAACAGCGTAAATCATAAATTAAAAAGTACCTTAATCGGATGGTCTTTTATAGCCGTTGCTACCATTTTTATTTGCTTATTTTACTTTTATCCAATGTTAAAGGCATTAACATTATCTTTTCAGTCAGGAACAGGAACGAACCTTGAATTTGTTGGATTTGACAACTATACGCGATTATTTAAAGATCCAACTTTTTTAACGACAGTAAAAAATACTGTCATCTACTTAATAGTTCAAGTACCTATCATGATACTTTTAGCATTATTTCTATCTGTATTATTAAATAATAAAACATTAAAATTTAAAGCTTTTTTTCGAACAGCTATCTTTTTGCCATGTGTAACCTCTTTGGTAGCTTATTCTGTCATTTTTAAATATCTATTCAGTCAGGATGGACTTATCAATCAAATGCTAATGAAATTATCCATCATTGCACAGCCAATCGAATGGTTGACAGATCCTTTCTGGGCAAAGATGACAATCATCCTCGCTATTACTTGGAGGTGGATTGGCTATAATATGATTTTCTATTTATCAGCGCTTCAGAATATTGATGAATCTATTTATGAAGCTGCAAGAATAGATGGCGCTTCACCAGTCCAACAGTTTTTTAAGATTACAATCCCTAATTTAAAGCCAATTATTCTCTTTACATCCATTACTTCCACAATTGGAACACTGCAATTATTTGATGAAGTAATGAATATCACACAAGGTGGACCGGGAAATGCAACAATGACGATTTCACAGTATATCTATAATCTTTCATTTAAATACACGCCAGATTTTGGCTATGCTGCGACTGTCTCTTATGTAATTGTTATTCTAATTGTTCTATTCTCCATTCTTCAATTTAAAGTGGCAGGTGATAAGCAATGAAAACAAATAAAGCAAAGTTGATATTTAATTATACGGTCTTAAGTGTTGCAACGATTGTATCCATTTTTCCTTTTTTATGGATGATTGTAAGTTCCACTAATAAATCGGTTGATGTCACACAAGGCAGATTATTGCCTGGAGCCCATTTTATTGATAATATGAAAAATTTACTAAATTCAGTAGAACTTGTTCCTGCATTGCTTAATTCAGCCAAGATATCCATATTAACTACTATATTGTCATTGATCATTGCATCGTTAGCTGGTTATGGCTTTGAAATTTATCGCAGCAAAGCAAAGGACATTGTTTTTAATATATTATTGCTTTCCATGATGATTCCTTTTGCGGCATTAATGGTGCCATTATTTAAAATGTTTGGTTTCATTTCTCAAACATTTCCAATGATCGGAATTGATACAATGGCAGCGGTTATTCTTCCTACCGTTATTACTGCTTTTCTTATTTTTTTCTTTAGGCAAAGCACAAAGATGTTTCCTGTAGATATTTTGGAAGCAGGAAGAATCGACGGTTTATCTGAATTGGGTGTTTTCTTTAAAATTTATGTGCCCACTATGAAAACAACTTATGCGGCGGCGGCAATCATTACGTTTATGTCTAGCTGGAATAGCTATTTATGGCCATTGGTTATTCTGCAATCACCTGAAAATCAAACAATCCCTTTATTGATATCTAATCTTGGATCTAGTTATTCTCCAGATTATGGTGTTATTATGACAGCAATTGTCATTGCTACACTTCCGGTTGCATTAATATTCTTTATTATGCAAAAACATTTTGTGGCAGGAATGATGGGATCTGTTAAATAAAATATAAAACAAAGAATAGGAGTGTTTAATCATGACAAAAAACCCAACGTTAAAATGGCTAGAAGATCCAACTGTATTTGCAGTCAATCGTATTCCAGCCCATTCTGATCATTATTATTATGAAACAATAGAAGAAGCGAAACGGTTAGATTCCATGATGTTAAGGCACTTATTAAATGGAAGTTGGAAATTTCATTATAGTATAAATCCGAAAATGCGCCCTGAAAAGTTTTATGAAATGGATTTTGACTGCTCTAGTTGGGGGACTATTACAGTTCCAGGGCATATGCAAATGCAAGGGCATGGGCAAATGCAATATGTCAATACGATGTATCCTTGGGATGGTCATCATGATATTCGTCCACCGGAAATTCCAAAAGAGGATAATCCAACTGGCAGTTATGTGACTTATTTTGCTTGTCCAGAATCTATGAATAATAAACCTGTTTTTTTATCTTTCCAAGGGGTGGAGACAGCATTTTATGTGTGGGTGAATGGAGAATTCGCTGGTTATAGTGAAGATTCCTTTACCCCTTCTGAATTTGAAATCACCCCGTTTCTTAAAGAAGGGGAGAATAAATTAGCAGTGGAAGTATATCAAAGAAGCACTGGTGCTTGGCTGGAGGATCAAGACTTTTGGCGTTTTTCTGGTATTTTTCGTGATGTTTATTTGTACGCGACACCAGAGTTTCATGCCATTGATGTAAAGGTGGATGCGACTTTAGATGACACATATATGAATGGAACAATAGCAATTGATTTAAAGCTTTCCTCTACAAGTGGGTATGTGAAAGCAATGCTAGAAGATAAAAATGGCAAAAAAATTTCAGAAGAAGTACTCTCGCAATCTGGGAAACTAGAAGTTGACCATCCATTGCTTTGGAGTGCTGAAGACC
The DNA here is from genome assembly GCF_002835805.1 of Niallia nealsonii. GTDB lineage: Bacteria > Bacillota > Bacilli > Bacillales > Cytobacillaceae > Niallia > Niallia nealsonii. The sequence goes on along the minus strand of NZ_PISE01000011.1, from coordinate 42,585 downwards.
CTTATTTGTATACTTTATATCTTCAATTATTTAATGAAAAAGATGAATTGATAGAAGTCATTCCCCAAAAGGTTGGCTTTAGAAGGTTTGAACTTATAAATAAAGTGATGTGTCTAAATGGAAAACGAATTGTCTTTAAAGGTGTAAACCGTCATGAGTTTCACCATCGCAAAGGGCGGGCAATCAGCAAGGAAGAGATGCTTTGGGATATTCAAACATTAAAAAGAAATAACATCAATGCTGTCCGTACCTCCCATTACCCAAATCAAAGCTATTGGTATGAATTATGTGATGAATACGGTGTCTATGTAATTGATGAGATGAATTTAGAAACACATGGTTCATGGCAGAAGATGGGGGCTGTTGAGCCGTCTTGGAATATCCCGGGAAATAATGCAGAATGGCTTCCAATTGTAATGGATCGAGCCGTGTCTATGTATGAACGAGATAAGAATCATCCTTCCATTTTGATATGGTCTTGTGGAAATGAATCATATGCAGGGGAAGTCATATTAGAAGTATCCAAGTATTTTAAGCATATGGATTCAAGCAGGCTTGTCCACTATGAAGGAGTTTTTCATAACCGTGATTATGATGAAATAAGTGATATGGAAAGCCGGATGTATGCCAAACCTGCAGATATTGAAAAGTATCTAGTTGAAAATCCGGAAAAACCTTATATAAGCTGCGAATATATGCATGCAATGGGAAATTCCCTTGGCGGCATGTATAAGTATACGGAGTTAGAACAAAAGTATGAACTCTATCAAGGTGGATTTATTTGGGATTATATGGATCAAGCTGTTGTGAAAAAAAATCGTTACGGACAGGAATTTTTAGCATATGGCGGAGACTTTGATGACAGGCCAACAGATTATGGGTTTTGTACAAATGGAATTGTTTATGCAAATAGAGAGTTGTCACCGAAGATGCAAGAAGTAAAATACCTGTATCAAGATTTTAAATTGACAGTAGATCAAAATAGTGTCGTTTTGAAGAATGAAAGCCTTTTTACAAATACAGAAGAATACTTATTAGAATATCGCCTCTATTTGGAAGGGAAGGAAGTTTTTTTAAACACAGCAATAATTGTCGTACTCCCTGGGCAAGAAGGAAAATTAGCATTTAATTGGCCAGAAAGCATGTTTAAAGAACATGAGGAATACAGCATTATAGCATCCCTTCATTTAAAAGAAAGTAAGGAATGGGCAGAGAAAGGATATGAAATAGCATTTGGCCAGACTGTATTTACGGTTGGGGAAAAAGAAGCAAAAGCTCAATCAGCAACCGGAAAAATGAGAGTAGTAGAAGGCGATGTCAATATCGGTGTGCACGGCAATGATTTTTCAATCATGTTCTCCAAACAAGTGGGCAGTTTAATCTCTCTTAAACTTGGAGGCCGTGAAATAATCAATCTTCCTCCAGCACCATTGTTTTGGAGAGCCACAACAGATAATGATAGAGGTTTCCAGCAGCATTTTACTTCTGGAATGTGGCTTGCTGCAAGTCTTGCCCGTAAATGTACCAATATCGAACTCCATCAAGAAGAAGCGTTTGTGAAAGTGGAGTTTGCCTATCAGTTCTCGATTCACCCTGAGTTAGAGGTAAAGATAGCATATATCGTTTTCGCTGATGGAAGTATTTCCGTAAAAACGGTATATAACGGGGTAGACGATTTGCCACAGCTGCCGATATTTGCTGTTTCTTTTAAAATACCAGCAGAATACCAGCAATTAGAATGGTATGCAAATGGACCAGAAGAGAATTATAGTGATCGGGCTAAAGGAACGAAACTAGGAATCTTTAAAAATACAGTTGAAGAAAATATTTCAGGCTATTTAATGCCGCAAGAATCAGGAAATCGAACAGGTGTTAGAAGATTGACGGTTACAAATGCTGAGGGTGTGGGTATAGAAATACTATCTATTAAAGAACCATTAGAATGTAATGCCTCCCCATATACAGCTTTTGAGCTGGAGAGTGCCAATCATCTTTATGAACTTCCGCCTGTCCATAATACGGTATTGACTATCGCCGGAAAACAAATGGGAGTTGGCGGAGATGACAGCTGGGGAGCACCTGTTCATCAAGAGCATGTTATAGACAGTAATCAGCATCTTGAATTTGAATTTTTGTTAAAAAGAGTGTAAGAAGAGGTGTCAGCAGATGAAGATAGAGGAAAGAGTATTTGGAACGATAAAGAATCGGCCTGTCATAGAATATACTCTTTTGAATGAGAATGGGCTATCGGTTTCTTGTTTAAATTACGGCTGTATTATTACGAAAATCATGGCTCCCGATAAAGATGGAAAAATAGAAAATATTGTGCTTGGATTTGATAGTTTAGAAGATTATATAGAATCACCCTATTTCGGTTCCATAGTAGGGCGTGTCGCAGGAAGGATTAGGGGAGCACAATTTGCTGTAGGGGGAACAGAATACCGTCTTTCTGCTAATACACCTCCAAACCATCTTCATGGGGGAGAAACTGGATTCAGCAGCAAAATATTTGCGGTGGAAAAAATCGAAAAAGAAAATGCTGTAGGAATAAAATTTATGTATGAAAGTCCTGATGGAGAAGAAGGATATCCAGGAAACTTACAGCTTTCTATTTCTTACTTTTGGAATAATGAAAATGAGCTGGAAATGACTTATCATGGTAAAACAGATAAAGAAACTATTGTTAACATTACCAATCATTCTTATTTTAATTTAAGCGGTAATAGTAAAAGAGACTGTTTAGAACATGTATTAACTGTTGAAAGTGATCGTTTTCTTGAACTAAATGAGCAATTGCTTCCAACAGGCATTCTGATTCAAGCTAAAGATACTTCTTTCGATTTCCAAGAAGGAAAAAAATTAAAAGAAGGAATCGAATCTGATTTTCAGCAAAATGCCATCGTTGGAAATGGCTATGATCATCCTCTTATATTCTCTGAATCAGGAAAACATACGGCTGAATTATGGGAGGAAGAAAGCGGCAGAGTGATGCATGTAACAACAGACCAGCCTGCAATGATTTTATATACAGCGAATCAGTTAGACGAGGACATTATTTTTAATGAAGGAGTGAAAGGAAGACCATATTTAGGAGTTTGCCTAGAAACACAAGGATATCCTGATGCTGTTCATCACTCTACATTTCCTTCTATTGTATTAAAGCCAGAAGAGAAATATATGGCACAAACAACGTTTCGTTTTACCGTTTATTAAATGATCCTAAAAGAGCCGCATATTTTGCGGCTCTTTGGTATGGAAAGATGGAAAAGGAAGGAGTTATTTATTGAACAAATACCTTTATTTTACATTTTTGTAATCTAAAGGACTCTGTTTTCTCTATAATAACTGCTATATAATTAGTAATATCTTGTACATAATAGCGTAACGGAGAAAATACATGACTAAAGAACTAGTGTTTTACATAGTTGTTGATATATTTGGAGCTTTATTAAGTTTATTTTTAAGTGCATATGCATTTTTTAAGATAAGAAATACACCTGGTGGAAAATATTACATTATCGCAACCTTTCTTTCCTCTTTATTTACTTTATTTTATGTGTTTGAGTTGACCAGTTCTTCGTTGGAAGAAATAAAATTGTGGATTAGAATGGAGTATTTGCCATTATCCTTTCTTCCAGTCTTTATTCTTTTGATGTGTTGTGAATTTGTTGGAGCAAAAATAAAAAAAGTATTTTATTCTATTCTTTTTGCCACACCTTTGTTGACCATTTTTCTGCAATTTACAAATGATTTCCATCATATTTATTATACGTCGATGAAATTAAAGGAAAACAGTCCATTTCCGGTAGCAGATTTAACCGGTGGACCATGGTTTTATGTTCATTCTATTTTTTTGTATACATGTGTTTTTAGCAGTATTGTCGTTTTATTAATGCAAGTGAAGATGGTTCCCTTTAAATTTAAAATGCAAATAATACTAATGGCTATAGGGCTGTCTATCCCTATCTTTGGAAGTATTTTTTATTTAAGCAATACTAGTCCGTATGGAATTGATACAGGGCCAATTTCCATGAGTTTGTCCTTTTTATTTCATGGTGCCGCCCTATTTTCCTTCCAAATGTTTAATGTTGCTCCTATTTTAAGGGATGTTGTGTTTGAAAGCATGAAAGAAGGAGTTATTGTCTTAAATGATGAAAATGCAGTTGTTGACTATAATCATGTTGCAAAAAAGATTATTCCAACACTCAGAAATCAGATGATTGGCCATCCATTAGAAGAGATTCTAAAGGATGACCAAATGTTGTTAGAAATAATTCACTATCAAAAAGAATGGGATTATAAATGGAGCAATAATCAAGATATTTTGCATTATCATACTAGCTATTCCCCTGTATGGAATAGAAAGAATAAATTGATTGGCCGGATTATTACCTTCAGCGACGTGACGGAAAGAGTAGAAATGCAGGAAAAACTGCAGCGATTAGCAAGTATTGATGGATTAACACAAGTATACAATAGAACCTTTTTCTTAAGTAAAGCAGAAACGATAATCGAGACACTTTCAACAAATGGTGCTGAGATAGCATGTATTATGTTTGATATTGACCATTTTAAACATATTAATGATACGTATGGACATGAAATTGGGGATATCATTTTAAAGCATGTTGTGGAGATGGCTCAAAGTAGTCTTGGTGAAAAAGATTTGATTGGCCGCTTTGGAGGAGAAGAATTTGTTATTTTTATGCCAAATGCTTCTCAGCAAGATGCGTTTAAACTTGCTGAAATCATTCGAAAGAAGATATTTGCAACAAGCAAATTGGTCCGTGGCAAAGAGGTTTTTGTTACTTCCAGTTTTGGAATTTCTAATGCTTTTATTGATTTTCGCATAGAGAGGCCATCTTTTAAAGAATTAATGAATCAAGCAGATCAAGCATTATATACAGCAAAAAGAACTGGAAGAAATTGTGTTTGTTTATTTGCTGATAGGCTGCAAAAGACGTAATGAAGGATAGATGAAGTCAGCGTGTGTGTAGATTGGAAAATGATCCATCATGCTTTAATTAACAGCCTGCGAACTGGAAGATGATTGTTTGTAATTTGTCATGATGTTTATTTTTTTAGAAGAAGTGGTAAATAATAAGTACTGCTAAACAAAAGGGATTTGGCCAAGGCCTTATTCCATTTTAATAAAATGGGGGTAATGACATTGACAAAAAACACAACAGATTCTCCAGCAGGAAAAACGTATTCTGCAAAGGATAAGCATGAACAAGAACATGGAGATGAAGTATTAAAAGGGCTTAGCGAAACACATGAGCAAGCAACAGATACGTTAACAGAAGGTACCATTGACCAAAAGAAGGACAAGGAATAATTCCTTTTCAGGGAAATGAAAAGCAATTTGCTTCATCCAAAAAATGATATTAAAGAGCAGGGAGATTTTCTATTCTCTGCTCTTTTTTTGTTTGGAAAATTAGCCAAATAAAGATTTATCTCAGCTATAATGGTTAGATAAGGAGAATGTTTTATGGATACTATCAAATTGGAGAGTGATGACATTGACAAATAGAATTCTTGTGTATCGGGGCGAATATGTGGAAAGTACACATAATGTTCATATTGCAATAGTAAATAAAGAAGGAGAGTTGCTGTATTTTTGCGGCGATCCCCATCGTTTAACATTTCCTCGTTCTGCAATGAAGCCATTTCAGGCGGTGCCTTTAGTAGAGACAGGTACAAAAGAAGCGTTTAATTATTCTGTTCAAGATTTAGCATTAAGCTGTGCTTCTCATGCGGGGGAAGATTTTCACAGAGAGCATGTGCTGGCTGTTTTAAAGCGGATTGGCTTAAATGAAGAAGCTTTGCAATGCGGAACACATACGCCATGGAATATAAAAAGTTATAAAAAGCTTCTTCAAGCAGGAAAAGATATTACCTCTGTTTATCATAATTGTTCTGGCAAACATTCCAGTATGCTAGCTACTGCTGTACATATGAAAGAAGATATCCATACATACCGTGAAGTAAATCATCCTGCTCAGCAGAGAATTCTTGCTGCCATTGCTGATATATGTGAAGTTCCAAAAGAATCTATTGGTTTAAGTGTGGATGGCTGTGGTGTGCCTGTCCATCAATTGCCGTTAGATAAAGCAGCCTTAGGGTATGCAAAACTAGCTCAACCGGAACAAACAGCAGGGAAAAACCATGCAAAAACTTTAGTGGAAATTCGAAAGGCTATGATGGAGTATCCTGAAATGGTTGCTGGCACCAATCGATTTGATACGGATATTATGAAAGCATATGATAAGAAAGTTGTGGCAAAAGTAGGAGCAGAAGCTGTTCAATGCCTTGGCTTAATAGAGAAAGGAATTGGCATTGCAATTAAAGTGGAAGACGGGAGCACACGAGCTGTCCATGTTGCTTCTATGGAAGTGCTGAATCAATTAGGGATGAAAGACGATCAGATTTTTGATGATTTAAGCAAGTATGTACAGGCGCCTGTATACAATGCAAGAAGAGAAGCGATTGGCGTTATAAAGGCAGATTTTATTTTACAGAAAGCTTAAGTAGAGATGGAGTGGAATAGATGAAAAATAACAAACGAATGTTTTCAAGTATTATCATTTTTGGAATTTTGCTTATCGGAGCAGTATTATATAGCCTTTTCGAAAATGATGATCCTTATCAGTATTATACTGGTTTGGGGGATAATTTTGATCTTTCTTCCGATGATCAAAAAATTGTGTTTTCCTATTATAAAGACGGAAAAGAAGCGATTTTTTCTGCAGATAGAAATGGGAAAAATGTAAAACAATTAACAGGCTTTGGTTCTTTAAAGCATCATCAGCCACAGCTTTCTTCTGATGGGAAGCATCTCCTCTATTTAGCTGAAAATAAGGATGGAAACAGTTCCTTATATCTGGCAAATAGCGATGGATCAGAGTCGAAAAAACTTACCTCTTCCAAAATACATGTTTTTAAAGCCTTGTTTTCTACTGAAAATGAGACTATTTATTATGTTGGTATGGGTGCTTCTGATTTTCAGAAAGCAGAAGGAGAAACGAAAGAAGGGCAGGATATTTATTCTATTAATTTAAGCGGCAAAAAGGAAAAGCAATGGACCGATGCCGATTATTTTAGTATAGATACATTTCTCCCATCTCCAAATGGAAAGGAATTATATTATGGGGAAGATAGTGGTTCTGTTTATAAGCTTGTGTTGGGGAAAAGTGAAGAAAAAGAGTCTTTTCTTTCCCAACTTGATGTAGCTGACAGCTATTCTAAAACTTTATCGCCAGATGGATCCCAAATGGCTTATACAGCGGTATCAAAAGAGTCGGAAGACTCAAGTCTTTATGAATATGAATTATTTTTGCGGGATTTAAATAGTGAAAAAACAACTAAACTGACAAACTTGAAAACAGCTGTAACGGTGCCTAGGTTTTTCCACACAGAAAATAAAATGGCCTTTTTAGAGCATCGCAATTGGTCGACTGATCCAGCTGAATTTATTTTTACAACAATCGATTTGGATACAAAGAAATTAGAGGGAATTTCCTTTGCTATGCCAAAATCAACGGAAAGCAATCACTGGTTTATGAAACAAGTGGATGTGGCAGTAAATGGGACGACGATTTCGATTCTGTATATAGTATTTGTTGGCTTAATTACGATGCATCAAGTGTATTTTCGTTCAAAAAAAGGCTATTTGCCTTCGGTTATAAGTCTAATCGTGACAGTTGCAGCCTTTATAGCAAGCATTATTGTAGCGATGACCATTAATCCATGGTACGGAATAGCCATTGCAATGCCTGCCGCTGGATTATTAGGATGTACCGTCCTATTATTTATCTTTACATTTGTATTAAATTTAATAAAAAAAAGAAAATCATAATAGAAACAGGCGCTATCCGATAGATGGGATAGTGCCTTTTGTTTGCTTATAGGAAGAACATTCGCTTTAATAAGAAAATAGGAAAAAAGAAAAGGAGTGGATTATATGCCAGATGAAATAGTGTTAGATGGAGAGTCGATTACTGTTGGGAGCTTTAAACATGAAAAGATAGAAGGTTTCCATAAAATTTCCGTTGTTTTTCCTGTAACGAGCGAGGAATATCATCGTATTAGTACATTGCTTTATAAAGGTACATTTGCTGTTTTTGTTCCAGAATTAGATTTATCATTTAGAGGGACAATTCAGCAATATTTTACCTCTATTACAGATTTATATAAACAAGGAAATGTAGGAGAATTTACCTTAAGCTTAATAGAATTAAAAGGGTAAGGTGAGATTTTATGAAATTAAGCATTCTAGATCAATCGCCAATTGCCTCCAATCAATCAGCAAAAGATGCGTTAGATGAATCAGTCAAACTTGCCCAAAAAGGAGAGGAATTTGGCTATACGCGCTATTGGATTGCTGAACATCATGATTTGTCTGGTCTTGCAAGCTCTGTACCAGAAGTAATGCTCCCTTTGATTGGTGCGAAAACAAAAAGAATTCGGATTGGACCTGGTGCGGTGCTGCTGCCATATTATCGACCATATAAAGTGGCAGAAACATATAATATGCTTGCAACCCTTTACCCAGAACGTATTGATATTGGCATAGGCCGTGCACCAGGAGGATCTGCTGAAGCTACTAATGCATTATCAGACCAGTTTTTGAAGCAGGTGTGGGCAATGCCTGACTTAATCAAAGAGCTGTTACATTTTATTTATCTAGATTTCCCTCTAGATCATGCCTATGCAAAATTGACTGCATCGCCAAGACCAGAAACACCACCTAAACCATGGCTGTTAGGGACAAGCAAAAAAAGCGCCTTGCTTGCAGCTGAACTTGGAATAGCTTATACATTTGGAGCATTTATGAGCGATAAGGATGGAGAAGAGATTGTTCAAATGTATAAAGACGCTTTTCAGCCACAACAAAAAGGAGATGTTCCCCAAGTCATTTTGACTGTTTCTGCTGTTTGTGGGGAAACCGCGGAAATGGCAGAAGAGATAGCGTTAAGCTCACTTATTTGGTCTTTGCAAAAAGAACTGGGCAAAGGAAATGGTGGTGTGCCTTCTATTGCTGAAGCGAAACAGTATCCACTAAATGCCGAAGAAAAGGCAAAAGTGGAAAGCTTAAAAGAAAAAATGATCATAGGAAGTCCAAAGGAAGTAAAAAATAAGCTGCACGAACTGCAAATGAAATTTCAGGCTGATGAAATCATGATTGTCACGATTACCCATCGACCAGAAGATAGAATACGCTCCTATGAGTTGATTGCTCAGGAAATAATTAATGAAGCAGCAAGCAAATAATATTTTTTATCCGGCATTAACGGGCAGTAAAACCCCCACTGATTGAAGTTTCACTTTATTATTTGCTTGCTGCTTTTTGTAAATGGTGTTTTTTATTGGTTAATGTTAGCGTACATATTATATACATTATGGCAAATAAAACATATAACCCTCCATTTATCGCTCCTATGGTTCGGGGGGGAAAACTTTCTAATAATATTCCTGTAAAAAACATGGAAATGCCAAGTATCGTATTAGATATCGTTTCAGATAATCCAAAATACATTCCTTGCTGGTTTTCTGGAACAGACTGCATCACAACTGTATCAAGCAATGCATTGGATATGCCTCCAAAGATAGTCAAAACCCCAAACAACAATACAACTACAATAAAGGAAGGAGAACGGCTCACGGTTATTAATAATATTCCTTCTATAAAGATGCATAGGAAAGCACTTATCAAATAATGTTTTGTTATTCGTTTCGTAAGAAGTGGGCTTATCAGAAACCCGATACCAAGAACACTGTATAAAATCCCTACTCCAAGATCGGCAGCTTGAAAGGTTTGTACTGCATATACACTAATTAAAACATTTTCCATGCCATTTGCTAAAGGAATAAGCAAATCAGTGGATAAAAGCAGCATCAAAAAAGAAGAAGAAAAGATGATGAAAAAAAATGGCGCCCTTTGATACTCTTCCATACGGTGTTGCTCCTCTTTGTGTTGTACTGCTTCTAAACTAGGAATCTTACTGATAAATATACTTGCAAGAAAAAAGGAAAAAATATTCACAAGAAAACTTTGAGAAGGACCAAACAGATAGGAAACAAATCCTCCTGCCAATGCTCCGATTACTAATACAAATCCTAATGATACTTGCTCCCAAGAATTTATCGTTTTTATATGTTTTCTTTGGACAATTGCAGGAATGCTTGCCCTTCTTGTGGGGGAATAAAGTGCCTCACCGCCAGCTAATAAAAAAGAACCAACATAAATAATCCATACATCATCCGGTGAATCAATAAACAAAAAGGAAATGGCAATAAAAGCCCGAAAAACATCTGTATAGATTAATAGCTTTTTTCTAGACAATTTACGGGCAAGTATGCTGCTAATAGGTCCAAATAATAAAAAAGGAAGCATACGCAGCGCAAGTGTAATGCCAACTGCCAATCCAGATTCCGTAATTTGGAGAATTAAAGTCAATAAAGCGACTTGGCTAAAACGATCGCCAATGCCATTAATAATCCCAGCATAAAAAAGCTTTTGATACGATTTTTCTAGTTTAAATGTAGCAATCATTATGAAACCTCTCTAATTAGATGATAATCTAATTAGTTGTAAAAGAAAAGTTTTATTTTGTTATGATAAAAATAAGTTGTTATGGATGAAATTAACGGAATAAATAGTAAAAATAAAGTAAAAAATAAGGATCTTTTAGTGGTTTTTTACTAAAAAAATCAATAAATAAATAGAAATAGGAATTTTAATAATTTTTATAATATTATATTGAATGAAAACGTTATCTTTGCTATACTTATTTTAGTAAAAATAAACGTATTTAACTAGTTAATTTTAGGAAACTTTTTACTAAAACTCCAATCTGAAGGGAAAGGTTAAAATGAGAAAATTGAATAAGAATTATTGGGTTTTTGGTGTATTCTTTATGTTCTACTTCTTTATTTGGGCAGCATGTACAATGTTTTTATCATTATGGCTTACAAAAGAAGCTGGTTTAAGCGCTACAAAAACAGGTATTATATTTTCCGCTATTTCGATTGCAGCTATATGCTATCAGCCGTTTTTTGGAATCATTTCCGATAAGTTAGGATTAAAAAAGAATTTGCTGTGGGTCTTTATTATATTGCTAGTTTTTATTGCTCCATTCTTTATTTACATATTCCCTGCATTGCTAAAGACTAATATTATTTTAGCAGCTATTATTGGAGGCGCTTACCTGGGAGCGATTTTTAATGGTGGAGTAGGCGCTATTGAAGCATATATTGAGAGAGTAAGTCATCTTAATGGGTTTGAATACGGCAGAGTACGCGTATTTGGGAATATTGGTGCTGCGGTTAGTACCTTTGTTACAGGACATTTATTTAATACAAATCCTGATTTAATTTTTTGGATTAGTTCAATTATAGCCATTTTATTGGCAGTAGTGTTTATCTTTGCAAAAACAGGAGATATGGATACGCGTTCTTTAGCTAACGCACATGTTGAAAAGAAAACGGTATCAACAAAAGAATCAACTATAAGTCTTTTCAAAAATAAAAAATTCTGGTTATTTGTTGTATATGTTCTTGGAGTAGGCTGCATTTATGATGTATATGATCAACAATTTGCGGTTTATTTTACACAATTCTTTTCTACAGCAGAAAAAGGAACAGAAGTATTTGGAAACTTGGTTACATTCCAAATTTTCCTTGAAGGCATTATTATGATTTTAGCACCATTTATCATTAACAAAATCGGTGCAAAAAACGCTTTATTGTACGCGGGCTTTATTATGTCTTTCCGAATTTTAGGATCAGGATTTGCAGATGGGCCAGTTGCTATTAGTCTATTAAAATTAATGCATGCCCTAGAGGTGCCTATTTTACTAGTAGCTGTATTTAAATATATCTCAGCAAATTTTGATATGAGATTATCTGCAACGATTTATTTAATAGGTTTCCAGTTTTCAAAACAAGTAGGATCAATTTTCCTTTCGACTATTGCAGGGAATATGTATGATACAGTAGGTTTTCAAAGCGCTTACCTATTATTAGGCTCTATCGCTCTTGTATTCACGATTATTTCTATTTTCACACTTTCTGGCAATGAAAAATTAGCATTTCGAAAAAATGTAAGCGTTAAAACAGTTAGTTGAAATAGGGAAATGATTTATAATGCCGGTTGCTCGCATAAGTGCGTGCAGCTGGTTTTTTGTTGCTTTTCTTTAGGGATGGAGAGTGAAGGTGGGAATAAGGCAGAGTTTAAGATTAGTACAGGCATTGTTTTCATCTATTTTCTATGAATAATGGAATACTAGACATATCCATCGGTGTATATACAGGAAAATAATATGTTCCTTTTTACTTTTAGCGATATTGGTAAAAGATAATAGGACAATGATCCTGATAGCAGTCCATAATTTCACTAGGTTATGAACAATTATACTTTCATTCCTTTTATTTACTAGGCAAAAAAAGCATCTATGTTTTCAACAGGATAGATGCTCTCTTTCTATTATGATAGTTTTCGTTTTTCTTGCAATGTTTTAATGCCTTCCTTGCAAACGCCGTAGGAAAGCCAAGAACAACCCTCGCATAAAAAATCTAAATCATCAGGGTTTACTTTTTCGGCAACAAGTGAAACGAGTTCTTCTTTAAGATAAAGCTGATTTTTTTCAATTTGCAAATGGGTCAAAACTTTTCTATCTAATTCCTGTACAAACTCATTTGCCTTAGGTGCATTGCAAATACCTTCTCTGCTATGTGGGCAAAAAAGACAAGTCTCATCTAATTCATCTACTACTTTTATCGGAAAATTCACCTGTTCATCACGTATGGAAGCTACTGTTTCTTCCATTTTATTTACAAATATCGGACTATAGCCCATTCCTTGGAAACCGTGTACACATAATAAATGATGTCCCCGAAGCACTACTTTTCTTTTCATTTTTCTTCTCTTCTTCTAGTAAGATGCTTTTTGCAATAGATTGGCATGCACTAATCGATTGCGTACAATAATGCCGATCCAGCTTGCTAAAAATGCTTTAATAAGACCAACAGCAATAAATGGATAAGTTCCAGCAGCCAGTGACTTGCTCCAGCTTATATCCATGGCAAATTTTAATTGAATAGTACCAATTATTAATGTAATAACCATGCCAACTATATTTGCAGCAAGTGCTATTGGGATCGAATAAGTCGTTTTTTCTAATATGTATCCTGTAATATATGCAGCAGCAATAAATCCAAAAATATAGCCGCCTGTAGGTCCCACTAATACGCCAATTCCTCCACTTGCTCCAGCAAATACAGGCAGGCCAACCGCTCCAAGGCATGTATAGCAAATCATGCTAATGGCACCTAATTTACTTCCAAGTATTGTCGCTGTTAATCCAACCGCCAATGTTTGTCCGCTTATTGGTACATATGGCAATGGTATTTCTAGTTGAGCTAAAATCGCTGTGATTGCTGCAAAAAGGGAGCATAAGATTAGATTTTTTAATTTCATTTAGATACCTCACTTTTTATATGTTAACTGTTTATTATAAAAGGTTAACATATAATAACGGAAAAATTAACTGTTTTTTAAATAATAAGAAATTACATCCTTATTTAATGGGCAGTAAGACCCCCTAAAAGATTAGGTGGGTAGAAACTAGCCCATAAAAGTCCGATATACACATAACACAGACTTATACGTCCACGTTCTGTGGCAACGTCTGTGTGACTATCTCCTATCTTGCCTCAGGCTATAATCAGTAGGGATGGAGAATCCCCTCCACTGATTGAAGTTTGACTTTATCGTTAAATGGAAGAGCTAATTTTTTGCCAATGACAGAAAAAGGGTGCCGCGTATTTATGGTCGTATCAAGAAACTATGGCTTTGATGCATCAAATCAACAATTTAAAGAATTCCAAGATACAGTATTTGCCCAAGAGGCATGGATTATTGAAACACAGAAACCTGAATTGCTGTCACTGGATTTACAGGCAGAGCTTAATCACAAAGCAGACGTTTTATCCGTTGTCTACCGCCGCTGGTTAAAAGAACTAGGGGGAACGGTTGGGGCAGTTTGATAGATTATAAAAAATTAATATTCGGAGACTTAGTATCAAATATATTCAAACCTGATGTCTTATTTTGCAAAGCATCAGGTTTTTTGCGTTTATTTGGGAGTGCTTATTCGGATAAAACGAGGGTCACAGCGAATAAACCGAAAGTGGCAGCAGAAAATCTGCCTGTATCCAGCAAATAGCAAGAATGCCTCTTCTAAAAAAGTTGTTCAACAAAAAAAGGAACATACTTCCACGTAATCTCCATGCATGTTAATCCCTTCTACTTTCCTATATAATAATGAAATAGACTGAATCTAGTAAGGCGGGAAAAGTTTGACTAATCAAAGTAAACAATATTTATATACATATAGCTACCATGAGGATGAAGAGGCATTATGCCATATGGAAATGCGTTCGTTATTTGGGTTTGATACATCTTCCTTTGTATTGGAAAGCACAAAGCAAATTAACCTAGGTCGGAGCCCTTTTATAAAGGAAAGAATAGATATTATGTACAGAGGAGAATATGTGGAGGACCTTATTCAACAGGCGAACCAGTTACCAATAAATGAGTCTACCTTCAAAGTTCTTTTTATAGAAAATCCTGATAAAAGAGGCGAAATTCCTTTTGCAGAAAGGAAAAAGATTGCTAGGGAAATTGGCTTGCAATTAAAGGGGAAAGTAGATTTAGTGGAGCCGCAAATGTTTTTTGCCATTATGCCGGTAGGAAAGGGCTGGATATTTGGACAATATGAAAAAAGTGAATCGGTTTGGCTAAAAACGCAACAAAAGCCCCATCAATATTCCACAGCACTCAGCACGAAGGTGGCGCGAGCGATTATCAATATTGCCGTTCCTGATATAAATGGCGTGAAGGCAATAGATCCGTGCTGTGGGATTGGGACTGTTTTGATTGAGGCCTTATCTATGGGAATTGACATTGTTGGCAGTGACAATAATCCGCTAGTTACTGGCAATGCCAGAGAAAATATTGCGCATTTTGGCTATAAAGGAGAAGTATTGTTAAAAGATATGCGGGATATACAAGAGTATTATGATACAGCAGTCATCGATATGCCGTATAATTTATGTTCTGTGCTTCCTCGTGAAACACAAATGGAAATGTTAGCAAGCGCCCACAGATTTGCGAAGAAAGTGATTATTATTACCATTGAAACAATTGATTCTTATATAGAAGAAGCGGGTTTTATCATAAAAGATCGCTGTACGGCAAAGAAGGGGAGTTTTTCTAGGCAAGTACTTATTTGTGAATAGAATAGCTCCTCAGAAAGGAGTTTTTTTTTGAATATAAAGCTAACACAAAAAATAATTAAAGAACTTTGTGGAGACATCTCCTTTAAAAGAGGAGACTCTTTTTATCGAAATAATAAAGTATTGGTAGAGGAATATGACGAGCATCATTGTTTGGCAATTGTTAAAGGCGCGGAAGATTTTTATGTCACTATCACAAAGGAAAAGCACGGAGCAATGGAGACAGAATGCAGCTGCCCGAAACTAGCATCGTTTGACCGTGATTGCCAGCATATTGCCGCAGTGCTTTTAAAAATAATGGACTATCAGCGAGTCGAGACGATTCCAGGCAAAGAGAGAGGCCAAAAAGAACTTTCAGAAGGATTTATACAGCTTTTTACTGATTCACGCATTCGCAAAAGCGGCCATTTGCGCCATTTTGAAAAGAGACAAGTAATGGAAACAGAGTTTATTTGCCGGTTCATGCAAACAACGCAAAAGGAATCGTCTTGTTTTATTAAAATGATCATAAATAAAACAACTATAAAGGATATACAGGCGTTTTTGCAGCATATAAAAAGCGGAAAAGCATATGCAATTTCCCCCTTTTTTACATTTGATCAAGGGCAACATTGTTTTTCCACAAAAGCAGATAAGATTATACACGAGCTTTCTTTAATAAAAGAGGGGAACCAAAAGGAATGGCTGCTGATTCCACCTGCGTCTTGGAACAAAATAGTCCCATTGCTTGCAGCTGCCCCAAATGTTATTTTGCAATATGGAAAGGACACGTACAATGGTTTAAAGGTTTCCACCAAACTTCCTCCATTGCAATTTGATTTTATGCAAACAAACAATAGGTATCAATTAACTATTAAAGGACTGGATAACATCACTATTTTATCCAATTATCAGTCTGTTTTAGTTAATGGACAATTGATCGAACTAGAATATCAAGATTGCCAAAGACTCCATGAATTGAACAAAATGATGAATCAATCAGGCACAAATAGCATCCCCATTGCCAAAGATCAAATTGATTTATTTTTGGAGAAAGTGGCGCCCTCCTTACAAAAATTAGGTGGTGTTACAATAGAGGGAGGGGTAAGAAAGGAAAATCAGGGGCCAACTCTTGCTGCAAAGCTTTATTTGGATCGGATAAATAATCTGCTTCTTGCGGGGCTTGAGTTTGATTATGATCATATAAACATCAATCCATTAGAAGACAAAGAGCTTGAGAAAGGGATATTTTTAGTAAGAGATTTAGAAAAGGAAACAGAGATCATTGATCTGATGGAAAAAAGCTGTTTTACAAAAACAGACAGCGGCTATATCATGCAAAATGAAGCATTGGAGTATGAATTTTTATATCATATCTTGCCTAAATTACAAAAATTAGTGCAAGTATATGCAACAACTGCTGTTAGAAATAGAATTTTTCGGGAAACTGCTCGTCCAATGATAAAAGTAAGGGTAAAAAAGGAACGAACGAATTGGCTTGAATTTAAGTTTGATATGAAAGGCATTTCGGAGTTGGAAATAAAGGAAATATTAGAAGCATTGGAAGAAAAGAGAAAATACTATCGATTGCGAAATGGATCTTTATTTTCACTAGAGACAAGGGAAATGGAAGAAATACACCGGTTTCTTCATTCGCCAATAGTAGAGGATAAAGATCTATTGAGTGGATTGGAGATGCCAGTCCACCAAGGGTTGTCCCTTGTTCATCAATTAGAGGAAAGCAGCCTGCTACAAGCAGAGCATTCTTTTAAACAATTAATAGAGAAACTTATTAATCCAGGAAGTTCTTCCTTTGAGGTGCCAAAGAGTTTAAAGCCAATTTTGAAAGAGTATCAGACAACAGGATTTTTCTGGATGAAAACACTTGCGAAATATGGGGTGGGGGGCATATTGGCTGATGATATGGGACTTGGAAAAACGGTGCAGTCAATAGCCTTTATTCAATCAGAATTGGAAGAGATTCGCACTAGCAGACACCCTGCGCTCATTATTTGTCCCTCTTCTTTGACCTATAATTGGCTTTCAGAACTAATGAAATTTGCCCCAGAAGTACAAGCAATCGTTTTGGATGGGACAGTACAAGAACGCTCTAAACTTCAAAAGGGAATAAGCCATATAGACGCAATCATCACTTCATACCCATTATTATTAAAAGATATCAGCTGGTATGAAAAACAATTTTTTTCAACTGTTATCTTGGATGAAGCCCAATATTTCAAAAATCCAATAACACAAACGGCCAAAGCAGTGAAAAAGATCCAAGCAGCCAACCGTTTTGCACTTACCGGCACACCTGTAGAAAACTCTTTAGAAGAGCTATGGTCCATTTTTTATGTTGTTTTTCCACAATTGTTTGCTGGGTTAAAGGAATACAGCAATTTACCGAAAAAAACGATAGCCAAAAGAATCCGACCATTTATGCTGCGTCGTTTAAAAGAAGATGTATTATTAGAGTTGCCTAAGAAAAAGGAATGGCAGGAATCAACAGAACTGTATCCAGAACAGAAAAAAATTTATGCTGCCTATTTAGCAAAACTCCGTCATGATACATTAAAGCATCTGGATAAAGATACATTTAGAAAGAATAAAATTCGAATATTGGCAGGGCTGACAAGACTGCGGCAAATTTGCTGCCACCCTAAACTTTTTATCCATGATTACAAAGGGGAATCGGCTAAATTAAAGATTTTGCTGCAATTGGTGGAAGAGGCTAGTCAAGCTGGAAGAAGAGTATTGATTTTTTCTCAATTCACAAAAATGCTTGAAATTATAGGAACAGAACTTGCGTTTTTAGATTTGCCATTTTTTTATTTAGATGGACAAACGCCATCTGAAGAACGAGTGGAGCTTATGAATCGTTTTAATATCGGTGAACGGGATTTTTTCTTGATTTCATTAAAAGCTGGAGGGACAGGACTAAATTTAATGACAGCAGATACGGTTATTTTATATGATGCTTGGTGGAATCCTGCTGTAGAGGAACAAGCAGCAGACCGTGCTCATAGAATGGGGCAAAAAAATGATGTGCATGTCATTAAATTGATTGCTCGAGGAACCATTGAAGAAAAAATAAATGATCTGCAGGAGAAAAAGAAAAACTTGGCAGATGAAATTCTTGATTCAGAGGAAGAGAGTTTTGCTTCCTTTACAGAAGAAGATATAAGAGAGATATTGAAGATATAATCTGCAGGAGAAATGACTGGCTGAAAACTTAATTTTCAGCCAGTCTACGGATTTATTCAGATAACAAAAAGAAAATTTTGCGAAATATTGTGCAAACGATTGCACCACAGGGGAAATTGTGTTATTTTAAGTTACAAGAAAGAAACTTAACTATTTAGTTACTAATAAAATGATGGCATAAGAGGGAAAAACAAAAAGAATTGTAGGCAGGTGAAGAAAAAATAGTTTATATGCGATAAAATGATAGCGATTACTACATAAAGGAATTTTTTTAGAATTTTGTGCAAACGTTTGCTTTGAATGATTTTAAGGGAGAGTTAGAAAATGAAGATAATGTCGTTTGATTTTTGGCAAAAATTTGGGAAGGCTTTAATGGTAGTTGTGGCAGTCATGCCGGCAGCAGGAATAATGATTTCATTAGGAAAGCTAATTGGGATGGTAGAATTGGATTGGAGAATTATACAGACCACTGCTACTGTAGTGGAAAGTTTAGGCTGGGCTATTATTGGCAATATGCATGTGCTGTTTGCAGTGGCCATTGGAGGATCTTGGGCGAAAGAACGTGCCGGCGGGGCATTTGCAGCATTGTTGTCCTTTATACTAATCAATCGGGTAACAGGTGCTTTGTTTGGTGTAGACAGCAGCATGCTGGCTGACCCAAAAGCAACTGTTTCCAGTCTTTTTGGAAGCGATCTAATCGTGCAAGATTTCTTTACAGATATTCTAGCAGCACCTGCTTTAAATATGGGAGTATTTGTTGGAATTATTTCTGGTTTCTTAGGTGCTACCCTTTTTAACAAATACTATAATTTTGATAAATTGCCGCAAAGCTTATCTTTTTTTAATGGAAAGCGTTTTGTGCCTTTTGTAGTGATTTTATGGTCTGTTGTGACAGCGCTTATTTTATCGATTGTATGGCCGGTTATTCAAGGCTACTTAAATGACTTTGGACGTTGGGTGGCAACATCTAAAGATACTGCCCCATTTTTTGCTCCATTTATTTTTGGTGCAGTAGAAAGATTATTGCTTCCATTTGGTTTGCATCATATGTTAACGATTCCAATGAACTATACTGGACTTGGGGGAACGTATACGATTTTAACGGGATCCAATATTGGGCAAATTGTTGCAGGACAAGATCCATTATGGTTTGCATGGATTTCTGATTTAAATAATTTAAAAGCTGCTGGAGATATGGCAGGATATAACCAATTATTAAATGAGGTAACACCAGCCCGTTTTAAAGTGGGGCAAATGATTCTTTCTACAAGTGCATTAATTGGGATGGCGGTTGCCATGTACCGCAATGTTGATCCAGAAAAACGCACAAAATATAAATCTATGTTTTTTTCAGCTGGTTTAGCTGTATTTTTAACAGGGGTTACAGAACCGATTGAATTTATGTTTATGTTTGTTGCACCATTGCTTTATTTTGCTTATGCAATCATGACAGGTCTAGCATTTGCAGTTGTGGATTTAGTAGATATTCGTATACATGGAATGGGTATACTGGAACTGTTGACAAGAACACCAATGATTTTAAAAGCTGGCTTATGGTTGGATTTAGTATTGTTTATTATCGCATGTACTGTGTTCTTTTGTCTAAACTACTTTGTTGCAAACTTTATGATTAAAAAATTCAAGTATGCTACACCAGGACGTTTAGGCAATTATATTGAAGAAAGCAATGAAGATACAAAAAATCAATCAGCTGTTTTGGAAAATAATGGTTCACTTGCTGACACCATTATCAGATTATTGGGAGGGCAAAGCAATATAGAAGAAGTGGATGCATGCATGACCCGCCTTCGTGTTACGATTAAAGATTTAAATGTAGTGGCAGAGGAACAAGAGTGGAAGAAAAATGGTGCCTTAGGTTTAATTGTAAAAGGAAAAGGTGTTCAAGCAATTTATGGACCAAAGGCTGATATCATTAAATCAGATATTATCGACCGAATGGGAGCTTAATTTACAGAATAAGCAGTGCGAGGCGTTAAAGGAAACTTTCTTTTAGCGCCTTTTTTATTTCTGGCATTAACGGGCAGTAAAACCCCACCTAAGGGAGGATGAGAAGAAACGAGAAATCTAGGTGAGTAGAAACTAGCCCGTAAAGACCCGATTGGTTCAACTAACAATCAGTGGGGGATGGAGAAAACCCCCACTGATTGAAGTTTCACTTTATTTCCGGCGGAAAATAATGATATTTGTTTAGATGGTTCATATATTATATAGATGAACTTTTGTAAAATAACGTTATTTTGAGAGAGGAAGGGAAATCATTTCGTGTTACTTAGCGAAAGGCTGTATTAAAATTTATTGTTGATTTTGACATTTTGTTGATTGAAGGAAACGCCTGTATTGGAAATCAAGAGACAAGTTTGACAGAGCCTAGCGAAAAGAAAGTAGGTGAATTATGTCTGAAGGGGCAGAATGGATCTATTATAACGGGGAAATTATCTCCATGGATGAAAAGAACGCTATTTATGAAGCTATTGCAATTAAAGAAGAAAAAATCGTCGCTTTAGGAAAGTTTGCAGAGCTGAAAAAGTGGAGTGATTCAAATACAATATTTGTTGATTTAGAGGGGAAAACAGTGCTGCCTGGATTAATAGACGCCCATCAGCATCTTTTTCATAGTGGGTTTAATTTGTTTTATATTCATTGCAGCCATCCTTCTATTAAGGAAATGGTGGAAGCAATGAATATAAAAGCCAAAGAATTGCAGCCAGATGAATGGATTATTGGCTGGGGCTATGATGAAGCAAAGCTTCAGGAGGGAAGACATCCTGAAACAACAGATTTTAAAGATATAACAAATCCTATCTATATTTCAAGATATTGTGAACATACAGCCGTTGTAAATCAGACAGTTCTTCATTTGATGAAGCTGACAAAAGAAACAAAAGCAAAAAATGGCGAAATAGTTAGAAACAGCAGTGGAGAAGCAATCGGGATCCTTAAAGAAGAAGCAATGAATCTTGCTAAAAAGGTAATGCCAGCTTATACGAAGGAGCAAATGAAAAAAGCCATAAAACTCGCAATCAATAAAAATCTTTCAAATGGCATAACAAGTGTGCATGATGCTGGTCTTGGATTTTTTTCTGATTCTTTTGAACAAGAATACACTGTATTAAAAGAAATGGCTGAAAACAAGGAGCTATCTATTCGCATTTATGGAATGGTATTAGAAAAGTTTTTTCAAAAAGCTATAAAAAAACAGCAGGAAGAACATAGTTATTTCAGAATAGGTGCAATGAAATTATTCGCTGATGGTACAATCAGCGGAAAAACAGCCGCCGTTTCGATTGACTATAATGAAACGGATCATAGTGGAATGTTACTCTACACAGAAGCAGAATTAACAGAAAAAGTAATGGTCGCACATAAATTAGGATGCCAAATTGCTATCCATGCCATTGGAGACAGAGCTGTTGAACAAGTAATCAAGGCATATGACAAAGCTTTACAAACATATCCGAGAAGCAATCATCGCCATCGCATCGAGCACAGTATGATAACAAATAAAGCATTATTAAGGAAGATGAAAGTTTTAGAAATTATTCCTATACTGCAGCCGACATTGGTGTATCAAGCAGGTGATGTTTATCAAGAAAATTTGGATTCAACACTTGTTTCGCAAGTTTTTGCAGCAAAAAAAATGATGGATCATCAACTATCCCCAGCAGGCAGCTCCGATGCACCTATTACCCCATTCTCCCCATTTTTTGCTATGTATGCTGCGATGTCCAGGAGAACACAACGAGGAAAAGTTCTTGCACCAGAAAATAAAATCACTTTAGACGAAGCACTTAAAATGTACACAATAAACGCCGCTAGAGCATCTTTTGATGAAGCAAACAAAGGAACATTAGAAGTTGGAAAACTTGGGGATATGACGATTGTGCCTCCAGGTTTTATGCAATTTGAGGAAAATGAGATAAAGGATACAAAAGTTGTGATGACCATTATAGGCGGAGAAATAATGTATAGAAGGGGGCAGGAAAATGAATAAGGAAAAAGAAATAAACTTGGAGAATCTGGACAAAAAACATTTTCTCCATCCAACTTCTTCTATTAAGCAGCAGCAGGAAGATGGACCAGCAATTATTTTTGAAGAAGGAAAGGGTATTTATTTAAAGGATATAAATGGGAAAGAATATATTGAAGGAATGTCATCTCTTTGGAATGTTGCAGTTGGTTATGGAAGAAAAGAGCTTGCAAAAGCAGCGAAGAAACAAATGAAAAAGCTAAGTTTTAGTTCTGCTTTTTCCACTTTTAGCCACGAATCTGCCATCCTTCTTGCAGAAAAGATTGCGAGGCTCGCTCCTGGTAATCTTAATACTGTCTTTTTTACTTCTGGAGGTTCAGAAGCAAACGAAAGTGCCTTTAAGTTAGTTCGCCATTATTGGCTATTAAAAGGAGAACCAGAGCGAAAAAAAATTATTTCCCGCAAAAAAGCCTATCATGGTGTAGCTGCAGGCACGACTAGTGCGACTGGAATAGTAGAATTCCATCAAATGACGAATTCACTGGCTCCAGATTTCCTCCATGTTGATTCAGACTCAGTTGCTGCATTAAAAAAAGAAATAGAAAAAGAAGGTCCAAAAACAATTGCTGCTTTTATTGCAGAACCAGTTATTGGGGCAGGGGGAATGTTTATTCCAGATAGCGATTATTTAAAAGGAGTACGTAAAGTTTGTGATGAATATGGAATTCTTTTTATTGCAGATGAAGTGATTACCGGATTTGGACGGACAGGAAAAATGTTTGCAGTGGAACATTGGGATGTGAAGCCAGATTTACTTGTATTTGCAAAGGGAGTTACATCAGGCTATTTTCCTCTTGGTGGAGTAATTATATCAGAAGAGATACATGATTTGCTGAAAGAAAAGTCACAAGGCACTCTTTTCCATGGTTTTACATACAGTGGTCATCCAGTTGGATGCAGTATTGCTTTAAAAAATCTAGAAATTATCGAAAGAGAACATCTTGTAGCGAATAGCTCCTTGATGGGATCGGAATTATTAAATGGATTAAAGAAAATGGAAAATCAGTTTCATTGCATTGGTGAGATTCGGGTGATTGGTTTGCTTGCCGGATTTGAACTATACGAAAATGCCCAAACTAAAACAAGATTTTCAGAAAAAGTAGCACCAAAAATTGTTGCAGAATGTGCAAAACTTGGCTTGATATGCCGTAGTGTCACGTATGATGACAGTGATACGATTGTGCTGGCTCCACCGCTTATTATTACTAAAGAGGAGATAGAAAAAGTTATTAATATCTTAAAAAACGCAATTGAAATAGTAATAGAAGATAAAAAATAGAAAAAGCAAAACGAAGAAAGAGATAATTTCTTCGTTTTGCTTTTAAGTGCTAGAATTTAAATTTTTTAATAATATCAGTTAATTCTTCTGCCATTGTGGAGAGAATATTGGCTGAAGCTGAAATTTCTTCCATTGCTGCTAACTGTTCTTCTGTAGACGCAGCTACTTCCTCAGAAGATGCCGCATTATTTTTTGCAAGATCGGAAATATCATTAGTATTTGTTTCTAATTCTTGTATATTTCCTGCCATGTCTTGAATAGTATCAGAAACGTTTTCTATTTTAGGAGTAATCTCTTGCATGCCAGTAAAAATTTCTGTGAATTTTTGAATAGTTTCTTCTGACACAGTTAATCCATTTTGTACATTTTCTACGACAGTTGCCATTTTTGTGACGGTATTTCCTGTATCTGTTTGAATAGCATTAATTAATTCAGCGATTTGTTTGGCAGAAATTTGCGACTGCTCTGCCAATTTTCTTACTTCATCTGCAACAATGGCAAAACCTTTGCCTGCTTCTCCCGCTCTTGCAGCTTCAATTGCTGCATTAAGTGCCAATAGATTTGTTTGCTCAGAAATTCCTGTAATGACATTTAAAATGGAATTTATCTCTTTTGAACGGTCAGAAAGTGAACGAATAATGGTGTTGGATTCTGTTACAGATTCATGAATTAAGGTCATTTGATTAACTGTCTGCTTAACCGATTTTTCCCCTTCTGCTGCTTTTTCTGTTGTTGCCTTTGTCAGTTCGGAAACCTCAATAGAATTTTCTGCAATTATATTAGCTCCATTTAAAACTTTTTGTAAAGAATTATTATTTACTTCCATTCCATATGTTTGTTTTTCTGCACTTGCAGCAACATGTTGAATGGCTGCTGCTACCTGTTCTGTCGCTTCACTTGTTTGTTCGGCACTTGCATTGAGCTCTTCTGCGGCAGCTCCAACTTGGACAGCATGATGACCCACTGTACCTAATAAGCTGCGCAATGATGTTTGCATATCATGGAAAGACTGTGAAAGATCGCCGATTTCATCTTTTTTCGTAAGATCAATGGTCTCGGTCAGGTCCCCTTCGCTTATTGTTTTCGCTTTTTGCTGTAAGTCTTTTAATCTTTTTATAATAGAGCGAACAATAAAGAAGATAATAAAAGCACCTATAATAATTGCGGCAGCAATTACTAGGATCGTAGTATTTAGAATTGGTTTTGCAGAATCATTCACTTCCGAAATAAATACTGTACCTGCTATTTTCCAGCCTGTTAATTTATTTGTGGAAAAATACATTAGTTTTTGATCGCCTTTGAATGTATAGGTAAAGTTGCCTGCATTTTGTTGATAAAGTTTATTAAAGAAACTCTCTTTCGCCTTGTTTCCTGTTTTTTCCACCGGGCTGACAATATAATTTTGTTTTTGATCAAGTAAGATTGCATACCCCTTTTTTCCAATTGAAACTTCTTTTGCGGTTGTTTCTAAATTTTTAATATTGATGTCTATTCCAATGACACCAGATCCGTCTTTTGTTTGTTTAGTAATAGTTACAACCATGTCACCATTACTTGCATCCACATATGGGCTTGTGATGACAACTTCACCGTTGCTTGCCTGTGCTTCTTGATACCAAGGACGTTCTCTTGGATCAAAATCCTTAGGAAGATCGACTGATGGATATGTAATCATACTTCCGTCTTTTGTTCCCACATAGATAGTTTGAGCTTCTGGATGAAGCTCCATGTATTGTTTAAATTTTGTGAGCACATCGGAGGAATTTTTGTTATTATTATAAAGTTTTTCCGTGATTTTTTCTGAGAAAAAATTAGCATCATGAATTTTTGGAGAAATGGTATTGTTAATATTAGAATTTAACAGCTTCACATTTTCCTTTGCATTAGATATTAGGTTATTTTTCAACTGTTCTTTAGCACTATTATAAGATATCAATCCTGCAGTTATTGTCGGTAAGATGAGAATAAGAGCAAATGCAATATATAGTTTTGTGCTTAAACGGACTGTAGTTTTCTTTTTGAAAATTCCCAATTGTTTTCCTCCTTGTTGACAGTATTCATTTCATTTGAATTCTTATAGATTATTCTACAATATCTATTTAGTCTAGTATTATTTTCGTCTAATCTAGGCGGAAATGAAGTGAATTTTAAAAATAAAACAATTAGAATGAATAATAAATTTATTTATAGTATATTTTTCCATTTTTAATACGCTTCAATTGGAATAATTGTAAAATAATTTTTAAAAAGTAAAATAGTGTAAATGCTTGCATCCTTCAGAAGAAAAAATAAATAGTAGAATAAAAATAGGCAGGATATAGGAGGAGTTAAATGACCATAATAAAAGAAGTTTTCTTCACAAATTGACGATAAAACAGAAGAAGGAAATCACCTTGTGGCAAAAGAGTGTCTGCAATTACCTAGTTTGTTGGCAGAGATAGCTCGGGAACTTGCTTCAGAGGAGAAGGCACTTGTTGGAGATTGCGCGAAAGTTTTTGTAAAAGTAGGGGAAAAGGAACCGAAACTCCTATTGCCATATATGGAACAATTAATGTCTTTAATAAATAATTAAACAACATGCATACGCTGGGAGGCGATGCATGCCATTTCTATTGCATCCATTTATTTGCTGAAAAAGATTACAATTTTATTGCCTAAACTGCAAGAAATCATTGAAAAGGATAAGAGTACAATTGTAAGAGATTATGCAAATGTTGGGCAGGCCGGATCTCATGCGGTTTTTTCGATTTTAAAAAATCTCTGTATCCTTGGGAAGACAAGCATAGGGTAAGAGCATTAAAACGATTTCTGAATATTTGCAAGTCTGCTTCGGAATATACTCTTGAAATAAAATGAAGTAGAGCAAATATCCTTTTCTTCTTTGCAGAAAAGGATATTTGCTTTGCTTGTTTTAATTATTTAGCATAATAAAATTGATAATAAAGGCAATGCTGACAAAATACATAATCCAATGTACTTCTTTATATTTGCCTGTTACAAGTTTTAATAGCGTATAAGAAATAAATCCAAACGCCATTCCTTCTGCAATGCTGTAGGTTAGTGGCATCATAATGATTGTCAAAAAGGCAGGGACTACATTGGTGAAATCTTCAAAATCGATATTTTTAATTTCGCTTAACATTAAAGAACCGATTAATATTAAAATAGGTGCTGTAGCAACAGAAGGGATGATATTAACTAATGGTGCAAAGAAAAGGCCGAGTGCAAAAAGAACGGCAACTACCAATGCTTTTAAGCCAGTGCGTCCCCCTTCTGCAATTCCTGTGGCATTTTCCACATATGTATTTAATGCAGTGCTTCCAAAGATGGCACTTACCATTGTGCCAATTGCATCTGCAGTTAGAGCACGATTTAAGTTAGGGATTTTTCCATTTTTATCAACCAAATTTGCTTTTTTTGAAAGACTGATTAATGTTGCAAGACTATCGAATAGCTCAACAATTGTAAAAGAAAAAATGACGGAGAATATCCCATATGCAATCGCGCCTTTTAAATCCATTTGCATAAAGGTATCACTAATGCTAGGAATAGAAAGGGATGCTACATTATGTATGGAAGTGGGAACAGCGGAAAATCCTGTAGCCATTGAAATAATAGCGATAGCAAAGATGCTGATAATTAAAGCCCCTCTAACCCGTAAAGCCATTAATACCGCTGCAATTATAAGTCCGACCACTGCAAGCAATGGTCCCCCTGAGGTAATATTGCCTAATCCGACAAAGTTGGATTCATTAGCTACAATAATGCCTGCGTTTTTAAAGCCAATAAAGGCGATAAAAATTCCAATTCCAACACCCATCGCTGATTTCAGGGTATTGGGAACACCATTTACTAATTTCTCCCGAATACCTGTAACGGAAAGAATAAAAAAACAAACACCTGAAATAAAGACTGCCCCTAACCCGGTTTGCCAGCTTAGTCCTTGTCCAATTACAACTGTATACGTGAAAAATGCATTTAATCCCATGCCTGGTCCAACGACAACAGGAAAGTTCGCCCATAAAGCCATAAGCAAGGTACAGAAGACGGTGCTGTAAATGGTGGCAGCAAGTGCAGCTTCTTTCGGAATGCCTGCTTCGCTTAAAATAAGAGGATTCACAAAAATAATATAACTTACCGTCATAAAGGTTGTTATTCCTGCTAATATTTCTGTTTTAGCACTTGTATTTCTTTCGGAAAGCTTAAATAATTTATCCAAAATCGTTGGCTCCAAAGTGTTCAATTTTTTCTGCTTTACTTGCATTTCTTCCAAAAAAACCACTCCTTTTTTATTTTGGGCATAAAAATAGCTACAAAAAAATATGCAAAAAGGCATACTTTTTTCGTAGCAAGAAATTTACGGTTTCTTTGTAGAGACCCTTAAACCAATTATTAAGGATATACGAAAAAATTATTTTTTACGCTGCTATTTACAAATGAAATCATAAAAGATAAAAAAAGATGCTGCAACAAAGTTGTTAGATAGTCTGACAATGATTTTGAATCTTTAGAATTGTGCACATTGTCTATTTACTTTGATTATTTACTCTGATAATGTATTTAAAAGTTAGTGGTAGTGTTATATAAAAATAGTACTTTTCCGTGCTGAAGAGTTTCTTTTATGGTTTGTTATCTAAAAATTAGTGGAAAATCCGATACTAAAAAAGGGGAGCTCTTTCATAAATACTATTAAAAGTTAGAAGATTTAGAAAGAAGGGGAGCATTATGACGTTAAAAACAAGAATGATTTTACTAACAAGCATCTTTATTGCCCTGATCATAGGATTAACCAGTATCTTGCAATGGGGGCAAACAACTAGACTAAAGGAGCAGACAGAAAGTGTAAGGAAAGAGCTTGATAGTAATTCAGAAAAAAGTGTGAAAAGTACTTTAACAGAGCAAGCGAGTGAAATTTCTAATCACCTTATTATATTAGAACAGCAAATAGATAAGAATATGCTAAACGCAGCATACACCTTGCAGCAAATTGATTCTAAACAAAAACTATCGAATAAGGATTTGGAAAAAATTGCGAAACAAACAGGAATGACTGATTTATTGCTGACAGACAGCAAGGGTGTATTTACATATTCCACAGACAGTGCTTCTTTAGGTTTTAATCTTGTTGAGCTTGATCCAGCGTCTAAAGGGCTGCTCAATGGCACAAAAGAAATACAAAAGGGTCCGTTAAAATTAAAACAAGAAACGGGAGAAATTTTTAAATTTCTATCTGTCCCGAGATTAGATGGAAAGGGTATTGCGGAGTCTGCTTTAAATGCCGAAGTTTTTGAAGACTCTCTTGCTCATTTTATTCAAAAAGGCAATGGTATTGAAGCATTGTATCTAATTGACAGTACGAATTTAGTATTGACAGAAAATTTGCAGGATGGACAAGATTCTTTATGGAAACAAGGGGAAAAGGTAGAAAATGCAAAAGTAGAAAAAGCAATGCAAACCAAAAAGTTAAGCTTACAGATGGCAGAGGATAATGCGGAAATTTATTATCCAGTTATATTTGATGGAGAAGTTCGTTATGTATTAATGGCGAAAATTAACACAAAACCATATTTTGAAAATGCTGCTTTAGCAAATAATGCATTAGATAATACACAAAAAGATTTAGTAAGTTCCAATGTAACTATTTTTACGATATCAATTCTTCTTGCAGTTGTTGGGATTGTTTTATTCATCATTTTTATCCGCAGTAGGTTTAAACCTTTAGAGGCAATTAATCAAGAAGCGCAAAAAATTACTAATGGAGATTTGCGTGTAAAAGATATTGAAGTCAGTTCTCATAAAAAAGATGAAATTAGTGCCATTGCTATATCCTTTAACACAATGGCTGCTAACTTAAAAGATGTAATCAATCGAGTATCTTTGGATTCTCAGCAAGTAGTTGCATCCGCAGAAGAATTGACAGCAAGTGCTGATTCTTTAAATAGTGCATCAGAGCATATTTCCAATACGATGCAAGAAGTGGCTGCAGGGACAGATAGCCAAGTAAAGGAAGTAGAGGAGACAAATCGTACCGTTCAAGGAATGCAGCAGTATGTAAAACAAATTTTTGTTAACTCTAATATTGTTTCTGAAAAAGCGAATGAAACTTCTGGCAAAGCAAAAATGGGCAATGAAGCAATGAAGACAGTTGTTAATCAAATGAATACAATCAACCATACCTTCTTAGAAACATCCAAATTAATTGGAGAACTAGGGAAGCATTCTAATGAGATTGGGGCAATTTCTAAAGTTATTAATGATATTGCAGATCAAACCAATTTACTTGCACTAAATGCAGCAATTGAGGCAGCAAGAGCAGGGGAACAAGGCAAAGGTTTTGCTGTCGTAGCAGATGAAGTGCGCAAATTGGCAGAACAATCTTCACAGTCTGCTAATCAAATTACAAATTTAATCCAAAAAATCCAGTCAGAAACAGGCAATGCTGTCAACTCTATGAAAACAGCAACAGTTGATGTGGAAAATGGCATTAAATTAGTTCATCAAACAGGTAGTACTTTTGAAGATATTAAAGGCTCTATTGATGAGGTAAGTGGACAAATTACGGAAGTTTCAATATCTGTTGAGCAATTAACGCAAGGAATGGAGCAGATGGCAGCAGTGATGAATCTTGTAAAGAAGGTAGCAGAACAAACAGATTTTGGCACTCAGAATGTTTCGGCAGCAACAGAAGAACAGCTGGCATCCATGCAGGAAATCTTTGCATCAGCAGCTTCACTTACAAAAATGGCAGAAGATTTAATGATGTTGATTGGCAGATTTAAAGTATAAGCTGCAAGAGAAAAACTAAGAAAAAGGCGATAATGTAGCTTTTTTCTTAGTTTTTTATTTACTTAATTATCCAATAAAACTTAAAAACACTAAGAAACATCTATTAAAAAAAGAGAAGTGAAAATGGGGCAGGGGGAGGTAATCAGCTCATTATAGTCGAGGTGGAGTAAAACAATATGGATAAAAGCAAGGAACGATTAAAGAGCGTTCCTTGTTTTTTTGCTATTTTCGTATAGATTGTTGCTATTTGACCAGCAGGCTGAATACACTTCGCTTTCCGCGGGGCGCCGCCTGAGCCGCTTCGTCGTTTCACTCCTGCTTACTTCTCGCCTGTCTCGCTAATCCCGCAGGAGTCTACGTATATTCAGCCTGCTCCGTAATTCGAAAAGGTTTTTCATCTTATTCAAAAAGCAACAAAGCTTTAGAAAACAGCCTTTTTTTATATAATATATCGGTCAAAAAAATGCAGTGTTTATAGTTATAGCTGTACACTTGATGAGTAGGTATTGCTTTGAGTTGTGCTTGCAGTAGAATTATTTGGTTTCCAATTAAATGGAGGCAAAGATGCGCCTGTCATTTGGATGCTGTTTGGGAATGCTGCTGTTGAGTTGCTTTCAGAACTAGTAGCGGTTTGCGTGTTTTGCTGTGATTCTTCTAGCTGCTTTATTAAATTTTCAAATAGTGCTTGTACTTCAGTATTTGTTGCAGTAGTTTCATCATATTCGGAAAGCTGGTCTGTTAAATTAGTGCCTAAAGAATCAATGATGCTTTCAGTAGAATCACTATCCGAATTCAGTGTGTTGATAAGATTAGAAATAAATTCTTTCATCTGGTCGATAGAAAGTTCTGTGTTTGTTTCGGTTGTAGTCTCCTTCGATTGTGCTGTACTACTATTTATTGGCGGTGGTGGAGGTGGCGTCATTCCATTTGCCTGTATTTCCGCTTGAGATGGTTTAGCTTTTTCCAGTGTTTCTGTTACAGATGTGAATAAATTGGAAATTTCCTCTTCTGAACTGCTGCTTGCATCAAAATTGCTAAGAAGATCAGTTACAGTGCTTAATGCTGTCTGCAATCCTTCAGGAAGATTAGAACTATCACTTGTATCTGTTGACTGAATTCGTTTTAACATGGTTTCTAAATAGGCTGTTTTCTGTTCTGTTGTTAATGATGTTTTGTCTGTTGAGTTGCTATCATAATTGCCGCTGCTGTTTTCTTGGTTGTTTGTGGCAAGCTGCAAGTAGTCTCCAAAGGCTGGTTGACTGTTGCTGGCTGTTTGTTGGCTATTGCTAGTGGATGTGGTTGTCATGTTTGCTGTATTCCAGCTGCCATAAAGATTGGTATAATTGCTGTTGATAGATACTGACATAAAAAAACTCCTTTCATTATGAGAGAGACTGCATCACTGAAAAGGGCAAAACAATCCCTGTGCAATCATAATGAAAGCAGCTTAAGAAATGCTTAATTTTTTTATTTCCGCAAAAAGGTATTCCGAAAACCTTTTTTATCGAAATAAAGCCAGCCTAGATTATTTTTTGTATCAATAATAGAACCATTTTGCAGAACTTGATGGGAGATGGTTTCTTTCCATAAATAAGCATCAGGTGTTTTTCTTGTGTGAATCATATAATCATTCCCGCAATAGCGAGACAACAAATGTTGTTTGGCGCGATAATTCTTAATCTGCAAAATGCCTTTTAAAGCAATTCCTGCCAAACCATCAAAAGACTGATTTTTTATTGGACTGCTTGTAAATTGGTGAATAGTTCGTTTTTTTTCTTTTTTATAGCTTATCTTTGTTTGAATGGAAAAAGCCATATGGGCATCTCCTGATAGGATAATACAATCACTTGGATTCCACTTTGCAATTTGTTGATGAAAAAAGGAAAATCCTCTTCCATTAAATTTCCACCATTCTAAATCTAATTTCTCTTGCAGAGAAGGAACTACATTTGTGATAGGCATAATGTAGTTTTTTAAAAAAGATTCGATTAAATGTACTCCATATAGAGGAGTTGCTGAAATGACTAGTAAAGGAGTATTGGATTGCCAGCCACTAGCATACAATAGCTCTGATATATTATCCCATTCTTTTTTGTGGATTAAATTCGGCCCATTTGTTCGCTGCTTCAGCAAATTTCCGACAACAAAAGTTCTTTCTGCTGGGTAAGCTCTTTGAGTTCTTGTGTCTAATACAAGGCTTTGGGGAGTAGATGGGGCGACGTAATTCCAAGAATTAAAGTTTAATAATAGGTCGATCCATTTCTTGTAATCTGGTGTGTCTACTTTTAGCCGTTTTACATAATTCCATATTTTATTTAGAAAAGCGGAAGGAAAAGCAGAAGGGTCATTTCCCCATCCTTGAAATGCCCAGTAGGCGGTTAAGGCATTTGCAATAACATGATTTCCGAGGGGAGAACTAGCCACTTTTTGCTGCCATTCTTCTGTAATATTCCAATCATCTGTTATATCATGATCATCAAATATCATATAGGTAGGAATATTTGCTAATAAACGGCGCACTTTCGGTATGGACTGATAAAATGCTGTTACTTCTTGCCATTGCTGGTTGAATTCTTTTTCTAGCTTGCGAATTTTTTTTTCATACTCTTTTTGTTGATAGGTTTCTAGTTCTATATAAACCTTCTCATTGGATAAATGGTCTTCGAATTTTTTTAGTTGCTGCTCATTTATTGCTAATTTCCAGATTTCGGGATTCCAGCTAAGAATATACATGGATGCATATTCACCAAGTGTTAGAAGATGATTATCCCCTTTTCTTGAAGTAAACTGACAATATTTTTTTATTATATCTTTTCTTCCATTTATTTGGTTTATGGCGATTTGAAATGGTGCGTTTTTAAGTTCTTCACATAATGTTGTCAACTCCTCTTTGAGGCCAATCAATTGATTTCCCAGTTTAGAAAAAAAGGGGGCAATAGGTGCTGGAACATCATCTGCATAAATTTGGTCGCCTGTCATAAAAAGAACGCTTGGCCTTTTTTCTAGGTCAAAGTGGTATTCCTGCAGTTTTTCATCTCCTAAACCTAAAGCGTCCCCTCCAATTCCATGCAGTTTGCGGCATGAACCATACAGTAAGTTTTGTTTGTTAGATTCTGGAATAAAAAAGGATGGATATTGTAGGTCTCCATAACAGATAGAGGTTGGACTGTTAGAGGATAGTAATTGGAAATCTCCTAAATCATAGATAGTATTGCCTTTTTTAAATTCAATATTGTATCCTAATAAAGTTTGAGAAGGAAAGGTTTCTGTGTGTGGAAGGAGTTTAATTAAGTATATATATAAATTTTTTCCTAAACGAAATGTTTGGGTTTCTGATTGGTCGCTGATTAGTTCATAAGTATAGTCTTCTATTATTTGATTTGCCTGAATAGAATAAATTTTTGCCCCTAATTGACGTTTTTTGCTTAGAGCAATCCAAATATAGATTGCTTTTTTTTCCACTCTGCGCAGAATAGGCCCAGATAAAATTGTTGGCAGATTCATGATTACCACCATCCA
Organism: Niallia nealsonii; assembly: GCF_002835805.1. Classification (GTDB taxonomy): domain Bacteria; phylum Bacillota; class Bacilli; order Bacillales; family Cytobacillaceae; genus Niallia; species Niallia nealsonii. The sequence goes on along the minus strand of NZ_PISE01000011.1, from coordinate 8,470 downwards.
TATTTAATATCTTTTAGCCTATTCATTAAAAGTGGATAATATGATGCCCAGACTGCTGTTTTTTTAAAAGAGATAAAGAGGTTTTGAATTATTTTTCTTAGGCAAAGAAATTTTTGTTTCACTTTGCATTTTTTGCTTAAATTCCTTTGGGGAGCAGTTATTTAAGCGTTTAAACAGCTTATAAAACTGAGCTATATTGCTGATGCCGATTTCATAGCTGATTTCCGTAATACTCAAATCACTTGTCAACAGCAGCAATTCTGCTTTTTTAATTCTTTTGAAGTTAATATAATCGACAAAAGACAATCCCATTATCTTTTTAAAATATTTAATGAAATAATGATAGCTTAAATTCAACAGATTGGCTGCCTCTTCTACAGAAATTTTATGCTGCAGGTGATGATCAATATAGTCAAGCACGGGCTTAAGGCGGGTTAAATCATTTTCCTCTGTATAATTTAATATATTTTTTGTATCATGGCGCACCAATAAAAGCATCAATTTTTTTATATGATAATTGATGGCAATTTCGTATCCTTTTTGCTGCTCTTGAGCTTCTTTAAAACTATCGATGATTAAATGATGAGCTTCTTGTTTGATTAAAGGATTTGTTTCAAATATATAATTTAGCTGCTCAAGTGGATGTGTCAGTTCTGAAAAACAATATAAATAAGGCAAGATGCTTTGGTCAAAATGTTTGGTTAAGTCTACTTGAAAGACAATATATTTTAAAACGCCAAATGCAGGTTTGCAGGAGCGATGCGGTTGGGAAGTCCCCATTATATAGACATCGCCAGGACCTAAAATTGTTGTATTATATTTATTTTGTATCGCTAAATTGCCCTCTATAATGGCAAGAAACTCTACTTCTTTATGATAGTGCCAAGGATGCTGCTCTAAAGTGGAGTAGGCCTTGTCTTCTTCATTGATTTCCCAAATTTTCAAAAATAATAAAGGATTTTGGTAAATGACCTCTTCAATCACAGGTTTGTCAACTGAATTCTTGCTTCTCTCTCTTATCATAAGCGATTCCCCCCTTCCATTAAAGTTTACCATTTTTTTATTTATACCTCGAGCTGCTTTTTATAGGGATTATTTTGTTTAAGAACAAATAATGACACAATTGAATAAAAAGAGGGCAGAATAAAGCATATTATTATGCGCTTACATTATTTATAATGAGGTTATAGAAAACAAAGAGGAGTGACTCATTAATGATCACTATTTGGAATGAAAACCGTCATGAAAAAAAGAATCCAGTAGTTGCTGATATTTACCCTGAAGGTATACACGGTGCTATTGCTGGTTTTTTAAATAAAGCAGGCTATGACACACAAACGGCAACATTAGATGAAACAGAGCATGGTTTAACAGATGAAGTGTTAAACAATACAGAGGTGCTAGTATGGTGGGGGCATCTTGCCCACAATGAAGTGGATGACAAAATTGTAGAGAAAGTAAAACAGCGTGTATTAGATGGCATGGGATTAATTGTTCTTCATTCTGCTCATTTTTCAAAAATTTTTAAAACATTAATGGGCACAAGCTGTGATCTTAAATGGAGAGAAGCAGACGAGAAAGAACGCCTATGGGTCGTTGCTCCAAACCATCCTATTGTAGAAGGAATTGGAGAATACATTGAATTGGAAAAAGAAGAAATGTACGGGGAACATTTTGATATTCCAGCACCAGATGAGTTGATTTTCACAAGCTGGTTTGAAGGTGGAGAAGTTTTCCGCAGCGGATGCACATACGCAAGAGGGAATGGGAAAATATTCTATTTCCGCCCAGGGCATGAAACGTATCCAACTTATCATAATGAATTCATTCAAAAAGTAATTGCAAATGCAGTGAAATGGGCAATGCCAGTTAAACGAAAGCGTCCTGTTTATGGAAATGCAAAACCTTTAGAAAAAATAGCAGCAAAAACAGTGAATAATTAAGTTTTTATTAAAAAAAGAGAAAATTTGTTTTGTAAATAAGGAGGAAAATGAGAATGAAAAAATTAAAAATTGCAGTTATTGGTTGTGGGAGCATTGCTCAACATCGTCATTTGCCAGAATACCATTTTAATAAAAATGTAGAAATAGTTGCGGTTTGTGACATTAATGAAGAACGTGCTAACAAAATAGCAGAAAAATATGAAGCAAAAGCGTACACAGATTATAAAGAGCTAGTGCAAAGCGGCGAAGTAGATGCAGTAAGTGTTTGTACACCAAATTATCTTCATGCACCAATTTCAATTGCAGCATTAGAAGCAGGCGTTCATGTTTTATGTGAGAAGCCGATGGCAACATCACATGAAGAAGCAGAAGCGATGATTGCAGCGGCAGAAAAAAGCGGCAAAAAGCTGATGATTGCTCATAATCAACGTTTTGTAAAGTCGCATCAAAAAGCACGCCAGTTAATTGAAAATGGGGAAATCGGAAAAATCTACAGCTTCCGTTCTGCATTTGGCCATGGCGGTCCTGAAGGCTGGAGTGTAGAAGGAAAAGAAGGCTGGTTTTTTAAGAAAGAACAAGCATTTATTGGCGCAATGGGCGACCTTGGCGTCCATAAAACAGATTTGCTTCGCTATATTTTAGGAGAAGAATTCGTGGAAGTAGGCGCATTTGTTGAAACAAGTGCAAAAGATTTTGCCGATGTAGATGATAATGCAGTTTGTGTATTAAAAACAGAAAGTGGCATTATTGGGACACTTGCAGCTTCTTGGGCATATGTAGGAAAAGAAGATAATTCAACCATTATTTATGGAGAAAAAGCAGTATTGCGTTTAGAAGATCATCCAACTTATTCTCTTGTTGTACAGTATGCAACAGGTGAAGTGGTGAATTATGAATTAGGCAAAATCCAGTCAAATGATGATGGCGGCCAAAATAATTCCTATGTAGTCGAAAACTTTGTAGATTGTGTATTACATGATAAAGAGCCTTTAATTACAGGGGAAGAAGGCAAGAAGTCTCTTGGTGTTATCTTAGCAGCACTTAAATCAAAAGAAACAAAAACAATAACAAAAATTTAAGTGGTTTATTCTAGAAAAAGCATCTCCATTATGAAAGGCTGGGCTGACAGTCAATCTGATAGCAAGGAATGACTGGGCTGACAGAGCAGAATGGCAGTTGCAAACAGCCAAAGAAAGGAAGCGTTAATAATGAAACTAGGTGTATTTACTGTCCTGTTTGCAGATAAATCTTTTGAAGAAATGCTTGATGCGGTAAAAGCTGCAGGCATTCAAGCAGTGGAAATCGGTACAGGAGGTTATCCAGGAAACAGCCATTGTGACCTTGATGCTCTACTTGAGAGCGAAGAGCTCCGCAAAGAGTATCTTCAAAAAATCGAAGAGCGAGATTTAATGATTAGTGCATTCAGCTGCCATGGCAATCCGATTTCTCCAGAGGAAGCTTTTGCAAAAGAGTCCCATGAAACGTTAGTAAAAACGATTAAACTGGCATCCTTAATGAATGTGCCTGTTGTGAACTGTTTTTCAGGAACAGCTGGCGATCATGAAGGGGCTAAATTTCCTAATTGGCCTGTTACGCCATGGCCGAATGAATATAGTGATATAAAAAAATGGCAATGGGAGCAAAAACTGATCCCTTACTGGAAAGAAGTTGGCCATTTGGCGAAAGAAAATAATGTAAAAATCGGTTTAGAGCTTCACGGTGGATTTTTAGTGCATACACCATATACATTATTAAAGCTTCGTGAAGAAACATGTGATGCAATCGGCGCAAATCTAGATCCAAGTCATTTATGGTGGCAAGGCATTGATCCTGTTGGTGCCATTAAGATTTTGGCAAAGGAAAAAGCAATCCATCATTTTCATGCAAAAGATACATTTATAGATCAAGACAATGCTAATATGTATGGGTTGACTGATATGCAGCCATATGGTGAGGTCCAAACTAGAGCATGGACATTCCGGTCTGTTGGCTGCGGCCATGATTTAAAAGAATGGTCTGATATGATGAGTGCACTGCGCACATATGGTTATGATTATGTAGTAAGTATTGAGCATGAAGATCCAATTATGTCTATTCGCGAAGGCTTAACAAGAGCTGTCACTAATTTAAAATCTGTGTTAATTGAAGAATCTCCATCGCAAATGTGGTGGGTGTAAAGGAAAAAATCATCAATAAATAATGAATAGAAGTTTGGGGGAATCGCCAATGACTAAATATAAAGTAGCAGTAATTGGCTGCGGAAATATTTTTCCAATGCATGCTCAATCAATTATTTCAAGAGAAGATTGTGAGCTTGTAGCAGTCTGTGATGTAAAAAAAGATCGAGCAGAGCAAAAAGCAGCTATTTACCAATGTGCCTACTATACAGATTATCTAGACATGTTTGAGCGTGAGCAATTGGATGTTATTCATATTTGCTTGCCACATCATTTGCATGCACCTGTTGCCATTTCGGCAGCAAAAAGAAAAATTCATATTTTAACAGAAAAGCCAATGTCTATTCATTACGATGATGCGGTTGAAATGGTAGAAACAGCAAAAGAAAACAATGTAACACTTGGCGTTATCTTCCAAAATCGTTATAATCCAGGTTCTCAATTAATTAAAAAGATGTTGGATAACGGCGACCTTGGTGCCATTAAATCAGGAAAACTTTCTGTAACATGGGACCGCTCTGATGAATACTATCAAAAGAGCGATTGGAAAGGGACATGGGAAAAAGAAGGCGGCGGTGTCATTATTGACCAAGCGATTCATACAATGGATTTAATGCGCTGGTTTGTCGACAGCGACATTAAATATGTGGATGCGACAATCAGCAACCGCGCCCATGAAATCATTGAAGTAGAAGATGCGGCAGAAGGGGTTATTGCTTATCAAAACGGGATTGTAACAGCATTCCATGCTATCAATTATTATACGTATGATGCCCCTGTTGAAATTGAACTTCATTGTGAAAATGGGCTTGCCAAAATGGTAGCAGACCGTGCAAGCGTTAGATTAGCAGATGGCAGAGAATTTATTGCGGATAATAATCCACAAGAAACTTTTCATTATGAAAATGGTGTAAAAGGCTACTGGGGTGTCAGCCATGTGAAGCAAATCAATAATTTTTATGATACTTTACAAACTGGAGCTCCAGATGTGACTGGGGAAGAAGCGTTAAAAACACAAAAAATGATTTGTGCTGTATATGAATCCGGAAAGAAAAAAGAACGAGTTGTTTTTCAAAATCAAGAAGCAAAAGAAACAGCAAAATAATTATTTTAAGAAGAAACTCTACGTATATCGCTCAATTATAAGCCATATATGGTGGAGTTCTTTTTTTGACTAGGCTTATTATATAAAATGAACATAATAATTATTATTCTTGTCATTTCAAATATCTGCATGATAGTATATATCCGAGATAGAAAGATTCCTATTTTTGTAAGCGTTTGTTTGGGGATGTTACGAAAGGAGATGCAGATATATGAAGCTGAAAGGTACATTGCTTTTTATTGGGGACAGTATTACAGAATCAGGCAGATGGGAGGATGCTGAAGGAATAGGGAATGGATATGTTCGTGTCATTCATGATTATTTAGCGCATCGTGATCCGGAAATTTTTCTAAACATCCTTAATAAAGGGGTTGGCGGTGATCGAATTACAGATTTAGCTGCAAGATGGGAGAAAGACGTTTTACAGTATAATCCAACGGTTGTTTCGATTTCCATCGGCATTAATGATGTCTGGCGGCAGTTGGATTCACCTGAAAAAAAAGCGGTGTTGCCAGATGAATTTATTCATTTATATGCTGACCTTCTAAAGCAGTTAAAAGATAAAACAGGAGCAAGCATTATTTTAATGGAACCAACTATTTTGCAGGAAGACCTATATTCAGAAGGAAATAGAAAATTAAAGCCTTATGTAGAGGGAGTAAAAATGCTCGCAGAAAAATTTGATGCGGTTTTAGTTCCAACACATGAAGCATTTTGCAATTATTTACAATATGAAAATCGTAAAATTATGACAACAGATGGAGTACATATGAATTCTATAGGAAATATGCTGATGGCAAAAACATGGCTGAAAGCTGTTTTAACTGAATAATAGATAGCAGAGGAGATGCTTTGAATGGGATATTCTGCAAATGCTAGTCGCTATGAAACAATGAAATATAATCGTACTGGAAATTCCGGCTTATTGCTGCCAGCCGTTTCTCTTGGATTATGGCATAATTTTGGTGGTGTGGATACATATGAAAATGGTCGTGCAATGCTTAGAAGAGCATTTGATTTAGGAATTACACATTTTGACTTAGCGAATAATTATGGTCCCCCTCCAGGTTCTGCCGAAGAAATGTTTGGCAAAGTGCTGAAAACAGATTTTTCCGGCTATCGAGATGAAATGATTATTTCCTCTAAAGCAGGCTATTATATGTGGCCAGGACCTTATGGGGAATGGGGCTCCAAAAAATACTTGATTGCTAGTCTTGATCAAAGTTTAAAAAGAATGGGGCTAGACTATGTCGATATTTTTTATTCCCACCGTCCAGATCCGAATACACCTTTAGAAGAAACGATGCTGGCACTGGATCAAATTGTTCGTCAAGGAAAGGCTTTATATATAGGAATTTCCAGCTATAGTGCGGAACAAACAGCAGAAGCAGCAAAAATTTTAAATGAATTAGGAACACCGCTATTAATTCACCAGCCGAATTATTCTATGTTAAATAGATGGATTGAAGATGGTTTGCAGGATGTATTAGCAGAAAATGGTGTTGGTTCAATTGCATTTTGTCCATTGGCACAAGGGCTATTGACAAATAAATATTTATCAGGTGTTCCAAATGATTCCCGGGCTGCCAACCCAACAGGGGCTCTTGGCGAATCACAAGTAAGGGGGGATGTAATAGAGCGTGTGAAAAAGTTAAATGATTTGGCAAAAGAGCGAGGGCAAAGTTTGGCTCAAATGTCCCTTGCTTGGGTGTTGCGCGGCGGCAAAGTAACATCTGCATTAATTGGTGCAAGCAAAGTCAGCCAAATTGAAGACAATGTAGCAGCTCTTAATAATCTTGATTTTACAGAAGAAGAATTAGCGCTGATTGATGATATTTTAAAGAGTTGAAAAATACAATAAAGATGCGAACATGGCTGGGAAGGCTATGTTCGCTTCCATGTGTTAACTGTTTATTGTTTTTCTTAAATAGAAGAAAAAAGGAGGATTAAAAAATGTCTAAAATAATCGGCATGAAAGAGAAGTTGATTTTTGTTTGGAAAATCCCTTCTTTTCCAGTACTGTTTTTGTGCAATTTTATATTTGGTCTTTCCACCTCTTTTTTTGCACCATTTTCTTCGTTGTTTGGCATCGATGAAGTTGGGATGAGCAATATTGGGTTTGGTATTTTTATGACCATTATGGCATTAGGCGGTGTGGTAATCAGTACCATTATTGCAAAAAAATCAGATAGCGATATCAGCCGGAAAAAAATTCTTATTTATGCAAGTTTAATGGGAATGATTGGATATGGCTGCTTTGCCTATGTAAGAGATTATTATCTATTGGCTATAGTTGCTTTTTTATTATTAGGAAGTGCTGCTGCAACTGTGCCTCAGCTTTGGGCATATGCTAGAGAAGCTTTGCAGAATGCTGATGTGCCAAATGAGGAAACCCCATTTATTATGAATGTATTTCGGATGTTTTTTGCTCTTTCCTGGACGGTTGGACCAGCACTTGCTGCATGGTTTGTTGTGATTATTGGGTTTAAGGGACTGTTTTTATTTGTAGCAGCAGGTTATGCAATAGGGCTGTTTGTCATTTTATTTTTCTTAAAGGATGTTCCTAAGGCTACCTATGAGAATAAACAAAATCGTGTTGGGATTACAGAATATGTGAAAAAACCTCATATATTCGGCAATTTAGCAGCAGCATTATTACTTGCCGCAGCAACTTCTATTCATACGTTAAATGCTCCTCAATTTGTAACAAAAGTGCTCGGAGGAACAGAGTTTGATGTTGGGTTAATTTTTAGTGTACCACCAATTTTTGAAGTGCCCATGATGATAGCAGTCGGCGTTCTGGCAACAAAATTGGATAATGGGTTATTAATTCGCATTGGATTTGCCATTGCCCTTGTTTATTTTGCGTTGTTCTTTTTTGTAACAGAGCCTTGGCAGATTTACCCTTTACAAATATTAAGTGCTGCACAAGTATCCATTACTTCTGGTATTGCCATTTCTTATTTTCAAAATTTTATTCCACATGCTCAAGGAACAGCTACAACTCTTTATATGAATTCCACACAAATTGGCAACACAGTAGGCTTTTTATTATTTGGCTTTTTAGCTGAGGCGATGAATTATGGAAATGTGATTATTATTTATATTTTATTTGCTGCTGTTGCGCTTTTTTGTTTGATTTTATTTGGCAGACAAAAAGGGGTGAAGCTAGAAGCAGTAGAGGTGCGAGGGGAAAAGGTTTAGTAGATGCCAATTTAAAAAGAAAGGATATTCAGCAATGAGAT
>NZ_PISE01000087.1 GCF_002835805.1 Niallia nealsonii | reverse complement strand
CACACCCGCAAAAATATTTAAATAAATGGTGAGCCATGGAGGATTCGAACCTCCGACCCTCTGATTAAAAGTCAGATGCTCTACCAACTGAGCTAATGGCTCAAAGACTAATAAATGGTGCCGGCGAAAGGACTTGAACCCTCAACCTACTGATTACAAGTCAGTTGCTCTACCAATTGAGCTACACCGGCATTCTAATAGTTTGTCTAGATTATATTATGGTGGAGGATGACGGGATCGAACCGCCGACCCTCTGCTTGTAAGGCAGATGCTCTCCCAGCTGAGCTAATCCTCCATTTGAATTCCACGTTGTCCTGACGACAATATATAATATATCATGTGGTTTTTTATAAAGCAAGTATTTTTTTAAAAAAATTTAACTTTATGATAAAACTTTGTATCCTAGCATATACAAAATAAAAACACCAAAAAGTCTACTTGCCACTCTCTCACAACACTCATAACAGATTACATTTTACCAAAAATATCCAATCATTTCTATGCTATTCTATTTTTAATAGCCCTGTTTCTTCAAAAGCTTGCTTAGCATATGCTAAAAAACAATCACTAACAATACAGCAACAGGGCATTGATTCAAATACTTTAAATGAAGCCTTTTATTTATTCCAAATTATTAGTCCGATGTATCCAACTTCCTTACTCACAATAGAATGTTTCCCTATTTATTTTCCAAATCTTTTGCGATAGCCACATTTCCTGCATAGCTCTTCTACAGCCACTCTTTGTGAAAAACCATCTACAAGGTTTTTAGCCCTTTCCCCTTCAATAATATCAGAAAATGGGGCAGCATTAATATTTCCAAGATTAATCACTCCCTCACCATCTAAACAACAAGGAATAACCGTTCCATTTGCTAGGATACCTGCTTGATTTCGCAATCCATAACAGAAGCCTTTTCCATCATCCTCTTCTTCATGTAAAGCAGGCCACTGAAACTCGTAATCTTGATTAATGAAAATGCGGTCCGCAATTTTCACTCCACTTCCTGGTGTGATCTTCTCTTCAATTTTGTAGTCTAAATCAAATTCCTTTTCAATAATTCCTAATAATTGTCTGTTTCTTTGCCTCTCAAGATTTGTCGTGTTGTCTTGTGTGAGATTCCAAAGTCTTAGTGAAACAATCATCTCTGATTGACTCGTTGCTTCTTTTATAAATGAAAGTATACTTCTTACATATCCTTCTTTATCTGTAGAACCAGCATGGCCATCAAAACTATGAAGAGAAAAATTCATCTGTCGTAATGCAGGTTTATTTAATAATTTTTGTCTCTTTTTATTAATTAATGTTCCATTAGTTGTAATATTAACTTTAAATCCTTTTTCATGACTTAAATCGAGCAATTGATCTATTTTAGGATGAAGCAGCGGCTCTCCTTTTACATGTAAATAAATGTAGTCTGTGTGCGGTTTAATTTGATCTAATCTTTTCGAAAACTCCTCCACAGAAAGAAATTGCTTCTGTCGTTCCGTTGGGGGACAGAAACTGCATGCAAGATTACATACACTTGTAATCTCTAAATAAAACTTCTTAAACTTTTTCAAGCATAATCCCTCTATTCCTTTACTACTTAGAACAAGCTGACTATTGTTCTATCCTTATTACAGCATAATTATTCTCAAATGAAAACAGGCTTTTTTAATAAAACTACTGTCACTATTTTCCCTCTTTAAAATGATGCCATGATAATTCGCTAGATACTTCTTTATCTTACATGTTACTATCCTCCAAATAAAACTTCTTTCACCTTGCCAATACAAAATTTTTGTTAATTTATTCATTATAGAAGCCGAGTATTTATATACCTTCGATCCATCACATAAAGTGCACTAGAATTAAGCAGCAAATATTCTGTTGTTTCTTAATCAGATAAGATATGATTCAATAAAAGCCACTATTTTATCTGCTAAACAATAGGACCACTTGAACAAACTAATTTTAATACTATCCAAGAGGCCTTTTCTTTTATTTTAGCAAACTCCCTATTTTACAAGTTTTTTCCATTCATCTTTTCCTCTTAATTCATTAATCTTGAAAGCAGATGAACTATCAGGAATTACCTATTGCTGATATGAGGGAGAAAAGAAACATCTTATTATAAAATTAGCGATGCACGAAGGGAAAAATACTCTTTACAATATCACATTCCATGTTCCCGATTAGTTTGCTCTATGCGTATAAATAAGGATTCATTTAAAGAACTTCAAATTAATTAATAAAGTTGCCAGCCATTAGATATATACAAAGTTATCTTTGCATAAGTGCCTCTGTTTCCTTTTTATGATTTCTCAGTGGAATTTAGAAGATTTAATTTCCCTAAAATAAAAAAGTTGCTAGCATCTGCTAACAACTTTTTTATTCGTATGACCCATACGGGATTCGAACCCGTGTTACCGCCGTGAAAGGGCGGTGTCTTAACCGCTTGACCAATGGGCCAGATAAATTTCTGGC
>NZ_PISE01000086.1 GCF_002835805.1 Niallia nealsonii | reverse complement strand
CAATCAACCTGTTTTAACCATGGATTTACTCATTGAAACTATCTGAAAAACAACCATCTTTTAGAAAACAGCCTTATTTTAAGATGATGATATTTTTATATACCCGTTTAGAAGAAAAGAAAAACCAGCGTTTAAAATAACTGATTGTAAGTTTGTTCTTTTGGTAGAAAGGGAATACTAGAAAGAAAAAATTGGTTTTGGGGAGGTGACTTATCATGCAAAAATATCATATGAATGAATGGGTTTGGTATCAGCTTAAAGAGCAGGAAGGATTGCAAGAGATACATACAAATTATGATCAAGAGATAAAAAGATGGTCACAAATAATAAAAAATAAAACAAGGAATTTTCTGCAAATCAATACAGAAAATGAGGGGAGGGAAATAATTAGCGGCTCTCTTATCTATCATCGTGAAGTAGATAATAAAGACAGTTATGAACTTTTTCATTTTTTTTTAACAAAGGATATTTTAATTACATTAGACTATAAAGATAATAGCCTTCATTTGAATAACCATATAGATATTCATAAAGAAATAAAAAGGGGCACATCCCCTGTTGAAGGATTTATGGTTATCTTAGGTTCGATTATGACAGAAATATTATACCGTATTGATAGTTATGAAGAACGACTAGATAAGCTAATCTGGGACATTAAAGAGAAGAATAGTATAAAAACCTTAGAGAAGGTTTTCCAATCAAGACATGAAATTATTGTCTGGAAAAATGTCATGATTCCTTTTTTAGAACTAAGATATGCGATAGAAGAAACATTTGGAGAAGATACTTTAAATGGCAGAGAATATAAAAGAATCAGCAAACGAATTGAAAGAGGATTAACATTAGTAGAAGAATATCAAAAAGAGTTAAATAATTTAGTTCACTTTGAAGAAGTGGTATCCCAGCATCGAGGCAATGAAATTATGAAAACACTTACGGTATTAACAACATTATGTACACCAATTATGGCATGGGGAGCGTTGTGGGGAATGAATTTTAAACTTATGCCAGAACTTGACTGGAAATTAGGCTATCCATTTTCACTTTCCGTTATTGCAGTTTCATCTATCATTGTTTATTTTTATTTAAGGTCGAAAGGATGGATGGGTGACCTGCTGAAAGCAAAAAAACGAAATTCTTTCTTTCGTTAATAGGCATGAAATATGGACGCTTCTTTTGTTTTTCACATATAATAATGGGGCAGTGTACTAATTTCTTTTATTGGGATAATATAAAAAATACTATTCATTATTGTATATAGGAGGATATATGGAGCAGTCTAAATTTTGCAAAGAATCATTGGTAATTAAAACAAGTATTGTTTTTCCGACAGATACAAATACGTATGGTACATTATTTGGCGGGAAATTAATGGCATATATAGATGATACCGCTGCAATTGCTGCAATGAGACATGCAAGGAAGAATATTGTCACTGCCTCTACAGATTCTGTTGATTTCTTGCATCCGATTCATGAAGGAAATTCTGTATGTTTAGAAGCCTTTGTTACATATACAGGCTATTCTTCTATGGAAGTGTTTGTAAAGGTCATGGCAGAGGACTTATTGACAGGGGAAGTTAATTTGTGTGCACTTTCCTTTTTAACAATGGTTGCAATTGATGAACAAGGGAAATCAACTAAAGTACCTGCTGTTATTCCCGAAACGGAAGAAGAGAAACAGTTATACGAATCAGGTAAAAAACGCGCTGAAATGCGAAAACAAAGAAAAAAAGAAACAGAAGAATTAGCATCAAAGTATAAACTTGATAAGAAATAAGTGATATAAAAAGTATTGTCGAATTGTACAAAGTATTTAAAAAAGGCAAATGCATTTTGTGACAGAAATAGGGAGAAATCCCCTGTCGAAAAACAAAATATTTTCTAGGAAAACACAAGTTAATAGAAAAATTTCCTGGAAAATAATCAAAAGACTGTCGAAATAATGATCTGACCCAAAAAAG
>NZ_PISE01000010.1 GCF_002835805.1 Niallia nealsonii | reverse complement strand
TACCATAGAGGGAGCATATCATAAGTTAATTTCAGGTTTTTTCCATGAGGTTACTGTCATGGGCCCCATGTCAAAAACGTGGCAGTAAATTTATTACTAAAATAAGATTAGCATCTTCCATTTATTTATTTTATAAAGGGCTAAATAATGCCTATATTTAACATAAATAAGCTCTTTCCCTGGGATCTTGCATAAGCTAAACCGATCAAAAAATATAGCTATGTTAATAACTATTGTTGATAATGTAATTTTGGTTCAGTATATAAACACTTATTTTTTTACAATGAACCTTCTAATCAACAAAGTTATAAAAAAGCTAAAATAAAAAAGTAGGTGGATTATATGCATCAAGGTCAAGGAAATTTACCGTATATACCATGGAATCAATGGCATCAGCAGCATCCTCATGGCACTTGGCAGCAATGGCATCAGCACTATCCTCATGATAATTGGCAACAGTGGCAGCATCCTCATCACCATGATAATTGGCAGCATCAACAGCACCCTCATCATCATGATAATTGGCAGCATCAACAGCATCCTCATCACCATGATAATTGGCAACAGCAGCACCCATATATTCCTTGGCAGCAATGGCACCAACAACATCCTCATGGCACTTGGCAGCAGTGGCACCAGATGTTTCCTTCTTAATCGTAATATAATAAAAGACGAGGCGAATGCTCACCTCGTCTTTGTTGCTTCATTTCCCACTATTTTCGCAAATTCATTAAGAGTGGTCGAATACTTCACATAAAGTCGTGGCAAAAGATAAAGTTCATCTTTTATGCCCTTTTCATAAAAAGACTCAGGTGTTGTCGTCAATCCGAATAAATAGTACTTTTTCGTTTCATTTATAATATTATCATCCGCAGTTCCATATGGATAAGAAAGTGCTATAACAGGTTTACCCGTAATTTTTTCGATTTTTTCTTTGGATTCTTTTAATTCATATTCTATCTGTTTAATTTTCGTTAAATCAGGATGTGTAGCAGTATGAGACTGAATGGAAATGATTTTTGAATCAGCCATTTTTTTCAAATCTTCTTTCGATAATCGGTTTGATCGGCCAATAAAATCTGAAATCACAAACATCGTGCCAGTTGGTGTAAATTGCTCATTTTTTAATTGTTGGAAGATGGCAAAGGCATTCAAATTATTTTTGTATCCATCATCAAACGTAATAAAAATTGGGTTGTTTACTTTATGTCTATCCTGCCACCGATCAAAAGTTAATAAGGTAAAGTTGTGGTCACGCAAATAAAGCATTTGTTTTTTAAAATTATCAGGTGTTACATACAATTCTTTAGAACCATGTCCATGAAACTCATCGATGGAATGATAAACTAAAATAGGAATTTTACGTTGTGCCAATACTTGTGATGGAAGAATAAAGATAACTAGACAAACAAATGCTACGACAATTTTTTTCATAGAAAAGACAACCTCGCTTTTATTGCTTTTAATAGCTTATTGGTTTATTGTTCCTAAACAAATATATATTATTATTTTTTAAATGCTTTCAAACAAAAAAGCAGATGCTGATTAAACATCTGCCCTTTTCATTATGCTTCTTTACTCGCCAATATTAACCGCTATTCTTCCACTCTCTAACATTCCAGAATTTGTAATAGAAAGATAAAGAGTATCTTTCTGCGGCAATTCAAAGCTGATTTTTGATGATGCTGCTTTAAACTGTTTGGAATATTGTTTTGCACCGTTTGTTGGATACACTTTTATTACATCTCCTTTTTGGATTCCAGTTATAGTAATTTTAGTTTTGTGATTGCTAATAGTTTCTGCCTTTACTTGAGTTTGTTTTAATGGATTTGTTTGTTCCCCTTTATACGAAATGCCTACTCGACTGCTCTCTGTCATCCCTTGTCTTTTATTCGTTATATATATTTTCCCTGATTTTGCGCCTAATTGATTGACCGATAGAGTGATAGTTGTATTTTTAGCCGTTTGGACTGCTAACCGTTTGCCCTTTTTACTTGCATTATAAATGCTAATTTTATCGTTCTTTTTTATTCCTTTAATAATAATTATATCCTTTTTCCCTTTATTATTCGTAACTGCTATCTGATTTTATTTTAATGCGCTGGTCTTTATTTCTTTATTTGCTTTTATATGCTCTTGATGAATAATTTCTGACAAACCGCTGATAATAGTTGGCCCTTTTTTATCCTTTGTTAGAATAACCAATATGTATGGATGTTTGTCTTTTACAATTGCTACATCATTATAAATATTGCTCTCTGGAATCATTCCAACCTTATGTGCAATCGTCACATTTTTGGGAATTCCTTTTGGAATATAGTCATTGTAAATCGTTTTTGTTAAGTATCCTTCTAATTCTTTGCCTAAATTATGAGATTGAGAGAATTTTTGAAAGTACTTCATATAAGCTTCCATATCTTTTGCGGTAGTTACATTAACACCATTTTCGTATAAGTGTTTGCCGCCAAGGGACTTGCAGTATGCAATAAAATTTGATTTGCCAACATAGTTGCGAAGCATAACAAATGCTATATTATCGCTATATACAACAGCATACTTAACAAGCGTTCTGATTGTGTATTTTGTGCCAACTTTATCATATTGAATAATACCGCTTCCTTCATTGTATTCATAGCTATGATAAGTAAGCTTTTTATTTAAGTCTACTTTTCCCTTGGAAGCTTGTTCCATCACATAAGTAACAAGAGGCAGTTTAATCGTGCTCGCAGCCCTAGTTACCTTAGTTGCCTGATACTGAAATGAATCATTATTTGTTGTATTTTCATAATAAACACCCACAATTCCTTTATGTTTTTGGATATAAGATTTAATAGACTTCTCATTAATGTGCTTTGTGGCTGCTGATGCTGAACTAGTAAAAATTGCAGCTAGAAGCACAAAAGATATAAAATACTAAAAAGTTTTTTCATTAGAACCTCCTAAAAATTAGTTTATTAAACTATCATAATAAAATTTCTTTAGTATGAACATAACTTTTAACAATTTTTTCTATATTTATCCTGTACTAACTGACAGTATACCTTCCTAAAAATTAGAGAATATTGGTAGTTAGTAACTTATCTGTAAAAGACTAATATAACGTGAAACTTCTATTTAACCATGAATAAAAAGCCGGAGTATATCATATCCGGCTTTTCGCTTAAATAAATTGATGATGAAATAAGCTGTATAAATTGCAATAATCCGCAAGTTGTATTTTCGCATATCTTGCAGTTTCCAATATATAGTTCCTATCCTAGAAAATCATTCAAACACTTCTTTTTCTGTCAAATACCCATCTTTTATTACAGTTTCTCTAACATTTTCTTTTGTAACACTTATTGGCTCCAGCAAAATAGATGGAACATCTATCTCTCCATTATTAATCTTTTGGTCGGTTTCAATCTTTTCTCCTTTTGCTATTTTCATGGCCATTTCTGCTGATTTAGTTGCAAGCAGATTAATTGGTTTATATACACTCATGGTCTGTGTTCCTTTAACAATTCGGCGTATTGCTTCCAATTCTGCATCTTGTCCAGAAACAGGTACCTTTTTCGCTGATCCAGCCGAAGTTAAAGACTCAATCACTCCTCCAGCAACACCATCATTGGCAGCTATTACTGCATCAATTCTATTATTTTTATTTAAAGCAGTTTTCATATTTTCTTTTGCGATGTTTGGATTCCAGTCCTCTGTAAAATGATCGTAAACAAGCTTTATGTCACCTTTATCAATTAATGGCTGTAAAACTTTCATAGCTCCTTGACGAAATAATACGGCATTATTATCCGACTCTGCTCCGCCAATATAGGCAAAGTTTCCTTTGGATTTTTTTTTGATTAATTCAGATACCTGCAATTCGCCAACCTTCACATTATCAAAAGAAATATAGTAATCTACCTTCGAATTTTTTATTAAACGATCATAAGATATAACCTTCACCTTATTTTGATGTGCTATATCAATAATTTCACTCGCAATATCTGCATTATGTGGAACTACAACTAAAACATCC
This sequence comes from Niallia nealsonii, assembly GCF_002835805.1. GTDB lineage: Bacteria > Bacillota > Bacilli > Bacillales > Cytobacillaceae > Niallia > Niallia nealsonii. The sequence goes on along the minus strand of NZ_PISE01000010.1, from coordinate 96,917 downwards.
ACACCTTCTTGAATTAACAATTCTGCTTGTTTAACCTGTACATCATCTAGCCCGTTAGCAGCTAAAGTTTTCACTTGTCCGCCTAAATTTTTAACTTCCTCTTCAAATAGTCCTTTGTCTTTATACCATCTTTCGTCCTTTAGAGTATCTAAGATAAACCCAATATAAGGCTTTTTCTCATCAGAGATCAGCTTAATCTCTTCCTCTTTTTTCGTGGAATTATTTGATGGTAAAGAAGAGCACCCTGTAAGTAATAAAGATATTATCGCAATCCATACTATATTTATTGGATTTTCATTTCTTATTTTCATCTATTTCCCTCCCTTCCTTTTTAAGTTAAATCTGGAATTTTTTCATTAGATTATTCATTCGCTCTACCATGCTTGTGAGCATTTTTGCACTATCTGATATATTTTCAATCGATTGATTTTGTTCTATCATTGCAGCTGAAATTTCTTCGGATCCTGCAGCTGACTCTTCTGATATAGCAGCGATATGTTCAATATTTTCATTAATATTTTGACTAGATTGCTGAAATTTATAGAAAACAGTAGAGATACGTTTCACTCCAGTTGACATTTCAGCTACTTTTTCTTTTATTTCAGCAAAATTCTGTCCAGTTTTTTCAATCTTTTTGGATCCTTTATTTACCTGTTCGTATCCATCATGAAGGTTTTCGGCAATCTTTGAAGTCCCTTCTTTTATACTAAACACAAGCTTGGTAATACCTTCTACTGACTGAGTAACTTCTTCTGCCAATTTTCTAACCTCTGTCGCTACAACAGCAAAACCCTTGCCCGCTTCACCTGCCCTTGCAGCTTCTATAGAAGCATTAAGTGCGAGTAGATTTGTCTGTTCTGCGATAGACTTAATTACGTGAACAATTTCGGTAATAGATTGGGTTTTGCTTTCCAGATTCTTTACTTGGTCCACTGATCCACGTACAACATCATTGATCAATTTCATTTGATGCAAGGATTCCTTCATTTGCTTGTCTCCATTAATAGAAACAGCTAATACTTGGTCGGAAAATTGAACTAGTTTTTCACTTTGATTACTTGCGTTTATAATTTCTTCATTAAAGTCTTTCGTATTTTGGGAAATAGCTGCTGCATTATCTGCCTGAGAGCTGGCGCCTTCAGCCATTTCTTCAATCGTTATGGAAACTTGCTCACTTCCAAGCTTCACTTCTTCTGATGATTCAGATAGTGTAGCACTTTGTTTATCTACATCATTAGAGAGCTTGGAAATTTCTGATATCATTTCACGCAAACTTTGCCCCATTTCATTTATTGATTGGGATAGCTGGCCTATTTCATCCTTTCCTCTATAAACTAATTCTTTTGTATTTAAGCGGCCACTTGCAATTTCTTTGCTTTTGTCTACAATGACCTTTAAATTCCCGCTTATTTTTCTGCTTACTAAATATAAGAGAATAAATGAAATGACAATAGAGCCAATAGAAGAAATCAATAGAATCAAATTAAGTACTTCAAGCTTTTCCTTAGCAGCATTTAATGCCTCTTTGCTCATTTCTGTTGAACTGTTTTTTAGCTGGTATCCTAATTTGGATGTTTCTATTTTCATTTCACTTGCAGACTGCTGCAGTTTTTGAAATTCCTCTGTATTAATTTGCTGTACTTTCGGAACAATAGTGCTAAAAAAATATTCATCCAATTTATGATTATTTTCAATCATCTTATTAAACAGCTGCAATTGCTCTTTATTTAAATGTTTTTTTATTTTCTTGGCATTTTCTACAAATTCCTCACTATAATCCAGATATTCATTCAGCTTAGCATCATCTGATATGAGCATATATTCTGGGATCAGCGAATATTTTTCATGATATAAAGTAACTAAATTCCCAGCATAAACGGAAACATCATTTTTCACCATCGTATCCTTCATATTTCTAATAGCATTTTTTATCGATATATCTGTAATAATAATTGCAATCAAAAAAGTGATGGCCATAAATGAAAAGATAGCCATATATTTTCCACCGATTTTTATATTTGTCCATTTAATTTTCTGGAACAAATTTATTCCTCCTAATCTTGAGATGTTATTTTGTAGATATGCTACATCTATTATAAGAATCCATCATATCTCATCTATAGATACTATCGGAGCGTACAATCTGTTATTAACTAACTTTCAATAAAATTTTTAAGCTGAATAACAAACATAATATTCTGTTTATTAATTTAATAGCAGCTCAAAATTAAAAAATCCCTAAAGCTTCTTGCGCTTTAAGGATCTTTTAATTAATAAGGGATAACTTGCTGTCTTTCCCTTAACTTTCGATAATTGACTTTTCGATATTTAGAAGCTGTTTCCACCATCCGCAAAGATGCCTTCTGCGCTTTGGCTGCAAGCTCCCGTTCATTTATACCGACTAAATGCCCATCTTTTACAACCACTTTCCCTCCAACAATAGTAGTATCTACTTGAGATGTTCCTGTAAGAATCGGCAAAGTAGTATCATTATACAAAGCGCCAGCAAATTCTAATCGAGTAGAATCTACCATAAATAAATCAGCAGCTTTGCCTACTTCTAAAGATCCAATTCCATCTTCCCATCCTAAAACTTTTGAGGATCCTCTTGTTGCAATATGCAGACAATCTTCTGCACTTAATGCAGTAGAGCCATGCTGCAATTTATGTAATAAATTCATTACCTTTAATTCCAACAGCATGCTAGAGGCATCGTTAGAAGCGGATCCATCTACACCAAGCCCCACCTTAACTCCTGCTTTTAGCATGTCCATAATTGGAAATGTCCCAGAAGCCAATTTCATATTGCTGCTTGGACAATGAGCAACCCCGCAGCCGCAAGAGCCTATTTTAATAATCTCCTCTTTATTAAAATAGATCCCATGTGCATACCATACATCATTGCCGACCCATCCAGTCTCTTCCATTAATTCTAATGGACGAAGACCCAATCTTTCTTTGCAAAACTGATCTTCATCATGCGTTTCTGCTAAATGTGTATGCATTCTGACACCATAGCTGCGAGCAAGAACAGCAGACTGTGTTAACAAATCTTTGCTAACAGAGAATGGAGAGCATGGGGCAACTCCCACTCTAACCATAGAAAATTTACTGTCATCATGATATTTCTCAATTACACGCATCGTATCTTTTAAAATGGTATCTTCTGTTTGAACTACTTCGTCGGGCGGCAATCCACCTTGAGATCTTCCTAGACTCATGGATCCCCGAGTTGGAAAAAAACGAATTCCTAAATCTGAAGCTGCGCGAATTTCTTCATCTATTAATTCTCCGCTAACACCATTTGGAAAAACATAAAAATGATCTGCAGCAGTAGTGCAGCCACTTTTTAATAATTCTCCTAATCCGACCATTGCACTTAAATAAACATCTTCGGGTCTTAAATAACGCCAAATATCATATAAAGCAAGTAACCAATCAAACAGTTCACAGTCTTGTGCCCATGGAATATTTCTAGTAAATGTTTGATATAAATGATGGTGCGTATTAATTAGCCCAGGATAAACGATTTTCCCATGAGCATCTATTACTGTATCTGCAGCTTCATATGGAATATCTTTTCCAATAGCGATAATTTCTTGACCTTCTATATAAATACTGCCCCCAGGATACTGATTTTTCTCCTTATCCATCGTAATAATATTTCTAGCATTTTTTATTAATAAACTAGCCATGCGTCACCCCAGCTCTTTTTTGAACAGCTTAAATTATTTTATAGTAAAGAATTTAATCCTTTTCCCATTTTCCAGACGAAAAAAAGCACCTTCTAACCCAGCAAGAATAGAATCAAACATCCTTCTTAAAAGCTGACATCTTAAAGACACCTCCTTTTTTAAAAAATTAGAATTTTCAAATATTTCATTTCAGTATAAATTATATTTCTAAGTTTGTCAGTGTAGAAATTTATAATAAAGCAGCCTGTTATTTATGCATACTATACAAAATTCATCAATTATTAACAGGATTTTCCCCCTATTAATTGAAGCTTCACTTTATTATTTTTAAAGAATTCCCCTCCTCCTTATTTTCCTGCAACATTTTGGGAAAACTATTTTTTATTGAATTTAGGAGGTATATTATGACGGCTGAACATATAAAAATTAGTTGTGATACAGAATATGATACATTAAAAAAAGTAGTGCTTGCTCCCCCTACCTTTATGAGTATCAAGGAGCCAATCAATACCATTCAAAAGCGGTATTTTAAAGAGAATATCAATCCAAAAATTGCAGAAAAGCAGCACGACATTTTTGTAGAAACTTTGAAAAAAAATGATATTGAGGTCATTCTTCTCCCTCCTGATGAAATATATCCAGAACAAGTTTTCACTAGAGATATTGGATTCACATTAGGCAAGCATGTATTTGTTTCAGAAATGGCACATGATGTAAGGAAAGGAGAAGAAAATAGCTTTTTAAAATGGTTGAATGAAGTACAGATCACATACACAAATTTAAAAGGGGATAAAATCGAAGGCGGTGATGTGTTAATTGACAGAAACACTATTTACGTAGGCTTGAGCAATCGGACAAATAAACATGCAATTAAGGACTTGCAAGAGTTGATGCCGACTTATGAAGTAATTGATATTCCATTTACCGATACGTTTTTGCACCTAGATTGTGTTTTTAATATTTTATCGCCAACAGAAGCATTAATTTATCAGGGAGAAATTGATAAAAAAAAGGGAAAATACCTTGCCGAGCGTTATAGCTTTATAGAAGTTTCCAAAGAAGAACAAGCAACAATGGGCACAAATGTTTTATCTATTGGGGATAAAAAAATAATTAGTCTGCCCATAAATAAAGGCGTAAATAAAGCATTAGAAAAACGAGGCTATACCGTTATCGAAGTAGATATCTCAGAAATTATCAAGTCAGGAGGGGCATTTCGCTGCTGTACACTTCCAATTCTACGAGAAAAGCCTAGTAAAGGATTAATCGATAAACTTTTTCATTAATAGAAAAAATTAATGGCAGCATATGTGTCTAATACATACTGCCATTTTATTTATCTAACTTCTTTTAACAAATAACAGAATGTTTTTATTTGTCAAAAAACATTCAAAGTCTTCCAATAAAAAAAAGAATTTTAGAGTTAAAATAAGAATAACTTACTATAAACTCAAAGGAGATGTTTAAATGGCAGCATATACAATAGTGGATAAAGATTCCTGTACCGCTTGTGCAGCATGTGGAGCAATTGCACCAGATATCTTTGATTTTGATGATGATGGCAAAGCTGAAGTAATAATAGATCAAAATACAGGAAGTATATCTGTAGATGAAGATCTTTTTGAAGATTTAAAAGAAGCACAAGAAAGCTGTCCAGCACAATCTATTAAAATAGCAGCTGCAGCTTTTTAATAGAGGATTAAAGTTTATAAAGAGAAAATTTAAAATTACTATTAAATAAAGCTAAGGATTTTTTCAATAAACCAATAAAGAAGTCAAAAAGATCCTAAATGGGTCTCTAGGATCTTTTTGACTGGTTTTTATTCTGAAAACAGCCTTTCCATTTTTTCAGCAGGCAAAGGTTGGCTAAAGAAGTCCCCCTGCCCTATATGACAATTATTTTGTTTTAAAAAAATTGCTTGTTGTTTATTTTCTATACCTTCTGCAATGACTTGAAAGCCTAAACGATTGCCTAAATCAATAATTACTTTTACTATTATTTCACCGTTCTTGCCATTATTTATTTCATCAACAAAAGACTTATCAATTTTTAATGTATTAATAGGAAAATGCCTTAAATAATTTAATGAGGAATAGCCGGTGCCAAAATCATCAATAGAGAGGTTTACACCAAGTTCCTTTAATTCATTCATAATAGTGGTGGTCTCTCCTAAATGCTGCATAACGCTTTCCGTTATTTCCAGTTCCAGGTAACTTGCTCTACACTTTGTATTACTTATTATTTGTTCAATTGTTTTTGCAAAGTCTTTATGGCGAAATTGCAGAGCGGAAACATTTACAGCTATACGCATTGGAGAAAATCCTTTTTCTTCCCATTGTTTATGTTGATTGCAAGCTGTTTCAAGAACCCATTTTCCAATAGCAACAATAAGTCCCGTCTCTTCAGCAATAGGAATAAATTCTGCCGGAGAAACAAAACCATATTTAGGATGCTTCCAACGGATTAGGGCCTCTAAACCAATGATTTTATTTGTATTCAGGTCAACTTGAGGTTGATAATAAAGAGTAAATTCCTCATTTTTTATGGCATTTCTCAGTCCATTTTCCAGCTCGAGTTTGCAACTATCCATACTATTTAAGGACGATGTATAAAATTGATAAGTATTTTTCCCTTTTTCTTTGGCAAGATACATGGCAGCATCGGCATTTTTAATCAATTCCTCCGCTACATCCCCATTTTTTGGATATATACTTATTCCTATGCTTGGTGAAATAAACATTTGTCTATCAGAAAGAAAAAATGGCTCTGCTAATTTATCAATAATTTGATCCGATAATCTTGAAATTGCTTCAAGTTTTTTTTCTTGCAAAACAATAATATACTCATCTCCGCCATAACGTGCAAGCATGGAACCTTTAGGCAGACACGCTTTTAATCTTGAAGCTACTTGCTGTAATAAAAAATCTCCATAACTATGTCCTAATGTATCATTTATCATTTTAAAACGATCTAAATCTAAAAACATAACAGCCAGTGTTTGTTTTTCTTTTTTAATAGCAATTAACAATTCATTAAGATAATCAAATAAAAGATTTCGGTTTGGCAACCCTGTCAGAGAATCATAGTAAGCCAGGTAACGGACTTTCTCCTCTGCCCTTTTTCGTTCTGTGATATCTCTTATAATAACTTGTACAGCTTTGTTTTCTTGATAAGTTGTTTGAAATGCCAATGCTTCTACAAATAATCGTGTTCCATCCATTCGATTGATTTGGTAATCATGCAGCTTTGTTTTACCAGTTTCCTCGACTTTCCTTATTTGATTTTCAACATAATTCAAGTCTTCAGAAGACACAAAATCAAGAATATTTTTCCCCACAACTTCCTCTATATATTGAACCCCAGCTAAGCGCAGACCTGCGTTATTCACATAAACAATTTTCCCATCAATATGTATAAATATTGTCTCGGGAGAATATTCCACTAGTTTCCGATAACGCTCTTCACTTTCTATTAGCTGTTTTTCAAACTGTTTCCGTTTTGTAATATCATGAGCAAGCAGAACCATTTTTTCAACTTTACCATTTCCTGAAGCAACAGGAACCACTTTGCCTTCCACTAAAACTTGATTACCTTCTTTACTTTTTAAATAATATTCTACTTCAATCTCTTTTTTAAGCATTATTTCATTCTGAAACCAGTCCTGCATTTTAAACGTATCTTCCGTTTGTATAAAATCAAATAGTTCTTTTCCTTCGTATTCTTCAGATCTGTGTCCTAATAATCTTTCATGGGAGGGAGAAGCATATTTGATATATCCATCTCTATCGGCTACAACAATCAAATCAGACACATTTTCAACAATAAGACGGTAATTTGCTTCATTTTCTATTGTATCTTTAATCATTCTTTGAATTAATTTGTAGTACAATAAAGCGCTTAGTACTATAAATAGACCACCCTTTACAGTACTTATCCATTTCGCGTTCTGCAGGTGATCTTGTAACAGCCAATCTGATATTAAAAGCCATGAAATGCTGATAACTATGTATAAAAGAACAAAACGCCATGCAATTTTTTGAGCCGCTTCCCAATTTCTCCACATTCCTGCCAACCACTTCCTTTCATTCATCAGTATTGTCTAAATTTATATATCAAGCAGCATTCGTTATAATTTCAGTCTACCTACTGCTTTTTATTCTTTTCTAATGAATTTAAAATGCCGCAATCTTACATAAAAATTAATAGCTTACTTAAAAAATAAAGATCTTTATTTTTTATTTTCTTCTTTTTCCAAACTGATATACATTTATATAAATTTCTCCCTTACATAGCCTTTCTTTTAAGCAAAAAAAAACCTCCGTTTATTAAACACAGAAGTCCAAATTAATATACTTTATTTATGCTTGTTTTTTCTTTTTGCTAACCTATTTCCCTAATAATTTCTTTCTCTCTGTCTGGAGCAACAGAAATTCCTGTGGATTCTTCAAAGTTATACAGACTTGCAGGAAGATCTGCGAATCGTTCTAATTCGTTATACGCAGGAATTCCGTGATAAGACATATCCAGTCCTTCTTCTTCTTCCCGTTCACTTGCCCGGAATCCAACTGTTTTTTCACATACTTTTGCAATGAAAACACCGCCGACTAGTCCCCAAACCACTACTGTAGCTGCACCTAAAAGCTGTACAAATAAAAGGGATGCATCTCCTGTTGTAAATAAACCCTCTTTTGCATCAAACAATCCGACTGCAATCGTGCCAAATACACCATTACAACCATGAACGGCAACTGCTCCAACTGGATCATCTACTGTTAGTTTATCCAATAACAGCGTTGCTAGAATTACAATAATGCCGCTGACTGCCCCAATAATAATAGCACTCCACTGTGATACATATGCACAGCCAGCTGTTATTGCAACAAGACCAGACAAGACTCCATTAATGGTCATGCTTGGGTCCGCTTTTCCAAATTTTTTTATCGTAAAAAATAAAGCTGCTGTCCCGCCACTTGCCCCTGCTAGCATAGTGTTAATGGCAATAGATGCTAAAGAAGCATTCGAAGCATCCAATGTACTTCCTGCATTAAAACCGAACCAGCCAAACCATAAAATAAAGGCGCCTGCTGAAGCTAACGGAATATTGCTTGGTGCAAAGACATTTGCGCTGCCATCGGAGTTGAATCTTCCTTTTCTTGGCCCAAGCATTTTTGCCATTGCAAATGCAATAAATCCTCCTAAAGCATGAATTGCTGCAGAACCTGCAAAATCCTTCATCCCAAATCCTTTCAGCCATCCTTCGCTGCTCCAAATCCAATGCCCGGATAATGGATAGATAAGAATGGATATAATTGCCGCTGTAACAATATATGCTTTAAAGTTCATTCGTTCTGCTACTGCACCAGATATAATGGAAATGCAGGCTAACGCAAATCCCATTTGAAAAAGGACAAATGCAGCACTAGGCAATTCAATGGAAAGCTGAATATGCTCAGGATTGCCAAATAAAGAAGTGCCAATAAAACCAAAAGCATCTTTTCCATACATAATGCCGAAACCAATCATCCAAAACGCGATAGCTCCTACTGTTAAATCAACAAAGATCTTCATCGTTACATTCACAGCATTTTTCGTTCGTACAAAACCAGCTTCAAGCAGACTAAATCCGCCTTCCATAAGTAAGACCATTGCAGCAGCAATAACAATCCACACTGTATTTAAATACACTAGTTCCATTTTAGTTAGCTCTCCTTATTTGCTAGATCATCGATATCATAATCTGTTTTGCCTGTTCGAATATTATAAGCTTCCAAAATAGGATGAATAAAAATTTTCCCATCGCCATCTTCCCCTGTTTGTGCAGAAGCAATAATTTCCTTAATAGTACGTTCTACCATATAATCTGATAAGACAATTTCTAATTTTACTTTCGGATGCAATGTTACTTTATAGTTTTTTCCCCGATAAACACCTTGCGTATCCTTTTGTTTTCCTCTGCCAACCACTTGAGATACAGTAAAACCGGTTATTCCAATGTTCTTTAACCCTTTAATTGTCTGTGTAAGTCTTTCAGGTCGAATAATTGCTTCAATTTTTTTCATATATAATTCACCTAGTCTTATTAACTTGTTAGATTTTCTCACATAATAAGTTAAATAATATAACGTATTTTTCTTTGTGTCAATGACAAAAAATTATTTTTTAATTATTTTCTGAATTATTATTTATTAAAAAAACGTGTTTCCAGAGCATTCTGGAAACACGTTGCATTCTCTATCTATTCAACAAGAATAGATACGGCACTATACACTAGTAACAATGTCATCACCATATTAAACTGGAGCGGGTACTTTGCAAGAAAACTTTGAAATAAGGAACCAAACAAACTCCAGCACATCGTTGACATAAATCCAACAAAAGCTAATAGAACTGCAAAAAGTAAAAAACTGAAATTAGAATGGTAAAACGGAAGAATAAATGTAGATACTACTGTAATTCCATATAAAATCCCTTTCGGATTAATAAACTGCAAAAACATTCCAGATAAAAATCCATTCCTATCATTCCCTTCATCACTTTCTTGCTTATGATTGCTTTTTAATATTTTATATGCTAAATACAGCATATAAACAGCACCAAGTATAGACATAAAAAATTGAATTTTCGGAATGAAATTTTTAAGCAGAAGATTAAAATAGCTGCTGCTTAAAATGATAACAAAAAATCCTGCACCTACTCCTAGGCAAAATCTTAATGTTCCCTTAAAACCATACTTATTTGCAGAAAGCATCGCCATTAAATTATTGGGACCTGGAGTAAAACTAGTAATAAACACATAAAGCAAAAAAGATACTATCGGCATTTTGCACCCCTTACTCACAATATGATATAATGACCAAAATAAACGTTATAACGCATATACGTTATATTGTACAAAATAAACTTTATATTGTCCATAAGGAGTTTTTATAGTGGAAGAAATAAATAGGATTATCGGAAGAAACTTAAAGTCTTTTAGGGAAATCAATAAATTAAGTTTAGAACGAGTCGCTGAATTGACCGGAGTAAGCAAAACAATGATCGGCCAAATCGAAAGAGGGGAATCCAGTCCTACCATTACAACCATCTGGAAAATTGCCAATGGCTTAAAAATCTCTTTTACCACCTTAATAAATAATCCAAAGCCAGATGCAAAACTTATAGTAAGAGGGGACGTGCAAGCTTTAACAGCGGATAACGGAAAATATCGTGTGTATCCATACTTCCCTTTCCATGAGGATAGACGCTGTGAAATGTATTCTGTTGAAATTGAAAAAGGCGGGTTTCTTAATGCAAATCCACATCGGGAGGGTACAGAGGAATTTATCATCGTCTTTGATGGAGAATTAACCATTCGCGTCAATAGTGAAGAATACACATTAAAAAGCGGCGATTCCATTACATTTAAAGCAGATAAACCTCATGCATACCATAACTTTGGAGAGTCTCTGACTCGATTAAGCATGACGATTTATTATCCAGCTTAAATAAACAAACTTATTGAATTTAGATCAAATTAAAAAGAAGACTTTCATCAAACAAAGTCTCCTTTTTTTACTTTTACTCATAATACGGATTCAAATGAATCAATACTTCTTCAATATTATCGTGTTTCTTCATTAACTTATTTTTTATTTCCCGAGAAAGGTCATGCCCTTCTTTAATTGTTTTATCATAATCGATAGATATCCGCAGATCGACAAGCACATAATGTCCATGCTCTCTCGCTCTTAGTCTGTCAATTCGTTTTACTTCAGAAAAGCTCGAAATGATATTCGTATAATCAAGGAGCAATTCTGCATTAATATTCCGCTCTAATAAAATATCAAATGCTTCTCCCAACATTTCTTTTGCTATTTTAAAGATCAAATAAGCAACAATTATACTTGCTACTTTATCTCCAAACAATAGAAAACCAATATTAAATTTCGCTCCAAGTATAGATAGCAACACCCCTATTGCAGCTGCTAAAGATGCCACAATATCCGCTTTATGGTCAAACGCGATCGCTTCAATCGCTTTGCTGTTTTGTTCCTTGGCAATTCTCATCGAATATCTATACAAAAATTCTTTTGCTCCATAAGAAATAATGGCAATCCACATTGCAAGTATATTCGGTGAAGAAACAGGATGAAAAAAGCCAACAATCGCTTCGTAAACGACATACAAAGAAACAACTAATAATACAAGACCAACAATTCCCGATACAATTATTTCCGCTTTCCCATGTCCATATGGATGTTCATCATCTGCCGGCTTATTGGCAATCCTTATCACAAGCAGAACAATCACAGATGCGAATACATCCGCAGCCGAGTGAATACCATCTGCAAATACTGCATCACTGTTTGCAGACGATCCAACTATTAGTTTCCCTAACGTTAATATAATATTGCTTATTACACTTATCCAAGCGACTTTTTTCGCCAAAGACTCTCTCGTTGTCAAAACAATAACTTCCCCTCTAAAAAAATCACCTTAGTATCTTAACAGAATCCATTATGGTGGGTCTAGAGAAACAGTGTTGCAACCTATCACACTTCAAGCAAAAGGAAAACAGTTTAAGATACAGCCGAAAAATTTGCCCTAAGGAAAATATGCTCTTTTTTGGAAAGGAATATACGTTTATGATGGTCTACTTTTTATTATGCCAATAATAACCTTTTCCTTTTTTACCCAAAGCAATAATCCAGCATTTTTTGTAATAAGCGGCAATCCTTTGCTGGGCAGCGTCCGCAATGATTCCAGCTCATTATTTATCCATTTCATGCTGAAAAAAATAAAATCCAGCACTGCATTAAAAGGTTTAATGTAAGCGAAAAAGTGGATTAAACTGCCTCTATATTATTATCCCCCGGGGTGCCTAAGGAAAATAACAAAAAAACTCTAACCAGAGAATAATTCTATGGTTAGAGCTTAATTCGGCTTCGGCATTTCAAATACTTGCCCTTAATGTTCCAACTGCGGCGGCAGCTTCTTAAATCCACTTGTTCTTGCTGCTAAAAACGCAATTCCCATAATCAGCCAAACTGTTCCCAGAATTATTGCCAATCGATCCATCCCAGACCATACATATGCAATAACAATAAAGCCTAGCAGCGGGAGTGCCAAATAGCGGAAATGTCGCCACCCTGCTGGTTTCCAATTTTTTTCGTAATTTAAACTTAACGGAGCTTCTCCTTTTTTCTTTACATAATATAGCCATATAACAGATAAATTCAGTGCTGCAAATCCAAAAAACGCTCCATAGTTAACTAAGTTAGAAATGGTGCCTAAATCCACTGTATTTCCTAAGATAAACTCAATTGCTACTATGATAATGATATTAAAATGAGGAGTTTTAAATCGTTTGTTTATTGCAGCAAATATCCCCTTTGGCAGAAGACCGTCTCTTCCCATCCCATAAAGCAGCCTAGCACCAGCCGCAGTTGCGACTAAATTGAAGATAGCCAACGAACTTAAGAATCCTGCCGTATAAAACAAAGCAAATCCTTCTCCACCTGTTATAACTGAAACTTGGTATAAAACGGTATTCATCCAGTTTTCATCCGCAATATGATTTCTCCAATCAGGAATAACAAGCATGGCAACATAACTGCATACAACCATTGTCACTAAACCTATCCCGATACACATAAAGATCGCTTTAGGAATATCTCTTTTTGGATTGCGCGTTTCTTCAGCCAATGTTGTGATCGCATCAAATCCTAAGAAACTCAAAACAGCAAGCGACGTGGCACCAAGCAATCCTGACATACTATCAAACTGAAAAGGCTGTGTACTTAAAAGCGCTCCAACCCCGACACCATCTGAATATACTGCTTTTCCCCAAACTAATATGCAGCTCCACACTACGAATTCTCCTAATATTAAGAACCACAGGCCCATTTTTGACATTAATTCAATTCCAAATAAATTCAATAAGCCAATACCTACGGAAAATATCCCTAATAATATCCAAAAGGGAACATTAGGAAAATATTCTTGGACAAGATATGCTGCACTTACAGAAGTGATTGTTGGGATCAGCACATAATCTAGCGTTACGACCCAGCCCGCTAAAAAACCAAAATGGGGATTCCATCCTCTTCCCACATAACTGTAAACAGAACCTGCTAGAGGAAAATTCCTTACCATTGTCGCATAACTGAATCCTGTAAGAAGCATTGCAATTCCAGCAAATAAAAAAGGAAGAGCAACCGTTCCTCCAGATGTAGATAAAAGGACTCCAAAAATGACGGCCGGCGCCAATGGCAGCATATAATTCAAGCCAAAAGCTGTAAGCTGAACCACATTCATGGATCCTTTCAATTCTTTTTCATAACCAAAATCCTTTTGAACCAAGTCATTTTCTACAATATGTTTTTCTTGCAACTCCATAAAATTCCTCCTAAACAGTATTTTATCTTCTATCATTTATTAAGTAGATTCTAATGGAGTAAATTAGTGAGATTGATGGTTATGAGTCATCGTTTCTTTCTCTTGTTGCGAAGTATCAAAATCAATGGATTCCACTAAAGCAATTGCACCGATTAAGAATAAATTAAAGCTGAACGCTAAATAAAAAGGAGCCTTTTTGCTTTTAAGAACAATTTGCTGTTTCGATAATGACTCTTTTGTTTTCATTAGTAACATAAGGTAAAAACTAATAAGATAGATAAAATCTATTGCAAACACCATAAAAACAACCTCAGAAGAAGCAAGCATAACACCTAGCATTGCTCCCATCATCGCTCCCATAAAACTTGAAGCTGCCGCCTCTATTATTCCATTTATTCCAAATGGCAGACCGATGAGAATAGCTACTATTGCACTTATTACAATAGAAGCAACCGTTGCAAGCGCTAAACGATCAGGTATCCATAACGCAACTGCCAGTCCAATTGTTACACTGCCGGTCATTCCCAATAGCATCGGAATACATCTAGTAATTGTACTATTAGTTTTATCAAAGTTTTTGCGGGAAGTAAGAAAAAAATAAATACTATAGCTTATAACCATCAATAAACTAAAGGTAAGCATTATAACACCTCCTGTTTCTTTTTTTAAAAAGGAGAGGAAACCGAGTCCATCTCCTTTTTGACTGTTAAATTATTTATTGCAAGATGAACCTGTTTTGCTGTGACAAGCAGCTGATTTTGGTGTTGGACGAGGAAGATCTAGGGCAGGGTTACGGTCAAAAAATCCAACAGGTTTTAATTGAAAATTAATGTAAGCCGTTGGCATGACAGGCCAATCTTCTGGTCTTGTAATATGATGATGTCCCATTGTATACCAAACAACGATATCTTCATTGTCAATATTGCGGTTTGCAGCAATATATTTCGGAAGCCCTTCTCCTCCCTTATGCTGGTTAGGATAATCTCCTGTCGCATATTTTTCTTGTGCATCATATTTTGTCACATGCAATTGATGTTTTAAGAACCCCGCTCGTTTCATTACACTAGAATTTTCTCTTGCAAACGGAAGACAATTTTCCCCTGGCATAATTTTATAGCCTACAGGTGTCCCAACTGCATTTAAAGAATTAGGATTAATGATTTTCCAAGTGCGCTGTGTTGCTATATCCAGATTTCTTTGTGCTTCCTGTTCTGTTTTAAATATTTTCGATTTTACATAAAAAGCATTGCTATGTGGATTTTCCGGACCTTCTTCTTCTGCGACTGTATAGCTTTCCACTACAGAATTTTCCACACCATCCAACATCGTATCTAAACGGAAGTTAAAGAAGTGTTGATGAAAAGCAGCATTTAATTTCGGGGCAATTTCTGTTCCATATTTTGATTTTCCAATCTCATCATACGTACCAGTGTTTAGCATGCCAGTTAATTTAACTTCGTTTTCAATTGTTCCATCTTGATAAAAGCTCCAGTAAAATCCATAGTCATAATTCCCTACAGTACAGAAGAAAGAAAGGACAAGTCTGCGGGAACGTCTTACTTCCACTTGTTCTGTTCTCCAGTCAGTATGCTTCCAAGCAATGCCATAATCTTCTTCATGAAGACATACTGCGTTCGGAATTGTTCTTGCATTTCCTTTGCTGTCTGTCATCACTGCATCAAAATAGCGGATTTCTCCTAAACAGTCACAGCCTAATGCCAATGAATTTGCAAGCTGTCCCATGCCGTATTCTCCTGCATCAAAAGCATTTTGCGTATTATGAGCAAAACTTCCATCCGCATATGGAACAACCATTTCTGATAATGCTGCACGATAAAGGATTGGGCGAATTTCCCCTCTGTCCTCATAACCAACTGTATGCAGCACTAGCCCTTCTCTTGGAGTAAATCCAAAACGAACATGCCATTTTTGCCATTTAATATAATGGCCTTCAATTTCAAAACTTGGTCCTTCTGGCTGAATAATTTCCAGCGGCTTTAAGTCTGTCCGCAGCTTAATAGAATCAGATGTTTCAGGGGAATAGTTCGCATCAGTCGGCGGCATTTCCCGAATGCCATGGTCTTCAAAACGATGCACCGTCATTTTATTCAAATCAACATAGACAACAATTCCCGTTAAGGGGTAAGCATATCCATTGTCATTCGGGAATTTTCGTACCCAGCAGATTGCTCTTGCAAGACGTATCCCTTCATCTTCTTCTACCCCAAAGTTTCCTGCTGACCAAGGATCAACCATTACTAAATCAAAATTAGTAATGCCTCTTTTTAGCAATGCTTCTTGAAATTCAGGACAGTTTTTTACTACTTCTTCGCACTCTTCAAACTCATCCAGCATCACACCTGGCTGTACTCCCTCAATATGTTCCCAGTAAGTTACCGCTTTATTGGTAATAGAAACTACGGCTTCATAGGTTTCTTCTGTTTCATTATCAAGAAGAACAATAAATGCTTCCCTATTTATTTGATCTCCCTTTTGATAATTTAAAACAATATGTTTATCTGGTTCATGAAGAACAACAGATACAAATCGAACTTTTCCATGTAAATTCTTCTCTTTTTTGATAATAGCTACCGCCTCTGTTATTTCACCTGCAGTCAGTGGTTCTAACGGATGTAGAATAGTATTTATTTGTTGTGTTTGCATGATTGTTTCCTCCTCTTGATTGATTATTCATAATATACTAAAAATTAATACTATTAACATTGTAAAAAACGGAACAATGTGATATTTTTTTACATACCGAGTAACTTTTTCGAACATACACTTACATAAATCACTTAGATATGTTATATTTTTTCTAATTAAAAAGGTTCAGTCAGGAATGTTAACCTATAAAAGGAGTATGAAAAATGAAAGGAAAAAGCAATATTATTTTTACCCCTTCTCAACCTGAATTGAAATTTAGCAGTCAAAACTATATAGAATATTGTCCTCAAAATCTCATACGCTCTGAAGTTTCCCTTTTTTATCAATTCACAATAGACAGACATGATGAAGGCTTTTTGCAGGTCATTCCTGATGGGTGCTTTGATTTATTGTTCTGCACGCATCCTATTCATCCTTTTGCTGTAATAGCAAGCAGTCCCAATCAGCGCTGCATCTATAATTTTCAACCAGATTGTGAATATTTTGCTGTTAGATTCTACCCTGAACAGAACTCCCTGCCATTTGCTATTCCTTTAAAAGAACTAATCCAGCAGCAACAAGTTCCGCTATTTGATGTGGTAAACTTACCTTCTTTTTTATTAGAAAAAATCGCAAGTTTTCCCAACTTTCAGGAAAGAGTCAAATGGTTTCAACATTTTTTACATACAATCCAACAAAAATCTGACTACACACATAATTTGGTCTCCCATTGTATAAAGAAAATATACTCCTCAAACGGGGCTATAAATATAAAAGAACTCTCAACAGAAACAGGTTATTCTGATCGTTATATCCGCAAGAAATTTGAAGAAACTATTGGCTTTTCTCCAAAAAACTTTAGTCAGATTGTTAGATTGCAATATTCTATAAACGAAATTTTAAATGTTACCTCCCCTATGGAAGATAAAATGGATTATGGCTTTTTCGACCAATCTCATTTTTATAAAAACTTTAAAAAACATATGGCATTAACACCCAAGCAGTTTAGAGAGAAGTTTTATATGGAAAAATAACAAGTTAAAAGCTAAAAGCAGCCAGTAGTTTGGTAGCTGCTTTTAGCTTTTACTGCTTATCGGGAGAAAGAAAATAAGGTAAGATACTATTAGCAAAGGGGGAAATTGACCAAATGAAAAAGCTGCAGAAAACAGCCAAAACAAAAAGAAGTGAAATTGCATACACTCATATACAAACTGGAGGAAATCAAGTGTGCTTTATGTTTTCTGGATTAGGCTACCACTATGATAAACCTCTTTTCTATTATTTAATAATGCTAATGATCGAATCTAAAATAGATGTAGTGCAAGTGCATTACTCCTATCAAAGAGATTTTTTGCAGCTAGATTCTAAAAGAGTAACGGAAGAAATGCTAAATGACGTCACACCTGTTGTTTCAGAAGTTCTTCAGCATAACAGCTATCAAAATACATTATTTGTTGGTAAATCTCTTGGTACCATTCCCATTGTTAATGGATTCATGCAAAATGATAGATTTGCAGAGGCTACAATGATCCTCCTTACTCCTTTATTAAAATTAGATGAAATTGCTAATTCTATCGCTGCAAGTAAACATAATGGATTACTTGTCATTGGCGACAAAGATCAGCACTTTGATGAAAAATGTTTAAATCAGCTAGAAAAAACAAACTTTCATTCTTTAATTATTAAGAATGGAAATCATTCTTTAGATGATGTCAACAATGACTCATTGGCATCAATCCAGTCAATGAGTATTATTATTAAAAATTTGCAAAAATTAACAATTGCTCTATAGATACACGCCAAAACGCAGGAAAGCAATAAAAGCCTTCCTGCGCTTCTTTTTATTATGCTGTTCCAAACGTAATTCCTGACTCTTTCAGCATTTTGCGGTAGGCAATGCTAAGTCTATCGCATACTAAATGCAATTCTGCCTGTAAATCAAGAGGCAAAAGTTCTGGCTGTTGATTTTCCACAATTATTTGATCTTGTTCAATTAATATATTTTGAAAATCAATAAACACTTTATCTTCTTCCTCTAATGCATAATTTCGCTCCATTAGCATAAAGGCTGTACTTTTATCTTCTGATTCCGGCAAGACGATAAGAAAAAGATTAAAGTAATCTTCTGACTCATCCATTCTCTTGGTAAATGATGCACAGAGAGGATTGAATACTTTATACGTGTATCTGGAACTTATCCCATATCCTCTACCATCTGGGTCTGGCTGGTATACTTCAATTTCATCCGTTACAAGTCCCCCCTCCAATTGATAAACATGGTAATCACTTACTTCAGAATACTCCCTATCTCCTAACAACCCTTCATGTACATACATTAAATGGGACACATCAAGAAAGTTTTCTACTACTCTAGGACCTGCCGCATTCATTTTGTATGGTCCCATTTTTACTCTAACGAGTTTTGGATCATCGAATGTTTCTGTTCCTATCACTGGTTTTTTCTGAGCAGGCTCTCCCAGACAAACCCAAACAAATCCATATGCCTCTATACAAGAGTAGACTGCCGTTTTCGCTTTTGCCGGAATCGCTCTATTTTCTGGCAAGGATGGAATATGTGTACATCTTCCATTATGATTATATGTCCAGCCATGGTATGGGCATATAATCTCATCATCCACTACTTTTCCAAGTGACAATGCAACCCCTCTATGAATGCATAAATCTTTAAACGCATGCACTCCATGAGTTGTTCGAAATACCACCACTTTTTCCCCAAGGACTTGAATAGATACAGGCTGATCTTTTAAATCTTCCGCTATTATAACAGGATGCCATTGCTGAATTAAAACTGCATCTTGTACTAACATAGTAGACATCCTCTCCTTTATTCCGGAATTTCCCCTTTAATTCCATCTACGAACCAGTTCATACTAAGAATATCTTTCACAGATAACTCTTTGCCATCAGCAACTTTTTCTTTTCCATTTTGATCCTTAATTGGTCCTTTAAATACAGTAAATGTTCCATCTTTCATTTCTTGTTTTTTCTCATTCACTAAATCTTGAACATCCTTCGGCACATTTTTCCCAAATGGAGCTATATCCACCATTCCTTCTTTTAATCCGCCTAAAGTAGCTTCTGATTTCCAAGTTCCATCTACCACACTTTGAACTACATCAATATAATAGTCTCCCCAATTTAGTGTTGGATTTGTAATATACGTTTCAGGAGCATATTTATTCATATCGGAATCATTTCCCATTCCCCAAACTTTACGTTCTGCTGCTGCTTGAATTCCGGCTGGAGAATCTTGATAGTTTGCTAAAACAGATACCCCTTGATCTAAAAGACTGACAGCAGCTTGTCTTTCTGTCGCTGGATCAAACCAAGTATTGCTCCATACAACAGAGATTTCAGCGTCAGGATTTACACTTTGCGCCCCTAAAGTAAATGCATTAATCGTATAAATAACCTCAGGAATCGGGAATGCCCCTACATAGCCAATTTTATTATTTTCTGCTAATTTCCCTGCAGCAATTCCTGCTAGATAACCAGATTCATAGCCTTTCCCCTGATATGTACCCATATTATCTGCTCTTTTATATCCTGTCGCATGCATAAATACAACATCTGGATATTTTTTTGCAACATTATAGGTTGGATCCATGTATCCAAAACTTGTCGTAAAAATAATATCATTCTTTTGGGCAAGCTCTTCAATTACTCGTTCTGCATCTGTTCCTTCTGGGACATTTTCCACAATCGTAGATTTGATGCCAAATGTTTCATCCACCAATTTTCTGCCTTTATCATGTTCAAATGTCCAGCCCCCATCGCCAGGAACACCAATATATACAAAAGCTACTCTTGGCTTTTCTTTTTTCTCTTTTTGGCCGCTTGCCGCTCCTGATTTTTCTTCTTTTGTCGAGGATGCTTGTGAACAGCCTGTAATAAGTGCTAAAGCTAACATTAGTACAAATAATAGATTTATCTTTTTCAAGTTGTTTCCCCCTATTAATTTTAAAATCTATTTTTGAAAAATAGCTCTGTAAAAACCTTTTTTACAAATGAATCAAACTCATTTTAGCCAAACCTTCAATTTACCTTCTAAAAAGGCGGCACCACATCCTTTCAGTGGGAATACTTATTAAAATCTTTGTTCCCTAAAATATGGAATTCCCAATGATTTAGGTTCTAATGGTGGTTTTTTTCGGTTTTTCCAGCCTATAAACATTAAGACAAAGATTGTTGCAAGATATGGAATCATTTTTAGAAAATAAGATGGGATTCCTATATCAAATAGTTGGATACGAAAGCCTAACGCATCCAAGCCCCCAAAGAAATAGGCGCAAAAAATCGCTAATAGAGGATTCCACCTGGCAAAGATAATAAGAGCAATGGCAATCCATCCTCTTCCTGCTGTCATCCCTTCAATCCAGTTTGGAGAATACACCATAATTAAATAAAATCCAGCAACTCCCATCAGCATGGACCCTGCAATAATATGGAAATACCGAAACTTCATAACCGAAATGCCCATAACATCCGAAGTAGTGGGACTATCGCCAACTGCTTTTAAATGCAGTCCCCACGAGGTCTTGAACATATAGATATATAAAAGAATACTTAGTAGAATACTAACCCAAATAAATATATCTAAATGAGAAAAAATTCTCCCGATAAATGGAATAGGCTCGAGGAATGTTAAATGAACTTTAGGAACGGATACAGACAATGCTTCTCCTGCCACTGATTTTCCTAAATAAGCGCTAAATCCTGTCCCAAACAAAGTAATGGCTAAACCGCTGACTATTTGGTTTGCCCGTAATGTGACACACAAAAATGCATGAATCAGCCCTAAACTGCCTGCTGCTAAAAGAGCTGCCAATAGGGAAAAAACCAAACTTTTTGTATGTACAAATGTAATACAAGAGATAACAGCACCAATCAGCATAATCCCTTCTGTCCCTAAATGAATGACACCAGCTTTTTCGCTTAAAATTCCTCCTAATACAGCAAATAATAAAGAGGAGCCTGCTGAAATGGCTGCCGCAATAATTAATACACCTATTTCCACTTAAAATCCCCACCTTTCAAAGCCCATTATTCGTTTATGCTTTTTTCCATTTAAAACGGTATTTGCTTAGCATTTCTCCGCCAATTAAACAAAAAAGAATAGCACCTTGCAGCATAAGCGACATGGAACTTGGCAATCCGATTGTTTGAACACTAAATCCTCCTACTGTTAATCCGCCAATAAATATGGAAGTGACAACCATTGCCCAAGGATTTAGTTTTGCGAGCCAAGCAACGATAATAGCTGTATATCCATAACCAGGAGAAATTCCATACATAAGACGATGGGCAACTCCAGATACTTCAATCATTCCTGCAAGTCCTGCTAATCCACCGCTGATTATCATAACAATAAGAATATGTTTATCGATGCGAATCCCAGCAGAAGCAGCAGCAGAAGGATTGGCGCCAAGAAGTTTTAATTCATAGCCCCATTTTGTTTTTGCTATTGTAAAAGCAAATAATAGAACCATCACAAAGGCAACGATTAACCCTATATGCAGTCTTGTTCCTCCAATATTTGCAAGCATTTGAAATGGAGTAAACATCGGTGTGCCGGGAAAATTAAATCCCTCTGGATCACGCCAAGGACCAAATACAAAATAGTCCAACAGTAATAAAGCAACATAATTCAGCATCAAAGAAGTAATTAATTCATTTACTTGAAAATAGGTGCGTGGTATAGCCGTTAACACTCCCCATAAGCCGCCAGCCAACATTCCTGCTGCAACCATTAACGGAAGATAGAGAGATCCTGGCAAATTAGGAAAATAAATAGTGACCGCTGTAGCACCAATTGCTCCTAATACAAATTGTCCTTCTGCCCCAATATTCCAAATGGAAATTCTATAGGCAATGGCAACTCCTAAACCGCATAAAAGAAGGGGAATTGCTTTTATCAGCGTTTCACTTATGCCAAAACTTGAACCAAATGCTCCTTTTAGCATTTTTCCATAAATAATAAATGGGTTCATGCCATTTAACGCAATAAATATTGCACAAAGAAATAGTGCAACAATAATAGAAGCAATTGGCACTAAAAAGCTCCCAGACTTTTTTAATGGATCATATTCAAAAGAAAAAGGTAGGAATGAAAGGGGATTTTTCTGTTTTGGCATAGAAACATTCTGCCTTTCTTCAATCGTTACTTTTTGAGTCATACGGTGGCTCCTTCCTTTTCGTTAAGACCTGCCATTAATCGGCCTATTGTTTCCTTGTCTGCCTGTCCCCGAGAAAGAACTCCGCAAACTTCTCCGTTAAATAGCACTAGAATTTTATCCGATAATTGCATTACTTCTTCTAAATCTTCTGATATAAGGAGAATGCCGCTGCCTTTTTCCCGCAAATCAACAAGCATATGATGAACCGCTTCTGTTGCTCCCACATCTAACCCTTGTGTCGGATGAACGGCAATCATTAACTTGGGATTTTGATCTATTTCCCTAGCAAATAATAATTTTTGTTGGTTTCCCCCTGAAAGCTGTCGGACTGGACTATATAAATCAGATGTGCGCACATCAAATTTTTTTATGAGCTTTGTTGCCCATTCTTCATTTTTTTTCTCTTTAAGCAAACCTAATTTTGTGCGTTTATTCGTTCGATAGGTTTTGAAAAGCAAATTATCAATGATCCCTAAACTGCCGGCAAGCCCACTTTTCATACGATTTTCTGGAATATGGGCAACCCCTTTATCAATCATTGTTTGCACAGATGGTTTTTTTAGCACTTCTCCCTTAAATATAACTTTGCCGCCAGCCCAAGGAATAAGTCCTGTTAGCGCTTCCGCAAGTTCTTTTTGCCCGTTTCCTGCAACACCTGCAACGCCAACAATTTCATGTTCATGTACGGAAAACGTCATATCCTTTATCCCTTTTATGCCTTGTTCACGATAAACCAGCAAGTTTTCTACTGCTAAAATCGGTTTACCTGCTGAGTATTTGGAAATAGATATCCCTTCTGTCATTTCTCTCCCCACCATTAATTGGGCCAATTCTTCCATCGTTGTCTCATTACTATTCATTTGGGCAATCATTTTGCCTTTTCTCATCACAGAAATGCGATCCGAAATTGCCATCACTTCTTTTAATTTATGTGTGGTAATAATCATTGTTTTCCCATTATTTTTTAATTCCTTCATTGTTTGAAACAGTTGATCAGCTTCATCGGGGGTTAAAACAGAGGTAGGCTCATCAAAAATGATAATGTCAGCACCTTGATAAAGGGTCTTTATAATTTCCACTCGCTGCTGCTCTCCAACAGAGAGTTGCCAGATTGGAATATTTGTTGGGAAGCTCAATCCATACTTTTCCGAAATGTCTTCAATTTCTTTTTTCTTTTTTTTCAGCCAAGAGGAACCTCTCCAAATATTGCTTTTTTCTCCTAGAATAATATTTTCAATAGCCGTTAATGTGTCTACAAGACGAAAGTTTTGGTGAACCATTCCAATTCCTAGTTCTAGTGACTCTTTCGGAGAACGAATACGACAAAAATTTCCGTCAATAGCAATGGTTCCGCTATCAGCTTTATAAATACCAGCAAGCATGCTCATAATGGTGCTTTTTCCAGCACCATTTTCACCTAACAATGCATGAATTTCTCCCTTATGCACAGAAAAATTAACATGGTCACTTGCTATAACAGCACCAAATTTTTTGACAATCCCTTTCATTTCAATTGCGTATTGCTCTCGTGGCATATTTCCCCCTCTTTCTACGTAGCAAAAATAGAATATTTATTTTTATGAATATTCTAAATTATGTACTAGGACGGGTAGGAAGTCTACGATATTGTAAGAAAATGTAACAAACAACTATTTTTTCCTATATCCATGTGAATAACTATCATGAATAGATCGAACTTTTAACGAGAAATAAAAAAGGAACATCCATTTAACTATGAATGTCCCTTTTTATCGTATTATCTTTATTCAGCTATTTTCAGCGATTTTTCGCCATTAAACCATTTGGCAACTAACTTGTCCATTTCTCCATTTTCTTTCATTTCTTTTAAGGCGTCATTAAACTTACTTGTCAGTTCACTATCTTTTTGAAAAGCAATGGCAGCCCCGCCTGTTTCATTGCTCGGCACAGAAATGGTCGTTAAATTATCATTTTTTTCTAGATAGCCTTTTGAAACAACGTCCTCCATTAATACACCATCAAAACGCCCACTATTAATTTCCTGTACTAAATCTGGAACACGATCTCTAGTTTCTAATTGAAAATCAACTATTTTTTGTAGTTCCTTGGCTTTTTCTGCTTGAATGGAGCCAACTTGCACACCAACTACTTTACCTTTTATATCCTCAACTGTTTTTATGCCACTTTTTTTATCAACTACCATAGATATATCGCTTCTAAAATAAGGTTCTGTAAAATCAGCATTCTTTTTTCTCTCTGGAGTTGCCTCCATACCTGCCATTACAAAGTCTACTTTACCTGACTGCAAGGAAGTAATAAGACCATTAAAATCCATATCTTTCACTGTAATCTCATACCCTGTTTTTCCCCCTAAAGCTTTGGCAAGATCGGCATCAAATCCGATAATCTCTTCACCATTTGCAGTATCCACATATTCAAAAGGCGGATAATCTCCTGATGTACCCATCACTAATTGTTTATCCTTATTTTCAGATGAATTGCTAGACGAACTACAAGCGGATAATGCAAAAAGACAAATTAAACTAATAAAAAGCCCTGCTACTCTTTTTTTCATCTCAATCTCCCCCAATTCCTCAATACAGCAATAATTGCAACTAGTATTTTTTAAATATATATTATGTAATATGTATTAATACGTATTACGTTATTTATACTATAGTTTAATTATATCGTCAATACATTATTAATCTTCTGACTTTTTATAAAAAAAAGACACATCACTCTATTACGAATGATTGTCTTCTAGTGCTAAAAGGAGAATTTATACCTTTCTCCTATCATATACTGTTTACCTAAATAGACTGGAGAATCATTAAAGGAAACAACTGTCTCCATATAAAATAACGGCTCTCCAACAGGTATATCTAATAATATTGCTTCTTCCTCCAACGCTCTTACCAATTCCAATGATGTCTCACCTGGATTATTTAAAATAATTTGATATTTATCTTGCAGCAATTGATAAATAGATCCTTCTAAATTTTCTTCTAATAAAAACTTATATCTGTTAAAAGAAAAATAGTTATTCTCCAGCATTAATGGCTGCTCATTTGCATATCTAATTCTTTGGATAAAAAGAAGTTGATCATCTTCTTCTAATTGAAGCAATTCTTTGTCTATGGAAGTTGGAATAATAATTTCTCGTTTGATCGTTTTGCTGCTTGCCGTTAAGCCATATGCCTCACACGCAGCAGTAAAGCTGGTTAAATGAACTACTTTTCTTTCAATTTTTTGTGATTGCACAAATGTGCCTTTCCCTTGTTTCCGAACTAGATATCCTTCTTCTACAAGTTCTGTTACCGCTTTTCTCACAGTAACCCTACTTATATTATATTTGTCGCTCAGCTCTACTTCTGTTGGTATTTTATCTCCTGCTTTCAATTTGCGTGCAATAATAGAACTGCGCAAAGACTCTTTTAATTGTAAGTATAAGGGTATACGGTTTTCTTGTTTAAACATTCTTTCACCTTCTATGCTATTCATCTATTTAAAGAATAACAAATACCATCGGATATTGCACTATAACACAAAAGTATGTCAGTACCTTTTCCCAAAGCCAATGTTCTTTCAAATAGACAAGTGTTTCCCGTAAATTCAGCAGCTCTCATTAAAACTTTCTTTTATTAGCCGTCTATCTTTCCCTTCAAAGAATAATACATTTTAAAAATACGTATTGAAACGAATTTTCCAATACATGTAGAATATCTCTCCATTTCTTATTCGTCAATCTTTTCCACTTTGATAAAGAACTTTATGATAATATTTAAATAGAATTTATTTTAAATAGAAAGGAATTATAAATAATGTTTTATAAAGAACCTTTAAAAAATATCAAGTTATGTAAAACAGAATCTTTATTGAATAGATTATCTGATCAGCATCGAATAAAACCAAAAGTTGCAGAAGATGGAAAAAAGATGCTTGCAGGCTTTAAAGGAGAAAAATCTCTAACATATTATCTTAATTTCATTCCTGATGATTGTTTTATTTTTCATGATCTCCGATTGCAGAATGGCCATACTTATTTCCAAATGGACTACCTCGTTTTAACTAGCAGTTTTGCCTTAATTATTGAATGCAAAAATTTTTACGGTGAATTGCATTTTGATACAAGTTTTAATCAAATGATCCGCACCGTTAATGATCAATCAGAAGCCTTTGTAGATCCAATCTCCCAAGTAAAAAGACAGCGGCATCAGCTTTTCCACTTTTTTAAAAAACATAATCTTCCCCTTCTTCCAATCGAATCTCTCGTTGTTATCAGCAATTCTTCCACTATTATTAAAGGAGATCCCTCTATTAAAAATTCTGTTATTCATAGTCATCATTTGTTAGAACGCTGGAAAAGTCTAGTGTCCTATTATAAGAAGCCAGCAATTGACAAAAAGATGCTTCAAAAAACAGGAAAAATTCTTTTCAAAAATCATTGTATTGACGATATTGATATTCTAAGCAAATATAGTCTTGAATTATCCGATATTATTTCAGGGGTACAATGTCCAAGCTGTCTCTGTTTTGCGATGTTCCGCAAACAGAGAAGATGGATTTGTCCACATTGTGGAGCGTCTGATCAAATCTCACATGTACAAGCATTAAATGATTACTTTTTACTTATAAAACCTACTATTAAAAATAAAGAATTTCGGGAATTTATGCATGTTTCTTCCATAGATGCTGCTTCTAAAATGCTGATACGGTTAAATTTACCCTTTTCCGGTATAAATAAAGGGAGAGTATATTATAATCCCGAATATAAAGGAAAACTCAAGTAATTCTCCCGCAGTCTATACAGTTCAATTAGCTGCCCTTGTGGATTTATTCGCCGTCCTTCCTGATTTATTCGCCATCCTCCTTCATTTATTCACCGTCCTTCCTCATTTATTCGCCGTCCTCTTCATTTATTCGCCGTCCTTCTTCATTTATTCGCCGTCCTTCTTCATTTATTCGCCATCCTCCTTCATTTATTCGCCGTCCTCTTCATTTATTCGCCGTCCTCTTCATTTATTCGCCGTCCTTCTTCATTTATTCGCCATCCTCCTTCATTTATTCACCGTCCTCCTTCATTTATTCGCCGTCCTCTTCATTTATTCGCCGTCCTTCTTCATTTATTCGCCATCCTTCCCGATTTATTCGCCACCCTCCTTCATTTATTCGCCACCCTCCTTCATTTATTCGCCACCCTCCTTCATTTATTCGCCGTCCTTCCTGATTTATTCGCCGTCCTCCTTCATTTATTCGCCATCCCTCCTTGATCTATTCGCTGTCCCTAACATCATGCACTTCCGGTTAATTTCTCGCCACAACAAAAAGCCACCACCAAAAATACCGGTGACGGCTCTTCTTACATTATCAAGCATTTTTTTTTAGTTTAGCGACTGTTTCTTTTGTTTTTTCGGAAATATTATACCAATAAGCTGCTCCAACGAACACTGCTCCACCGATTATATTGCCGATCGTTACAGGCAGTAGGTTAGCAAACATACCTCCAAATGAAACTGTATCAGGATGTGGAATAATTAAAGAAATAGATAGAAGCGTCATATTTGCTACACTATGTTCAAATCCTGAAGTAATAAAGGCAAATAAACACCAGAAAATCATAATTAATTTTGCTGTTTCATCCTTTAATTTAACAGAACACCAGACTGCTAGACATACAAGAATATTACATAAAATTCCGCGGATTAATAATTCCATAAATGGAGCATTCATTTTTGCCGCTGCTGCATTTGTAATAAATCCTGCCACTCCATCGACTGCAAGACCTGAATAGCTGAACATTACAGCAACAAGGATAGAGCCGATAAAATTGCCGATATAGCTGTATAGCCAAACTTGCCCTGTTGCTGTCCATGTTACTTTCTTTTCTAGCACACCGATAGTCATAATCATATTATTGCCAGTAAATAAATCAGCCCCAGCCATAATAACCAAACTTAATGCGATTCCAAAAGATACTCCCATAATAATCTTTGTTCCGGCAAATCCGCTTGGAGCAAGCAGACCGCCAATAGTAAAAATTAGAATAATGCCCAGTCCAACAAAAAATCCCGCCAGCATCGCACCGACTAAATACTTCGGTTTGCTTTTCTGAAGGCCAGTAATCCTGGCAACCGCCGTATTGCTAAAAGCCATTATTACTTCTTTCATATTCTTTTCCTCCTACTATTCTTGTAATAAGAATTGCTCTTGCATTCTCTCTATCAGCACTTCCTTCATTCGTTCGTCATATTGCAAATGACCGCATAAAATAACAGATTTGGTACACGCAGCAATCCGTCTTTCCATTCTTTTTAACAGCACACCTGTAAACAATAAATAGGGCATAACATAAATGCGATCATACTCTTCCTCTAAGTTAGCAAGCTCTGTTGCAAAACTTGGTGTGCCTGCTGTTAAAAAAGCGGTATCTACAGGCAGTTTTATTTTTTGCTCTACTGCTCTACTAATTTCTAATAGTTTAAAAATCGGCTCTGGATCGCTGCTTCCTCTGCCAACAAGCAACACCACACCATCTTTTTCCTGTTTAGCTTCCGCTTGAATTCTCTTCACTACTAAATCAATCATTTTCTCATGCACATCAAATGGGGCTGTCATAGTAAAGTGAACGAATGGATACTTATTTTGTACTTTTTGCAATTCTTCTGGTATATCTCTTTTATAATGGGCAGCTGCAAATAAAAGGACTGGTACAACTAAAATATTGGTTGCCCCATTTTGAATGACTTTCTCCATTGTTTCACCTATAGACGGGGCATTTATTTCTAAATAAGCAATCTCTTGCATAGGAATATCTATCTCTTTTTTTACGCTCCTAATAAAATTACAAAAATGCTGTATTCCTTCTTCCAACCGGCTGCCATGGCCGATATATACAACCGCGTCCATCAGCTATTCAACCTTCCAATCATTTGTTTCTAATGCATGCTGTACTTGTTCATCTATTAATCGAAATCCCTTTTCCATGGCATACTCTTTTACAGACTTTCCAATATAAGCAAACATAAGCGTTGCCGGATCGTCTTTTGAAAGCCGAGTCCATTCTTTTAGAAAATAATCAACCGAGGATTTATTGGGAAATACCACCGTTTCCCATTGATCTTCTGATAACAAACGTCGATTCATTTCATCAAAACGAAAATCTATTTTCAAATCATGAGAGATAATAAAAATATTTTCCGGTGCATAATTATTGGCATCTCTGTTTCCTGCTGGCCCAATTATACAAGCTGCTTTTGCCTTAAAAACTGCTTTTTGACCTCTAATCCCTTTTTCCGCCAATGCTTTTTTTGTTTTCTCGGATATATATTCCATTTGTTTTGGAAAATCACGTACATCATAACCATGCTGATAAAATTGCGCAAAGAATAATTCCGCACTTTCAGGTGCTAAAAAAATCAATCTTTCCCTTCCCTTAATTGCTTCTATTTCTGCAAAGGCAAACGGTCTATCCACCTTTTTTAATGCAGGAAAGGCAAATGCCTCTGCTCCATTTTGAGAAAAATATTTTTCTAATTTGCTTTCACTGGCTGACGATTTGGCAATAATGATTCTTTTTTGGTAAAAAGGCAGCTTTTCAAACCAAGCAATAGAGGAACGCAATTTTACTACATCTCCTACAATAGTAAGAGCAGGATTGGTGATATTTTCTTTTTTTACCAGGGATACAATAGTAGCCAAAGTCCCTTCTACAATATTCTGTTTGCCCAATGTTCCCCATTGAATAACAGCAACATTCGTTTCTTTTGATTTGCCTTTTTCAATAAGTGCTTTGCATATAGAACCCAATCTTTTTACTCCCATATAATAAGCAATTGTATCTCCTATTTCATCTATTTTTCCATCATACATTAAATTGTGATTTTTTTCACAAATATGACCAGTACGAATAGTAAAACTTGTACTGTATTCTCTATGTGTCACAGGAATCCCAGCATAAGCGCTCGCTGCAATACTTGCCGTAATGCCTGGCACCATTTCAAAAGGTATCTCCTGTTTCGCTAATGCCTCTGCTTCTTCTCCTACACGGCCGAAAACAGAAGGATCTCCGCCTTTTAGCCGTACAACATATTTCCCCTTTAAAGCATAATATATAAGAGATTCATTAATTTTTTCCTGCCTCATTGTATGGTTGTTTGGTAATTTGCCGCAATATACAAATTCACAGTCATTGTTTGTATAGCGCAATAATCTTGGATTGGCAAGACGGTCGTAAAAAACTACGTCCGCCTTGCTTAAACATTCTAGCCCCTTTTGTGTAATAAGCCCAATATCTCCCGGTCCTGCTCCTACAAATGCTACATATCCTTTATTCGTTGTCATCTGCTTACACCATCACATAAATATAATTATCTTTTATTTCTGTTTCAAATGTTTCTACAAAACCATCATCTGGTTTTTGTACTTCGCCTGTCACAAGGGAAATTTTCCAATCATACAGGGGACAAAAAACAAATTCGCCTGAGACAATGCCTTCTGCTAATGGTCCATTTTTATATGGACAAGAATTTAGCACTGCCCGAACGTCTCCATTCGTTAAATGAAACAGCGCAACTGATTTCCCGTTAATTATTACTTCTTTGCCGATTTGTTGTGGCAAATCGGCTAATTTCATTACTTTTACGCTTTCTTTGGTTGTATTCATTAAAGTTTCCCTCCATGAATGATAATTTCTAAAGCAAGCTCTCTTAATTTCTTACCACTTGATACATTTCTTTTTTCTTTTCATCTTGCAAAATACTAGACCATGCTTCTTGGTAGGTTCCTTTCGCTCTTTCAAAACGCTCTGCAAGTAGTTTGATATTTTTTTCTTTTAATAATGTTTCCTTCACCCACTCTACACCCACTCTTTCTACCCAAGGAGCAGTACGTTCTCCATAATTTGCATGTTCACGGTATAGTTGGACATAAGCTTTGGCGAGGGTAATAACTTCTTCTTCTGTTTTTACAGTTGTAAGCAAGTCACATTCACGAACTTCTGTACCGCCATTTCCCCCAAAGTAGATTTGATAGCCATTTTCCACACATACTACTCCATAATCTTTTGTCAATACTTCCGCACAGTTTCGTGGACATCCTGTAATACCCATTTTCATTTTATGTGGGGTATCTACCATTTCAATTGCTTGTTCCAATTTAATTCCTAGTCCTAATGAATCTTGTGTGCCAAAACGGCAAAATCTTGAACCTACACACGATTTTACATTACGAAGTGATTTAGAATAAGCATAGCCTGAACGCATGCCCAGATCTTCCCACATCTGTGGTACATCTTCTTTTTTAACGCCATATAATCCAATTCTGCTAGCACCTGTTACTTTCACTAATGGCACATTGTATTTTTTCGCTACTTCTCCGATACGAATTAAATCTTCTGCTGTTGTTGTTCCACCATACATACGAGGGATAACAGAGAATGTACCATCCTTTTGAATATTTCCTTCCATTTTTTCATTTACAAAACGGGATGCTTTATCATCTTCATACTCCTCTGGAAGCAGCATACGCATATAATAATTTAGAGCTGGACGACATTTAGAACATCCTTCTTCATGAGCAAAACCTAATACATTGCGCACTTCTTTCGGTGTTTTTAAGCCTTTTTCCAGAATCTGTGCTACCACTTCATCACGAGTAAGTTCTGTACAGCTGCACATGCCCATTTTTTGTGCCGACGCATCAAAACTATCTCCTAATGTATGTGCTAAAATACTTTCTACCATTGGTTTACATTTTCCGCAAGAACCACCCGCTTTTGTGCATCCTTTCACTTGTTCAAAGGTTGTTAATCCTTGTTCTAAAATCGATTGAACAATTGTTCCTTTTGTTACCCCATTACAGCCGCATACTGTATCTTCCGCACTCATTGTTGCAACTAAATCCTCTTCGCCGGAAGCATCAGCACTGCTTAAAACAGATGTGCTTGTATATTCACTTATATCTGCTTGTTTTTTCATCATATTGAAAAGACGATTTCCATCAGATGCATCTCCATAAAGAACAATTCCAACAATTTTATTATCTGTTATAAGAATTTTTTTGTATTTTTTTGCAAATTGATCATGAACAATAATCGCTTCTGTTTGATCATCTTCATGAATCTTTCCTCCTGAAAATAAATCACAGCCGGCAACTTTCAATTGAGTAGAAAGAATGCTGCCCTGATAGCCAATGCCTTCTTTTCCCGTTATATGATTAGCTAATGCAATTCCTTGTTCATAAAGCGGCGCCACTAAGCCGTATGCAATCCCTCTATGCTCCGCACATTCTCCAACAGCATAGATAAAATCGTCAGTTGTAACCATATGATCATTTACTACAATTGCTCTGTTCACTTCTAACCCTGCTTCTTTTGCAATTGCAACATTTGGACGTATTCCAACCGCCATGACAACTAAATCACAATCAACAGAAGTTCCGTCTGTGAACTTTAAGCTTTCCACACGAGTTTCTCCGCAAATTTCTGCTGTTTGCTTTTCCATTAAAAATTTCATACCTTGAGCTTCTAAGTCTTTTCTTAAAAGATTTGCAGCAGCTGCATCTAATTGCTGTTCCATCAGCGTTGGCATAATATGAACAACATGAACATCCATTCCTCTATCAATTAGTCCTCTCGCTGCTTCTAAACCAAGAAGACCTCCGCCAATTACAACTGCTTTTTTGTACATTTCTGCTGTTTCCATCATCTTCTCTGTATCTTCAATTGTACGAAAGCCGATAACTCCTTCCAAATCACTTCCCGGAATCGGTAAAATAAATGCACTAGATCCTGTTGCAATAATTAATTCATCATAGCTGATTTGCTTCTTTTGATCTGTTATAACCACTTTGTTTTCTCGATCAATTTTAATCACTTTTTCTCCTGTTAACAGATTAATATTATTTTCTTTATACCAATCCCAGTCATTTATATTAATTTCATTAACAGTTGTTTTCCCTTGTAAAACATTTGAAAGCATTATGCGATTGTAGTTGGGATGATTTTCATCTCCAATGATAGTAATGTCAAAACTTTGTGCATCTTTTTTTAAAATTTCTTCTACTGTACGTACACCAGCCATTCCATTCCCAATCATCACTAATCGTTTTTTCATATCATTTCCTCCAAATTTTATTTTGGGCCATAAGTTATTTTTGTGATTCATTTCACATATAGATGAAGATGTCTATCTATTTTTCTGCCAACCATACTTTTTTGCTTTAAATTGATAAACCTTTATTTTTAAGACATCTTTTATATTTTTATTATAGCGAGGTTTTTGTGAAAAACGATATTCAGATTTTACAACTTTATGAACGTTAAGTTTGGAGTTGTACAAAATCTAACTTTTATAGATAACCGCTGTTCAGTTTCTACTTAAAAAATTAGAAAAAAAAGAAGATGGATACGTATCCATCTCCGGTTCTTGCTCATTATTGTTGAACTTTTTTACCATCGTATATATCTACTTGCAAAGGAGCGGCCAAAAAGTCTCGTGCTTTTTGAGTGAAGCCCACAAAGTGTTCACTTTTATTATGCGATGCAACTGCCTCCATATCTTTCCATACTTCAACCATTGTATACACATTTGTTTCTGATGTATTTTTCAGCAATTGATACGTAATATTGCCTGCTTCTTTTTTTGTATCCTCCACTAATTGCTGTACTTCTTGTAAAAATTCATCTTGTTTATCTTCTTTGACTGTCATAGCAGCATGAATAATAATCAATTTTCTCTCTCCTTTATTTCCATTCTGTAATTGTTTCTACTGGTAAGCGGTACGATTCATATCCCTCATCCGCTGCCTTTCCAATAGAAAGCAGCATAACTGGTATATAGCGTTTTTTATCTAAATCAAAAGCCTCTGCAATATTTGCCTTATCATAACCGCCAATTGGATTGGTATCATATCCATGTGCTCTTGCTGTCAGCATTAACTGCATAGACACTAATCCACTATCTATTAAAATAGTTTCTCTATTAATCTGTTCAGGCAGTTTTGCAAAGTGATTGGCAAAGGCCGCCATCTGGCGCTCTTTCACTTCTTGTGGCATATATCCTAATTCAACTGCTTTAGAATAAATTTCCTCCGCATAGTCAAAATTGTTCATATCTGCAAATATTGCGATAACTGCCGCCGAAGTTTTCACCTGTGTTTGGTTAAAAGACGCCATGGGAAGAAGTTTTTCTTTTCCTTCAGGACTATCAATCACAATAAAACGCCATGGCTGCATATTGATAGATGATGGCGCAGTCGCTGCTTCTTCCAATATATCCTTCATTTCCTCTTTGCTTATTTTTACAGATGGATCATAGTTGCGAATAGAACGTCTACCTTTCATTATTTCCATAAAATCATTTGTTTTCAATTCTGTTGTCATATCGCTTTTCCTCACTCTCTATTTGCTGATTTTTATTTCTACACTTGCAATATTAGCGCCTATTTTTGAAAGCATCTCTAAAAAAATTTGCAGTTCTTCTTCACTAAAATCTTTAAAAGTTTGGGCAATAAATTGTTCTTTCTCTTGCAGCGATTCTCTAATAGCATTGCGGCCATCCTCGGTTAAACAAACCAATGTTATTCGATTATCATCTGCTTTTTTTCTTCTTGTAACCATATTGGCCGCTTCTAGCTGTTTTAAATGTCTCGTAACAGCAGCGTTATCTATCTTAACCATCTTTTGCAGTTCCTTTTGGCTGATTTCTTGATTACGATAAAGCTGCTGCAATATTTCAATGCGAGATGGACTAGAACCTAAACATGATTCAAATTTACAAGCTAAATTTTTATTTAACGTTTGCAGCTGGTAAAAGATCTGCAAATGAGTAGAACAAGTATTTGACAATCCATCCCCTCCACTTATTAATTGACCTATCAATTATTGATGCATCAAATATATATTCAATTTATCTTTTTGTCAAATATATTTAACTTATAGAGAATACAATCGAGATAAAAAAGGCGAAGACAAAAAACCGCTAAATCAATAAGACTTAGCAGTTTCTTTTTTACTTTTAGTGAATCGCCGGAATGGCATGTTTTCTTTTCCTCACCAAAACAAAATAGGAAAGAAGCGCGATAAAACTGGCGAAAAACATAATTAACCCCATTGGCAATGCAGTGTTTTCTCCCGCTATTCCCACTAATGGAGCGGATATGCTTCCTAATATAAACGGCAATAATCCTAATAAAGCGGAAGCACTTCCCGCAATATGTCCTTGAGATTCCATCGCTAAAGAAAAAGATGTAGTCGAGATGATTCCAATTGTTGATACAAAAAAGAAAATTGGGACAACAATTGCAAGCAGAGGAGCTTTTAATAGAATTGCTATTACCAATACGATGGCAGCAATATTTGCAATAAATAAACCTATTTTTAAAAAGGTTTTCTCAGGAATAATATCAGTGAAACGACCAACTAACTGTGTCCCCATCATCAACGCTATTCCGTTCATTCCAAATAATAAACTAAATACTTGCGGTGAAACATGGTAAATGTTTTGATAAACAAATGGAGTTCCAGAAACATATGCAAAGATTCCCGCAACAATAAATCCTTGTGTTAAAGCATAGCCAATAAATTGACGATCCTTAAATAGAGAAGCGAAGTTTTTTAATGTTTGAGAAATGCTGCTCGGCACTCTTTTTTCGACTGGCAAAGTTTCTTCTAATCTTGTTGAAACAATAAAAAATAACAAGACTCCAACAAAAGCCAATAAAATAAAAACTCCCTTCCATTCTGTTAATGCAAGCACGCTGCTGCCTGCGACAGGTGCAATAATTGGACCAAGATTGTTTACAAGCATTAATAAAGCAAAAAACTTTGTCAGCTCTCTTCCATTATAAACATCCCGGACAATTGCCCTAGAAATAACAAGTCCTGCCGCTGCCGCAAATCCTTGCACAAATCTTGCTCCAATAAATACAGCAATAGATGGAGAAAAAGAACATGCTAAGGATGCTACAAAATATAAAACAATAAAAATTAATAACGGCTTTTTTCGCCCTTGTACATCACTCATTGGACCAATAATCAGCTGGCCAAAGCCTAGTCCTAAGAGACAAGTTGTTAAACTTATCTGCACAAATGAAGCACTTGTTTTATACGTTTCTACAATAGTAGGAAATGAGGGTAAATACATATCAATCGTAAATGGGCCTAAAATGGCAAGGGATCCAAGAAGCAATGCTAATCTAATCCGTTTTGCATCTTTTTCTTTCGTCAATTGTTTACCACCCTTTAATAAATAATTTTTTTCATTTATTCATTTTACATGGTAATAACTTTTCTGAATAGATAAAATGCACCTAAAAAGCAAAAATATTTCTTAAGTCTAAATAATTAGTTTAATAATAATATGTTTTTACTATAAAAATATTTTCTAAGATTCCTTTAAAATATTTTGAAAGCCTATTCCTTTTTAAGATTATACGTATTTAGCAAATATTCTAATTTTCAATCACTATCAATTGACAGCAAAAAATAAGAGGCATACACTAAAATTGCATGATTAGCAGCTCTTTAAAATGGAGGTATAGAATGAATACTGATACGATTAAGAGAAGATGTGCAAAAAAAGCGCTTGATTTTATCGCAAATGATACCATCATTGGATTAGGAGGGGGCAGCACGATATCTTATTTAATAGAATATCTTCAATCTGAACCCCAATTGCGAGTCAAAATTGTAACCCCTTCTAATACAACAAGAATGCTTTGTATAAAAAATGGATTAGAAGTTCTTCCAACAAGCTCCATTTCTAGTATTTCTGTGGCTTTTGATGGCTGTGATGAAGTAGATGAACAGCTATATGCACTAAAAAGCGGCGGCGGGATACATACACAGGAAAAGCTGGTTGCCAGCATGGCAGAAGATTATATTCTGTTAGTTGATGAAAGCAAATTTGTTCCTAGTTTAACTTGCAAGCATCCTATTGTTTTAGAAATTTTCCCAGAAAGTTTATGTTATGTAGAAAAGATGATATGGCAATTAGATGGAGAAACTTCCATACGCAAATCAGCAGAAAAAGATGGTTTTACTATTAGTGATAATGGCAATCTATTAATCGATGTGCATTTTAATCAGGTCGATAATTTTGCTATTTTGCAGCAGACACTTATAAATATCTGCGGTGTAATTGAAACATCTTTATTTACAAAGGAAGTAACAAAGGTTTTGCTTGCTACAGAAAATGACTTTCAACTAATCTCCAAAACAACTAATGAGGTGATCTTATGAAAAAATTAAATTGGGCCATATTAGGACCTGGAACTATTGCAGCAGATTTTGCCCAAGCGCTTAACGAAGTAAATGGAACTGTCTATGCAGTTGGTTCTCGAACTTTAGAAAAAGCAGAACAATTTGCTAAAAACTATCATGTAGAAAAAGCTTTTGGCAGCTATGATGAAATGCTTCAAGATAAAAATATAGACGTTGTTTATATTTCTACCC
Source organism: Niallia nealsonii (assembly GCF_002835805.1). Taxonomy (GTDB): domain Bacteria; phylum Bacillota; class Bacilli; order Bacillales; family Cytobacillaceae; genus Niallia; species Niallia nealsonii. Next base: position 58,568 of record NZ_PISE01000010.1, on the reverse strand, counting down.
CACATTCTAACCACTATGAATATATCTTAAAAAGCTTAGAAAACAATAAACATGTATTGTGTGAAAAAGCCATCACCGTAAACAGCAGCCAACTCCAAAAAATCGTACAATTAGCAGAGAAAAAACAATTGATTGTCGCAGAAGCAATGACTGTTTACCATATGCCTTTATATAAAAAATTGCGAGAAATTGTGCAATCAGGAAAAATCGGCAACTTAAAAATGGTAACCGTTAATTTTGGCAGCTGCAAAGAAAATGATGTGACAAATCGTTTTTTCAACAAAGATTTAGCAGGCGGCGCCCTTTTAGATATCGGTACATATGCCCTTTCCTTTGCAAGATTTTTTCTCTCCAAAAAACCGAATGAAATTTTAACAACTATGAAAAAATTTGAAACAGGCGTGGATGAACAATCTGGCATTATTTTAAAAAATGAAGAGGATGAAATGGCTGTTATTACACTGACGATGAGAGCAAGAATGCAAAAACTGGGGGTAGTGGCAGGAGATCTTGGCTACATTACGGTCGATGCATTTCCACGTGCTGACAAAGCAACGATAACGTATTTAGATGGAACACAAGAAATTATTCAAGCAGGAGATACAAATAAAGCATTATGCTATGAGATTAAAGATATCGAGGAATATATTCACAATAAATCAAGCAAAAAAACACTTGATTTATCTGTTGATGTAATGGATATTATGACAGATGTGAGAAAGCAATGGGGAATTACGTATTCGTTTGAATGACAAATGCCGGTATACGCTAATTATATTTTCACTTTTTATAAACTAAGTATATAGAAATTTTTCTATTCTAAATAAAAAGGGGAAAGCTGCTATTCACTAATAGTTAACAGCAGCTTTCTCCTTTTTATCACGCAGTAACAAGCAGTAAGACTTCTACCTCAAGATTAAGGAAGGGAAAGTCTAGGCGGAAATAAACTAGCTCGTAAAACCCCCACTATTTGTTAGTTTCACCTTATCTCGGCCATCTTTTTTTGGCATCCATTATTGAAGTAAATGGTTCATGTGGCTCCATTTGATACCAATATGCTACTGTAGAAACATCATCTTGCCGTTCAAACAAACCTCGGTGGCTAACACCTATTTGCTGCACTGTTACACGAATATTCTCTTCAAATCGGATTGGATCCATTACATGCCATCGATAAAAACCTCGCATGGGCGGAGCATCATCATTATGATAATCATTTACAACAGTATTGTCTTTTGCTGAATAGAATGGATATCCTAAAAAAGGAGTACAGTAGTTAGTCTCATGCATTTTACCGGCAGAATCATAGGTTGCAAAGCTCCATGCTCCTCCAAAGTAATCTTCTGTGCCTGTTCCACAAATTGTTGGGTATTCTTTATCTCCATCCAAATAAAATTTAACTTCTCCTTCTCCCCACCAATAACGTTCTAAAGTGGATAATGCCATATATGTTCCTACGTATAAACCTTTTCCTTTTACATTATCTAATATCACATAATCGTTTCCAATTTCAGTTATATGCTGCCTACGCCACTGTGCATGAAAATATCCAGTTTCAGCAGGTAAACTATCATATAGGCAATAATCAATTTGATAGAAAAAAGCAGGAATAGTTTCTTCACATTGGTTTTCAATTGTAATACGCGCTTTCTTATGAAATGGCATTACAAAGTAGCTATTCATGCCTCGATTAGGGTTTACAGCTATCGGCATAGAATTGACAAGACATCCTTCCCCAAAGCCACAACAGAAAAAATCACCTAGCGGGCTTTCTACAGATGGAGTATCTTCTCCATCCCAATACATTCTTAATACAAGATCTCTTAAAACAAAAGGATTTTTATCATTTACCTTAGATGGGACAGTTATCCAAATATGCTGAATAACACCAGGACCATCTATCTCTCCAAGAAGTACAGTGTCGCCAGACTTTATATCCCGAATGCAAGGCGAGCCTTTACGAGATGGTCCAAGGTGGCTCGATGCTTTTCCTCCTTCCCCTTTTTGACCAGTAGGATTTTCAGCATTGATTGCACGAGACCTTCCATTATTAATTAGCGGCAAACCGGATAAACTATTTGCAAATATATTATTCAATGTAATTTCACTCCTTTTTATATTGTTTGATTAGTTATTGCTTTACTCCACCAGCTGTTATTCCTTCCATTATATTTTTCTCAAAAATCATAACAAATAAGATAATTGGCAATGTAATAAACCACCCCATAGAACTAATTAAATCCCATGGAACTTCAAAATTGCTCTCCCTTGGTATCGTGGTGATGCCTACACTTAATACCTTAATTTTGTAGGAAAAGAATAAGGGAGTAAAAAATTCATTTAAACATTGAATGAAATTTATAATACTGATAGTGGCAATTGCTGGTTTCATTAATGGAAAATAAATCTTAAATAACACTTGCAAATAATTGGCTCCGTCTACTTGAGCTGCTTCTTCCAATGAAGCTGGAATTTGTTTTACAAAATTATAGAGAATTAGGACAGAAAACGGCAGTAGGGAACTTGTATAAAGAATGGTTAATCCTAAGTACGTATCAATTAAATGAACTGATTTCATAAAGTCATATAATGGTCTTGCTGTAATGACAGGTGGAATCAGGGCAGAAAATAATAGTAGTTTATATCCCCAGCTAACTCCCTTAGAATAATCGTATCTTGCAAATCCATAAGCTGCAGCAGTTCCAAATATAATAGAAGCAATCAATGAGAAACCTGTAATAATGAGTGTATTAATAGCCATTTCTCCAATGCCTAATTGAACAAACAAATCCTTATAATTATGAAAAGTAATATCATTTGGAAAGTAATCAATCGGCGTTTTAAATAAGGAGCCTTTTGGTATAATCGAAGAAATAAATATCCAATACAGAGGGAGTAATATGATTATCGCTACAGCCGCTGTTGATCCCCATCTAACGAAAAAAGATATTTGTCTAGCAGTTTTGACGTCCATAATATCCCTCCTAATAATCATTCTTTTTTATCGCAAGCAAACTTAAGCTACTGATAATTATCATAATTAGGAATAAGCAAACCGCAATAGCCGAGGCATATCCTATATTTAAGTTTGTGAATGCTTCAACAGCAATCCTATATGCCAGTAAACTAGTCGAATCACCAGGACCTCCTGTTGTCATTGCATAAACGATGTCATAGCTCACTATTCTCCACATCGTAAAGAAAATACATAAGGTTAATAGGTTTTGCATAATGAGTGGAAGTGTAATCGTAAAAAAAGTCCGAAATACACCTGCGCCATCCATTTTAGCTGACTCGTAAATTTCTTCTGGAATAAATTGCAATCCTGCCAAAAGTAAAATAGCAAAAAAAGGAACATCTTTCCACAAATCCACCAAAATAACAGCAAGTCTAGTAGACTCTGGATATATTAGCCAATCAAATTGGAAATTAGGAAAGAATTTGCGGATTAAATCATTCACTAAACCATACGTATCATTAAAAGCCCAGCGAGCAGCCAATCCAGTTACCACCATAGGCATAGCCCATGGAATTAAGACAATCGTGCGCAAAAATTTCTTCCCTTTAAATTTCACATTTAATAATTGCGCTAATAAAATTCCTAAAACAATATGAAAAATCATGGATACAACGGTAAAAATGACGGTGAATTCCAATGAAGTGATGATTTTATCATCCTTTAAAATGGCTAAAAAATTATCTAGTCCTACAAAGGTTGCTATGCCGCCTTTAAACATATTTATTTCAAAAAGACTGTTAATAAAAGTTACAATGATAGGATATATAATAGTAAATCCTCTAATAAGCAAAACAGGCAAGATCAGTATCCACGCAATCAGCAATTTATTATGAGAGAATCTTTTTGTAATATTCATACAATAACTCCTTTCTGGGGTTAGAATACTCTAACCCCAGCTTTTTCTCTTTCTCCCAATTATTCAGCCAATCGATCAATCTCTTTTTGTGCTTGTTTAACCGCTTCCTCTAAACTAATATCATCAGATACATATTTTTGGAAAATTGCGCCTATTCCATTTACAAATTCCATAGATTGTGGCACTAGCGGTCTGCCTCGAAGTGTGCTATTGCTAATATAGTTTTTTACACTCTCCAATCCTTTTGCTGTAAAACTAGGATCATTAATTACATCTAATCGAGCTGGCAATCTACCAGACATTTCGCTGTATGCTAATTGTCCTTCTGGGCTTGCTATATATTGTAAAACTTTTCTGGAAGCAGCTTTCTTTTCAGAAGACTTATTTAATACAAAGTGCCAGGATGCAATAAACGCATCATTTGTCTCAAATGTTGGCATCGGTTCAATATTTAATTGCTCGGGACTAAATTTTCCTGCATCTTCAAAAGTTGGAATTGCTCCTGTATACATAAAGAGCATCCCGTATTTTCCATCAATAAATTTTTGATTCATAGGATCATATATATCCGCTAATTGTGATAGTGGGGTAACCTTTTCTGTATGTGCTAAATCGTACATAAATTTTAAAGCTTCTTGCGTTTTCGGATTTTCCCAATCAAAGTAGTCTCCTCCAAATAAATTAACGAATGTACCTATCTCATTAAAAACATAGCTTTTCTCCCAAGAGCCCCCATAACCATATACTCCATTTTTTGTTGCTGCTTTTGCATATTTTAGAAACTCTTCTTTATTTTTTGGGACATCCATTCCTGCACTTTTTAATATTTGATGATTTACCCAAAATGCTAATATTTCCAAATAGCTAGGAACAGAATATATACTCCCATTAAATGTTGGGATATCCTTAATATATTGTTCGGAAAAATTCTTGACAGTATCTGGTGTCATTACTTCCTTTTCAAGTGGCTCTAAATAACCTGCTCTTGAAAAGGCTGTAATAAGTTCATCATTTACATGCATTAAATCAATAGAATTATCACCAGATGACAAGATTGTAGTCATTTTAGCTACCATATCGTCTGGATTAGTTGGTGTTACAATAATATCTAATTTTACTCCAGTTGCTTCTTCAATTTTCTTTTGGTAAGCTTTCCATCCTGGTTTAGTTGAATCATTTGTCATTAAAGTAATGGTTTGATTTTTTGTAGAACCATCCCCATCCTCCTTTTCATCTGTTGAAGATGTATTTACCCCAACACATCCAGTCAGAAAAATAGCCGCTAACATTAATACGCTCAAAGCAATACTTAATAACCTTTTTGTACTACTCATTTTAAGTCCCCCTTAAATTTTTGAAGCGCTTTCACATTTACAAATTTATTATAAAAAATAAGGCAAACTACTTAAATATAATTTCCCATGATAAAAATATAATTTTTATAGATATTTTATATTTTCATTCCTATTGATTAAAATAATAATTCTATATACACTTACTTATATAATGTAATCGCTTACCATTGTTCGGAGGGTGATAATTTTGATTTCCCATCTTCTTCAAAAGTTTTTCCCGGAAATTTTTAACAGCTTTCGAAGGAAATTACTATTTAGTTTCTTTATTATGTCTATCATTCCCCTTTTTTTATTAGGCGTTTTGTCTTATGTTCTTTCCTATAATATAGCAAAAAACAAATTATTAGATTCAGTTTCCTATTCTAATAATCAATTAAATGAAATTCTTGCAAATCGATTTAACCAAATGGAGAATGCATCAAATATGATGCAATATTATATGTATACATTAATCTTGCAATCTCCTTCTTCCCTGCCTGAACAGCTTAATACATATAGTGCTGTCAGGAATAATATTGCTAATTTAAAAAATTCATTTCAGTTTGCTAATATTAGTGTTTATACAAAAGAAGATTTTTTATTTAGTCATGAAGGAATCACTTTTTTCGATATAAAAGATATTAAGAATCATGGAATTTCTAGTCAAGAAATGCATAAAAATATTAATCATTTAAATTGGCATTTATCAAAGAATATTAAAGAACCATTTGTTCTACATCAAACCTATAAAAAGAATAATTATATTTCAGCCTATGTTGTGTTTAAAAAACAGAACAGCAGTGAAATTGACTATGCTTTTTTTATTGATATTAAAGAATCGGAAATCAATAAAATTTTGCAAGACAGCAGTTCAGATTCAAGTATAAGCAGCTTCCTCGTTGATGAAAATGGACTGATTATTTCTCATCGCACTGAATCACTACTCAGTAAAAAATTAGAAAAAAATCTATTTCTTAAAATAAAAACGGGAACAGAAAAACCTTTTAAATGGAAAAACAAACAATACATCGTAAAATATAATCATGTAACAAATTGGTATGTTATTACAGAGGTACCCAATAAATACATCGTCAGCAACACGTTCATTCTAGTCAGTATTTTACTCGCTACTGTTATTTTTGTAGTGATTGTCAGCATTTTAAGCAGTTTGTTTACCTCCAATGAATTAAGTAAAAAAATTCGTCAATTAGCTAGTATAATGACATCTATTTCCTTTAATGATTACAAAAATAAACCAATAACTTTAAAATTACCGATTGATGAAAACAAAAAATACAAGGATGAATTTGATGATTTAGCTATTGTTTTTAATAAAATGACAGATAAAATGAATACAAATTTCCAATCACTCTTAGATTTTAAAATTCAAGAGGAAAAGATGAGATTTCAGTTGGAGCAGTCCAAAATAAATCCACATTTCCTATATAACATGCTTGATTCCATAAAAACATGTCAGACACTTGGAAGACTAGAAGATGCCAATAATATGATTATAAGACTCGCAAAATTTTATCGTATGCTTTTAAAGAAAGGGGATGAACTTATCTCTATTAAGGATGAATTAGAAATTGCTATTCTTTATCTAGAAATGGAGAAATTAAATCGAAACCATTCCTTTACATGGCATATTTCCAAAGAAGCTGGGATTGAGAACTTTTTGATACCAAAGTTTGTCCTCCAACCAATTCTAGAAAATTGTATTCACCACGGCATAAATCATTCAGACGAAATAGCTATACACATCTCCTTGTTTTATAAAGAAGAAGATATCCTTATAACGATTGATGATAATGGGAAAGGAATATCAGATGAGACATGCAAAAAAATTAATGGTGCACTAACTAATAATAATGTTAAAACCAAGCAACATTTTGGATTGATAAATGTTAATAAACGCCTTTCTATGTTTTCTAAGTCTCCCCCTGCTCTTCAAGTAGCCAAACGAGAACCTTCTGGAACAAGCGTAACATTAAGTTTACAGCAGATGATTTTAGATGAAGATCTATTTGATCTTTAAGAAAGGAGAATTTTTATGAAAAGAGTGATGATCGTAGATGATAATCAAATTTGTTCAGAAGGAATATGTAAAAATATTCACTGGAAGAGTATAGATGCAGAAATTTGTGGTATTTATACCAATGGAAAAGATGCCTTGTCTCAGTTAGAAAAGATGAAGCCAGATATAATAATATCTGATATACAAATGCCACAAATGAACGGGATTGAATTAGCCAAAGCGGTTCTAAACAAGTATCCTTTCATTAAAGTAATCTTCATTAGCAGTTACGATGATTTCAATTATGCCAAAGAAGCTATCCGGCTAGATGTATGCGATTATGTTGAAAAACCCATAGATTATCAATATCTTTTCGAAATTATTCAACAAACTCTTCATAAATCAGATTTAGAAAAAGATACATTAGAACGGTTAGAGCAAAGTAGACCTGCTTTAATGGAGAAATTTTTTCTTGATCTAATAAACGCTGGATCAGATTATGCAGAATATACACTAGGTGAACAAGCAGCATATTTGGACTTAGACTTTTCTGCACACGAGTATGTTTGTGTTTATATAGACATCCATAAATACCTTGATCAAATGAAAATACTTGGAGTAGAACGTTACCATATGCAAATCTTTCACTATATTAAAACAGTGGAAAATGTCCTCACTAAACAATGCATATGCTACACGATTAATCAAGGAAGCCGCCTTATATTTTTAATAGGGAGTATAAGCAAAATAGAAGATGGATTTATCCCATATCTTATAAAAAAATTCAAAAATCTAAAAGAGGAGTTTCAATTTCAATCCTTAACCAAAACAATCGGCATTGGAAATATCGTTCCATCCATTTGGGAAATTTCTCTTTCCTATCAAAATGCCAAACATGCAAATGGCTATAAATTTATTTTAGGTGAAGATTCTATTCTCTCCATTCAAGATATTAGACAAAATAATCCTTTTCCTATAGTTTTTCCTTTAGGTGATGAAGAGAAATTCATTAATTTTATTGCCCAAAAAGACATAAGTTCATTAAAGGATTTTACGAACTTATTGGAAAAAAGATGGACAAGTGATTATTATAATAAAAATGGAATTATTGCTTACGTTTATTCCCTCTTATCAAGATTATTACGTTTTCTATATGATATCGGTATAGAGGATCAAGAAATCCGTTACAAAATGACAAACATTTTCAAGAAATTAGAAGAACTTCAAACAAGTAAGGAAATATGCAGCTACTTATTTGAAATATGTGTTTTTTCATGCAAAATGTTAGAAAGCTCGGTACAATCTAAACATACTCAAGTAGCGGAGCAAGTAATCCAATATATTGAGACTCACTATCATGATTTTGAACTTAATTTAAATAAAATTGGACAATTTGTTAATATGAGCCCATCTTACCTAGGTACCCTATTTAAAAGAGCAAAAGAAAAAAGCATTTCTAAATATATTACAGATGTAAGAATTAATAAAGCGAAAGAGCTTCTGAAAAATACCAACTATCCTATTATGGAGATTAGTGAAAAAGTGGGCTATGCCAACCAATATTATTTCAGTGCTTCCTTTAAAAAAATAACTGGAATTACTCCAAGCGAATTCCGTACAGCTGCAGAAAAAAAGGTTAGCCCTCCATCTATTTAGAAAATGAGGGCTGAACTTCCTTTATAGCAACACACTCTGTCTCTTCTTCTCCACATAAAACACCATTTCTTTAAACCCAATTTCCTGTAATGTCTGCTGTACCAGCAAATAATCATCACCAATTCGTTCTGCTATATGGGCATCGGAGCCGAAAGTGACATCCACCCCGTAAAATAATGCTCTTTCTAAAATTTCATTAGACGGATACCAGCCGCCAACATCCTTTGTTTTTCCTGATGTATTTACTTCTATCGCTATGCCTAGCTCTCCAATAAGCTGTAAGGTTTCATCAATAATGGGTGTTTGAATGGAAGAAAATGCTGGATAATAGCCTTTCATTGCATCAATGTGACCTAATATTTGAAATACTCCTGTTTTTGCTGATGCTTGGATTAGAGAATAATATGCTTCTTTTTCTTGAATTTGCTGCTCTTTATTTAATAAATCCCAACGGCTTTTATCAAAGATGCTTTTTCTATTTACAGAATGAACAGAACCGATAATATAATCAAATGGATATTGTTTAAATTGATTTTTATACAGCTCAATATGTCTTGGGAAATAATCACTTTCAACGCCGAGCAACACGTAAATTTTATGTTTATATTTTTCTTTTAGTTTCAGCACTTCTCCCACATAGTTGGCAAAGTCGCTTTTTGCCATGCAATACCTCGGATTAGGATAATCCTGTTCATGAAAAAAAAGTGGCGAATGATCTGAAATCCCTATATAATCTAATCCCTTTTTAATGGCAGATTGAATATAATCCTCTATTGTACCAATAGCATGGCCACATCGTTCATTATGTGTATGTAAATCAAAGAAGATAGTTGACATAAAATCATTCCTTTCTACAATTTCTATCTTATGAACAAAAAAAGTGCTGCAAAAACCAAATGAATGGTTCTTTCAACACTTATCATATCATTAATATTTTAAGAATACTTAAGATATAACTCTCACTTGATCTCCGTCAATAACTACTTTTTCATTTTCACTTAAATTAGTAAATACAACTGGCGTAATAATGGAAGGAACTTTCGATTTGATGGCAGCAAAATCAATTTCCATTAATTTTTGTCCTTGTTTTATTTTATCTCCATCTTTTACAAAAGGTGTAAATCCTTCTCCCTTTAATGTAACCGTATCGAGTCCAACATGAATCAATATTTCTCTGCCATTATTGTCTGCTAAACTAATCGCATGTTTTGTCGGGAATACATTCATTACTTGACCATCAATTGGTGAAATCAATACTCCATTGGATGGATCAATCGCAAACCCATCTCCCATCATCTTTTGAGAAAATACTGGATCTGGAACTTCTTCAATCGATAGAACTTTTCCTTCTAAGGGCTGTATAATCGTGCTGCTTGCTGCCGTTTTTTCTGGTTTATTTTTTTTAAAAAGATTTTTAAACATGGTTATTACCTCCCCATAATACGTGCTTTTTGTTTATATCATTAAAATTGATAATAATATAAATAATATGTTCATTTTATAATAGCATGTTCATTCTGGCAATAAATGCGCTATCAATTTCTATCTTATATAGACAAATTTCAGCAAATGCATGTCGAAAAAAAATCAGAATTTATGGATGAATTGCTTAAGCTACTCTCACGCACTTTTTAAGCAACAAAGTTTCAATTGGTTATTTTATCCAAAAAAAAAAAAAAAAAAAAAACAATTAACAAAAAAATGATTAGTTTATGATTATATTTTGAATAATTATTGATTATGTGTTACAATATTCTAGTAATAAATACATATTTTTCTCTTAACTTAATAGAGTACCAGGACAAGATCGTTTATGATGGGAGGAAACCATGGAAGTTTTAACAGCCATTCTCAATCTCGGCCCAAGCGTCATTATGCCGATAATCCTGACTGTTATGGGTCTGTTTTTCCGCTTAACATTATATGACTCTTCTCGTTCAGGGTTAATGATTGGCATTGGATTCATAGGGGTAACCGTTATAACAAATATGCTGTCTGAAAATATTAATACAGTTGTTTCAGGAATAGCAGATAGATTCCAATTGGATTTGAATATTATTGATTTAGGTTGGCCAGCAGCAGCAAATATTGCTTTCCATAGTCTTACAGGAATGCTTATGCTTCCAATTTGCTTAATAGTAAATATCATCATGATTTATGCGAAATTAACGCGAACTATTAATATTGATCTTTGGAATTATTGGCATTTCGCTTTTACAAGTGTATTTGTCTCCTATGTTACACAATCTGCTGTATTAGGAATTCTTGCAGGCATTTTAGATTTTATGTTAACCATGATAATGGCTGACCTAACTGCACCTTCTGTAAAAAAATACTACCAGCTGCCTAATATTTCGTTTCCAAATGCTTATTCCCTTATGTTTGTACCTATTGCAGTTTTTCTTAACCAGATGATTACCATCATGACCCGCCCTTTTAAACATAAACGTAGAAGGATCTCCCTTTCTTTTTCCATTGATCCTATCTTTGTTGGATTATTATTAGGGTTAGCGTTAGGCTTGCTTGCAAACTTTACCATGTATGAAATAGCAAAATTATCTATTGTATTTGCTTCCATGATGCTGTTAATACCCAAGGTGAGTTCTATTCTCGTCGATGGAATCAGGCCCATCTCAAACAAATTAGAAGAAAAAATTCTGCAGCAAAAGGATAAGAATCTTTTTATCGGAATGACGCCCTCTCTTGTTATTAATGATAAAAATCTGCTTATTTCAAGCGGCTTGTTAATTCCAATTATTATCCTTTTATCCTTGTTTACTGAAAACAATCAGTTTCTGCCAATCGCAAGTCTCAGTGGTCTTATTTATTTAGTTCCTTTAATCATCTCGATTACGAATGGTTCTATCATTAGGACAGTTGTTATTGGCAGCATTATTTTAGCTATCAGCAATTATCTTATCAGTAAGGCTGCAGCGGTTTTTACTGCTTTAGCAAAATCGACCAACATTGCTATTCCATCAGGCAGTTTAGTTTCTAGTTTGGATTATGGCAGCAGTCCACTTGTATATTTCCTTACTGAAGCTAATCTATCCAGCTATTTTTTCTTATTTCTAAGTATTTATATTATTGGCTTTATCATGCTTTTCTTCCCCGAACAAAAGACAAAATGGAGCAAAGAGAAAAAAAGGAAAGTTTCTTAAAATTTGCTTATGACTGTTCTTTCAAAGGAAGAATTCCTTATAAATGCCAATAAACTACTATATAAAAAATGGGAGATGACTATTATGCCATTAATACGTTTTGATATGCTAGAAGGAAGAACAGAAACAGAAATTACTAAACTATTAGATGTTGCCCATCATGTTATGGTGGAATGTTTTCAAGTGCCAGAAGGAGATCGTTATCAGCTTGTCAGCCAACATAAACCTTATGAAATGATTGTGAAAGATACAGGGTTAGGTTTTGAACGCACAAATGATGTTATCGTTCTGACTGTTACAAGCAGACCACGAACAACGGAACAAAAACAAAGTTTCTACCGTCAATTAACAGAAGCATTACAAGCAGAATGCAGCATAGATCCAAAAGATGTTATGGTATCATTTGTAATCAATGATGATGAAGACTGGAGCTTTGGTTTTGGCAGAGCCCAATTTTTAACTGGTGAATTATAGAAATGATAAAAAAACAGACAGTAAATAGTCTGTTTTTTTATTATTTAGAATTTCGCTGCCTATGATGTATTCTGCATTCACTTGTTTCGGCTGCCCTCTCTCTTTTATTTGCCGTTCTCCATTAGATCAATACACATAAAAAGCTAATAGTGCTGCAAACACTATTAGCCTTTTACCAAATATCATCTATTCATCTGCAATGCTTTTTGTGCTGTACCAAACTCTGCAATTTTCTTTTTCACCGTTTCTTTTACAGCTTCTTTTCCTGGTGTTGTAATAGCACGTGCGTCGTAAGTAGTTGTATCGTCTGCTAATTTTTCACGAACTGCTTTTGCCCATGCTTGCAAACATTCTGTGTTTACATTAATTTTAGCATGCCCTAATTCAATTGCTTTTTTCAACTGATATTCTGGAATGCCAGAACCCCCATGCAGTACAAGTGGAATTCCTGTCAACTCAGAGATTTGCTTCATTTCATCAAATCCGAGTACTGGTTCCCCTTGATATGGTCCATGAACAGAGCCAAGTGCTGCTGCTAAAGCATCAACGCCTGTTTCATTTACTAAACGGAGACATTCCATTGGATCCGCATATGAAATGCCGCCAATCAGACCATCTTCCATTCCGCCGACTGTACCTACTTCCGCTTCTACAGAAACACCAAATTGCTTTGCATAATCGACTACTTCTTTAGTCATTTTAATATTTTCTTCAATGGAAAAATGAGAACCATCAATCATCACAGAACTGAACCCTGCGTCAATTGCTTGTTTGCAGCGTTCCACACTCATGCCATGATCTAAATGTAGTGCAACTGGAACCGTTATGTTTAATTCATTCACCAGTTCTTTTACCCCTGCTGCAATAGTTTGGAAACCGCCTAAATAATCTACTAATCGATCAGAAGCAGCTACAATGACTGGTGCCTGCTCTTCCTGTGAGGCTTGAAGAATTGCTTGAACCCATTGAAAACTATTCATATTATATTGTCCAACAGCATATTTTCCTTCTTTTGCCTTTATAAGCATTTCACGCATAGAAACAATTGTCATTGCTTACACCCCCTTGGATATTTAACTTTCCATTAAAAACTCAATATTTAAACTTATTAACCTTTTAATATACCTTTTCTACTTCAAAATACTTGGATACAACTTGAATTGTTGTTTCTTTAGCTGTTTTAATTACTTCTTCTGCATCTAGCTGATAATATTCTGGTCGAAAAATTTCTACAGATACGTGCTCATGAACACCTTTTTCTTTTAAAATAGCCAGAATGCTGTTTAAATCGATGACACCATGGCCTGGATATACACGATCTTCATCTAATAAAATTCCTGGCATATAGTCATCCACATCATTAATATGGAAAATGAAGATTTTTGAACCATCTGTATTTCTTAAATCTTCCAATGTAGAATTCATTGCATAGAACTGGAATGTATCAAACACAATTCCTACATTATCGCGATTAACAGTTTCTACAATTTCATTGGCAAATGCCAGCGTATTAACCGTTGCATGAGGATGGCCAATAAATTCTAAAGCGAGTTTAACACCATATGGCTCTGCAAAATCAGATAGTTCTGTCAATACTTCTACACAGCTTTCTTTAATGGCAGATTTTTTAATTTTCTTTTCTGTGACAGTTGGCACTACAACAAATTTATCCACCTTTAAAGTTTTTGCTATTTCCAGCATATCTTTAAACTCAGCAAGAACTTTTGCATATTCTTCTTCGGTGCGATTGTTGAAGTAGATAAGTGCATTTAAAGAAAGTGGCTTAATATGATGCGTTTCAAAGAATTGCACCAAATCATCCATTGTATGTGTTTCCAAGTATTCTACCAATTTATCAACAGAACGAATTTCAATATAATCATAGCCATGTTTTTCACATAATTCCAAGTCTAGTGCTAATGTAGAGTTTCCTAAAGTTGTCCCTTGATTTATCCCGATTTTCATTGTTCTTCTCTCCTTATATAGATTCTTAAATATTTAATTTCAAGCCTTCTCTAATAGACTTTAATGTTAATTCGTTTGACCATTCTGGCTTATCTGGATATGCAAACACAGAATTTGTTATGATGCCATCAAATTTAAATTCTCTTAATTTGCGGTAAAGTGTGTCAAAATCAATTTCTCCTTCACCAGGATTTAAGTGCTGATGGATCGTTACATTCGCATTTGGCGGATTGATAATATAACGCAATCCAAATGCTGCTTTATGGTTAAGTGTATCTGCAATCAATACATGTGCTAATAGATCTTTTGCTTCATCCAATTGTTTTGCAATATCGCCGATTCCATCATCATAGAAGAATGCATGAGCAACTGAATAAACCAATTTAATCCAATCTTTGTCTAATGCACGAATCATTCGAACTGCTTCAATATTCAGCTCAATAAAATCATTTGGATGAGATTGAAGATTTAAGTTGATTCCTTCTTTTTCAAATAATGGCATTAATTCTTCCATAGAGCGGACAAATGCTGCTTCACTTTCTACTGGGCGGCTTTTGTCGCCGGCAAACTCGCTGTTCATTAAGTCCACGCCTAGTTCTGATGTAATTTCAATGCAGCGTTTCCAGTTTCTCACTGCCGCTTGGCGTTCTAATTCATCTGGAGAAGACCATTGCTGAACAGGCAACACAGAAGAGATTTTTACTCCTGCATCAGAACAGTATCTTTTTAAATCTTTAATTAATTGTTTATCTACTTTTGGATATTCATAAAACCAGATAAAGTCTTTGCGTGGAGAAAGTTCTACATATTCATAGCCAAGTCTTGCAACATTATCAATTGTTTCTTTTAAACCAGTATTATCACGGTAATGAGATGGATCATAAGCTAAACGCATTTTTATTCCTCATTTCTATGTAAAAAATTTTTGTTTGTTCTTTAACACCTAGAGAAACATACTCTCTAGGTGTTAAATCTTGTCACTAAATTACTAGATTTTTAAACTTGTGCTGTTTTTAAGTTATTTTTATAAAAATCTGGTTGTTCTTTTAACACGACGTCTTCTTTTCGGCCAGATTCTTGTGCTTTAATGCAAGCATCTGCCGTTACTTGAGCAATATAGCCATCCCATGCAGTTGGCCCATTAGGTTCGCCATTGTCTCTAATAGAATCCATAAAATGCTGCAGCTCCACATCATAAGCATCGATAAAACGATCTTTCCAATCCATTAGAATGTTAGCTCCTAATGCTGCATTTTTGCGATAAGTAATACTTGCCACCTCTGGAAGTTTGACAATTCCTTCTTCTCCAACAACTTCACATTGAATATCATATCCATATTGACAGTTTACGGAAATTTCCACATTAATAATAATGCCTGTTTTTGTTTCTAAAATGACCATTTGCGGATCTCTTAATCCTTGGTGTGCATATTTGTTTTTCTTAGGGAATAATACTTGTACAGATTTATAATCATCATTCACTAACCAATGCAGTACATCAATTTCATGAATTAAAGTATCAGAAATAGCCATATCTGTTGAATAAGACTCACCTACAGTTGGATTTCTATGCGCGCAATGCAACATCAGTGGTTCCCCAATAAAGTTATTATCAATTGCTTCTTTTAATTGAACATACCCGCTGTCATATCGGCGCATAAATCCAACTTGAACCAATTTTTTTCCATGCTTCATTTCTGCTTCCACGATTCTCATACAGCCTTCAGCTGTTGTTGCTAATGGTTTCTCGCAGAATACATACTTTCCTGCTTCAATGGCTTTTAATACGCTACCTTCATGTGCAGGACCCCAGCTTGTAATAAATACTGCATCCACATTTCCTTCTGCAATTAAAGTTGCATCATCCGGAAATACAACTGCATTTAAACCATATTGTTCCACTGATTGGTTCGCAGATTCTTGGTTCACATCTGTAACAGCAACAATTTCTCCACCTGATAATGTATTTGTAATTCTTTTAATATGTTCTCTACCGATTGCTCCAGTTCCAATTACACCAATTTTTAAAGTCATGATATATTCCTCCTATATTTTTTAATAATTTAGTAATTTTTAACGCTTTCGGTATACGCTTACATTTATTAGTGTACAATTTTTTTATTTTGCTGCTTTAATAGATTCATCCGTATTAATATCTTTATTATAATTGCGGAAATAGCTTTCTAGCTCTTCTAAAGAACGATCCTTTGTTTCTGGCAAGGATTTTTTGACAAATGCAATAGCTCCTAGTCCTAAAACAACAAATATGAAGAATGTTGCAGATAATCCTATTCCAGCCATTAAAACTGGGAATAGCAACCCAACAAAGAAATTAACAATCCATAAGCAGAATACTGTAACACCCATTCCTAATCCTCTTAACTTTTGAGGAAAAATTTCTGAAAGCATTAACCAGGTTACCGGAGAAATTGCTCCTTGTTGGAATGCTAAGAATGTAACGGTTAATGAAAGAACAATATATGGCAATGCTTGTGTTCCTTCCATAGTCAATGAGAAAATACCAATTAATAATAGCGCGGATGTTGTTCCAATTAAGCCTGTTAAAAGCATTGGACGGCGACCAACTTTTCCAAGCAGCCATATCCCTACAAATGTTGCCAACACAGCGATCACACCGTTTGCAATATTACCGATAAGTGCAGCTTGCGTACCGAATCCGGCATTTTTCAAAATTTCTGTTCCATAGTACATGATAGAATTTACACCAGTGATTTGCTGTACAACTGCAATTCCTAAACCAATAAACAAAATGCGGCGAACCCATGGTACATTTAAATCTTTTAATGTTGCTTTTTCTGTTTTTGATTCGTTCGAAAGAGATTTTTCAATTTCTTTTAATTCTTCTTTTGCTCTTTGTTCTTCCCTAACTTGTCTGAGAACTCTTGATGCATCTCCTATTTTCCCTTTGGATGCGAGCCAGCGGGGACTCTCAGGTACAATTAACATGCCGAACCATAACAATACTGCAGGCAGCGATGCAATAACAAGCATATATCTCCAAACATGTGCAGTGTCACCTAAAGTACTTCCTAAAATAGCATTGAATGTGAATGCAAGCAATTGTCCTGTCACAATCATCAATTCATTCTGCGTTACCATTCGGCCCCTTTGTTCAGCAGGAGACATTTCTGCCAAGAAAGTTGGTACTGTTACAGATGCTCCCCCTACAGCAAGGCCAAGCAAGAAACGAAAGGCAATCATGACAGTTGTATTTGGTGCAAAAGTACATCCTAATGTTGCAATAAAGAATAAAACGGCTAAATATAAAATGTTTTTTCTGCGGCCTTTGCTATCGGATAATCTACCTCCAAATACAGCTCCAAGCGCTGCTCCTAAAAGGAGGGAGCTTGCTACAAGCCCTTCTGTAAAAGGTGTTAGATTCAGCTGATCTTTTTCTGACATAAATGGCAGTGCACCATTGATAACGCCTGTATCATAACCAAACAATAATCCGCCAAAGGTAGATATAATGGTAATTTTCTTTAAAAACTTTTTATCTGAACCTTTATTTCCTACTGGCTGACTTCGAATTACATTCCCATTTGCCATCCCGTTTATTCTCCCCTCTATACTTGAAGCATCAATAATTTTTCATTAATATACTTCCGAGCAATTAAAGCGTGTTCCAACGGGTGTGCTATCGCAGGATCTTGTTCTGCTTCAATAACTATCCAGCCACTGTAGTCTGCTCTTAGCAAGTATTCATAAACTTCAGTGAAATCGATGCATCCATCACCTGGAACAGTAAACATTCCTCGTAAGAAGGATTGCAGAAAAGATAGCCCCTCTATTTTGCATTCTCCTTGAATATTTTCCCTTACATCTTTAAAATGGACATGTTTAATTCGATTCATATGTTTTGCTAAAAGTGTCATATAATCGCCATCTGATACATATATGTGTCCAGTATCAAATAATAGATGAACATGATTTGGGTCAGTAGCATCCATTAAACGATCAATTTCTGCCAATGTTTGTACGCCTGTGCCCATATGATGATGATAGACTAGTTTCAAGTCATATTCTTCTGCAATTTTTCCAAGCCCATTTAAACCGTTAGTTAACTTTTCCCATTCTTCATCCGTAAAATATGGTTTCTCCGCAAACACATTTTTCTGTGTTCCTTGAATGCTATATGTCTGCTCTGATACAACGGCAACGGATGCATTTACTTCTTTTAGATAGGCACAATGTTTATGAAATAAGCTAGACGTTTGTTCTAACCCATCTCGAATCAGAAAACTTGAGAACCATTGTCCTGCTATCCTTAAATTGCGAAGTTGAAGTTCTTTATTCAACACTTTTGCCTCAGGGAAGAAGCCGCCAACTTCTGTCCCTTGAAAACCAGCTACAACAATATCACTTAATAAGTGCGACAATGTATTTTCCGCTCCAATTTCTGGAATGTCATCATTTCTCCAGCCAATTGGTGCTATTCCCCAAAGAATCTCTCCCATATTGATTCCGCCCTCTCTTAATATTGCTTTGCTTGCTGTAATTTTTGTTGTCTGAACTCGTATGCTTTTTGTACACTTTCACTTTCTGAAACTTCTGCCACTCCTACATTCCACCAGCTCTCATAACCATCTGTCATTGTTTTTGGCAGCACCTTTATTTCAATCAATGTAGAAATATCTTGTTTTTTCGCATCTTCTAACGCTGCTTTTAAATCTTCTGCATTGTTGGCTCTGTATACTTTTGCTCCATATCCTTCTGCCACTTTTGCATAATCAATGTTCATAATTTGCTGATCGGCGTTGCGGAATTCACAGTTAAAACTGCCGCTGCCATGATCCATTTGCAAGTTATTGATGCAGCCATATCCAGAATTATCAAAAAGCACCACGTTTATTTTTTGTTTATATTGAAGGGATGTAATTAATTCTGAATGAAGCATTAAAAAGCTTCCATCTCCAACAATTGAATATACTTCTTTATCTGGCTCTGCTAATTTCACACCTAAAGCCCCAGAAACTTCATAGCCCATGCAGGAGTATCCATACTCCAGATGATACGTATTTGGAACACTTGTATTCCACAGGCGCTGCAAATCACCTGGAAGAGATCCTGCAGAACATACAACCGTACTGTCTGGAGCGACTGTTTCATTTACTGCAAGCAAGGCTGTTGTTTGGACAAATTCTGTTTGTAGTGCATCTGCATATTCATTTAAAATTTCTTGCGAGAAATGATTTTTAATTTCTGGATTAAAATTTTCTCTAGTAAAGCTGACTTTGCTTAAGCGTTCTCTTTCTGCATTCCATTCTTGTTTAAACTCTTGAATCTGATTGCCAAATTCACTTTTGTATCCTTCTAATAATGGATATAGTTTTTCTAATCCTGCTTTTGCATCTGCCACTACTTGGAATGCATCCATTTTATATGCTTGCATGCGGCTCACATTAATATTTAAGAATTTTGCTTTATCGAAATCAAAAGCTGTTTTCGATGCTGTTGCAAAGTCTGTATAGCGTGTTCCTAATCCAATAATTAAATCAGCATCGCGAGCTGCTTTATTCGCCGCAAGTGTTCCAGTGATTCCCATTCCGCCAAGATTATTAGCAAATGTACTCTCAACTGTTGATTTGCCTGCTTGTGTTTCAACAAGTGGAATATTGCAAGTTTCAGAGATTTTCATCAAAATCTCCCGAGCTTCAGAATACTTAGCACCGCCGCCGACTAGAATGACTGGTTTTTTGCTTGCTTTGATTAAGCTGGCCGCACCTTGCAACTCTCTTTCAAATGGAGTTTTTCTATCTATGTAATGCACTCTTTTTTCGAAAAACTTCACATCATAATCAAATGCTTCCCCTTCTACATCTTGAGAAATGCAGATGGTTGCTGGACCTGCCTTTGCTGGATCTGTCATTACTTCAAATGCACGAAGCAGACTGGACATTAATTGCTCTGGTCTTGTTACACGGTCCCAGTATCTAGAAACAGCCATAAAGGCATCATTTGTTGTAACGGCCAAGCTATGTTCATGCTCCAGCTGCTGCAATACGGGATCAGGCTGACGTGTTGCAAATGTGTCTGCTGGAAGCAATAATACCGGAATATTATTTGCTAAAGCCGTTGCCGCTGCTGTTACTACGTTTGCAGATCCAGGACCTGATGAAGTTGTAACCGCATATATTTTTTGGCGCAGCATTTGCTTGCTGTAAGCGATTGCTGCATGTGCCATGCCTTGCTCATTTTTCCCTTGGATTACTTTTAAATGACCTGGATCCTGCTCTAACGCTTGACCAATCCCCAACACATTCCCATGTCCAAACACATTGAATATCCCTTCTACAAAAGGAAATTCTTTGCCATCTACATGCAGATATTGTTGGTTTAGAAATTTAAGCAATGCTTGTGCAGTTGTTAAACGAATTGTTTCCACTTATGCTCCCTCCTTAACTTCTTGCTTCGATTTTTTCATTTTTCGCAATTAATGCTTCTATTTCCTCTACATTTGGCATTGCTTCTGATGAGCTATGTTTGCTTACAACAATAGAAGCTGATGCACTTCCATATTTAAGTGCTGTTTCGATTTCTTTTCCTGAAATAAGAGCATAAAGAAAAGCGGATGCATAAGAATCTCCAGCACCAAATGTTTTTAGCACTTGTGTTTTATAGGCTTGTGCTTTAAATACTTCTCCTGATTTTGCATAAGCATAAGAACCCTCTACACCATGTTTAATCACAAGTAAATCTGCTTGGTGGCTGAATAAGTAGTTGATTGTATCTTCGTTTTTGCCGTCAACGATATTTTCCATTACATCATACTCATCACGAGTCCCAATCACAACATCCGACTGTTCTGCAACAAGAGCATAATAAACAGCTGTTTCTTCTTTCGATTTCCAAGTGTATGGGCGATAGTCTAATTCAAAAACTACTTTTACATTATTTTTTTTCGCTAGATTTACTGCTTTAATTGTTGCTTCCCTTGATGGGCTTTTTGCAAGAGCAGTACCTGAAATTAATAGTACTTTTGCTTGCTTAATGTAGTCTTCATTTACTTCATTTGGCGCTAAATATAAATCTGCCACATCTTCACGGTACATTAAAATGCTGCATTCATCAGGACTTAATATTTCCGTAAATGCTAAACCAGTTTTGTGTCCTTCTGTATCGACGACCATGTTAGAAACATCAATTCCAACACCTTGCATATAGCTCTTAATAAAACGGCCATGTTGGTCGTCAGCAAGTTTACCAATAAAACCAGCTTTAAGTCCAAGTTTGCTGCTGCCGATTGCAATATTAGCAGGCGAACCGCCAACATATTTAGAAAAAGTCATTGTTTCTTCCATTGGGCGGTTATACTCTACTGCATTTAAATCAATACAAGCTCTGCCAATTGCAATTACGTCAAATTCTCTATCGTTATTGAATTCATATTTCATGTTAATAAACACTCCTCCATATTTTGTCAGCGATTCAAAATCCATTCATGGTCTTTGTCATTATGGAATTTCCAAATGCGCGTTGGACCTGCCATTACATTTAAATAATAAGAGGTATAACCATCTGGAACCCCTACTGGATGATAGCCTTTTGGTACAATGACAACATCTCCATTTTCAACTGCCATTGTTTCATCCAATGTGCGGTCATCTGTATATACTCGTTGGAATACAAATCCTTGTCTTGGATTTAATTCATGATAGTATGTTTCTTCTAAAAAAGATTCCGCCGGCAAATTATCTTGATCATGCTTATGAGGGGGATAACTAGACCAGTTTGCACTTTCTGTAATTACTTCTACTACTAATAGACTATTAGCTGATGAATCGGAGTCTGGCAAAATATTATGAACTAAGCGCTGATTATTTAAGATGCCTCGCTTCTCCACACTATTTTCTTCCGCTTTAATTAAGCGCGTTGGAAGTTGTTTGGTTGAGGGCGAATAGCATAATGCAACCCGAGCATCACTAGTTGCTTTTATTTCAAAGCTTTTATCATTGGATATGTAAACACTATCTGTCGGCTTTTTCTCAAAAACACTTTCACGAGTCCCAATGTTTTCAAAGATAGTATTACCATCTGTTACAGTGATTTGACCGGAAACTGCAACAATACAGCATTCTTCTTTTTCTAAACTTTGAGTGTATTTTGCACCTGGCGCTAATTCCATTAATTTGAATCCAACATATTCAAGTGGAGAGTTTTCACTTGTCACATCATGAATAACTTTTACTCCATTTGTTTCTTCTTTATTTTTATATTTTCGTAGTAATTCACTCAATTTGGTTCCCTCGCTTTTTAGGCAGACTCAGAAGTTGCGAACAGAGCGCTAGTTTTGGCACGCTGTTCACATCCTGCAATTTTTAAAGAATTATATTTATATCTAGTAATCTATTATTCAAATGTTGGTTTGCTGTAACGAGCTGTTACCACTTTTTTGCGTGTATAGAAATCAACTGCATCTTTACCATTTGCATGCAATGTGCCGTAGAAAGAGGATTTCCAGCCAGAGAATGGGAAAAATGCCATTGGCGCAGGTACACCTAAATTGATTCCAAGCATTCCTGCATCAATATTTTCACGGAAGTAACGAATAGCAGATGCATTATTTGTAAATAGACATGCCCCGTTTGCAAATTCTGATTGATTTGCAATTTCTACTGCTTCTTTTAAGTTTTTCACACGAATTACAGATAAAACTGGTGCAAAAATTTCATCTTTCCAAAGAGTCATATCTGTTGTTACATTATCAAAAATAGTTGGTCCTACAAAAAATCCTTCTTCTGGTGAATTGTCGCGTCCGTCGCAAACCAATCTTGCGCCTTCTTCGATGCCTTTTTCGATATAGCCTAATGTACGTTGTTTGTTTTCTTCACGGATAACCGGTCCTAAGAAAACACCATCTTCTAAGCCATTGCCGACTTTAATATCTTTTGTTTTTAATTTCAATGCTGCCATAAACTCATCAGCAATTCCTTCCTCAACTGTTACAACTGCACAAGCCATACAGCGTTCACCTGCAGAACCAAATGCTGCTGATACTACATTTGTAATCGTGTCTTCTAAGTTAGCGTCATTTAAAACGATTGTATGGTTTTTCGCTCCTGTTAGCGCTTGCACACGTTTTAAATTTTCGCTGCCTTTTTTATACACATATTCACCGACTGGTTTTGAACCAACAAAAGAAATCGCTTTAATTTCTGGATGCTCTAAAACTCCATTTACTACATCATGGGCTCCGTACACTACATTAAATACTCCTTTTGGAAGCCCAGCTTCTGTGAACAGTTCGGCAATTCTTTTTGTTAGAAGCGGTGTTCTTTCAGATGGTTTTAATACAAATGTATTTCCTAAAGCAATTGCCATTGGGAACATCCAGCAAGGAACCATCATTGGGAAGTTAAATGGTGCAATACCGCCAACCACTCCGATCGGATAACGATAATTAGTTGCTTCTACATCTGTTGCAATCGAAGCTAAAGAATCACCCATCATTAAAGATGGTGCACCTGCAGCAAACTCAACATTTTCAATTCCACGCTGTACTTCTCCTAAAGCTTCTGTTAAGTTTTTGCCGTTTTCGATTGTAATTAAATTAGCCAACTCTTCTTTATGTTTTGTTAATAATTGTTGGTAGTTAAATAGAATTCTTGCTCTTCTTGGAACAGCAACATTTTTCCATTTTTCAAAAGCTGCTTTTGCTACTTCTGCTGCATATTCAATATCTTCTTTCGTGGAGATAGGTACCTGAGCAATTACTTCTTTTGTTGCAGGATTATAAACATCTTCATATACCGTTGTTTTGCTTTCTACCCATTCACCATTAATATAGTTTTTTAGTTTCATTGCAGTTGCTGCTGTCATTATAATTCCTCCTCGATCTATTTCATTATTCTTATCTATCGGTTCATTTTGTTTGATAAGCAAGTATGCTAATAGGGATTATATTTTTCCTTCTAGTTTGCAAAATAGATTTTGAAGTTGCCACCTGCCTTTCACTCTCTTGGTATCTTTTGAGTATGTTTTGATATTTTATGATTACATCATAATATGTATAACGCTTTCAGTCAATGATTTTACCATTGTTTTTTCAAAAATTTTCATAATTCTTGTTAATTCCGCAAAAAAACAGATATTTCTCCTATTTTCATAGGATAAAAGTTACTATTTTAATAGTTGATAAGGAAAATGGAACCGATTTCCTTTCTCTTTTTATATAATATTTATAGAAATTAGCAGAAAAATATTTTAGTATTTTTTCAAATGAATAACTATTGATTTTATTTCAAGATGGTGTAAAAAAAAGATGCTTCTGCTTATTGCAGAAACACCTTAAGCCGGCTGCTCTTTATTTTGCAAGTTTTTCTGGATCGCATTGCCTATTACTTAGGATAAACAATTTGCACTCCCTCCCAAATTCCTTTCCAATTTTTTGATTCCACGCGTTTACGATAGATTGCTGCTCTCGTTTTATCTTCCATAAAATAAGAAGTTGGTTTTACTGTCATTGTAATGACATCCTTTATGCCATAGGGAGCTGTTAATATAATATTATCAAAGGCATCCAGTTTTACGCCTAAAGCAGTTGACGTTTCAGGGAATTTTGAAATCGCATCAACAAACGATAAGTATGGAGGCATCTTGCTTACAATATGCATTCTAGATTATTTTTATCAAAATAAATCACATCAATATCAGAAAGAGGAGTCCTACCTGTAAACTGATGCAAAACATCCCAAATTTTTGACCGAACAAAACCTGCACATACCCAATAATCAGGCAAATCTAATGTTTTCACTGCAGCTAAAACGGACATCATCCATTCATCCTCTTTTATAAGAATAATAATGTCTTCTTTTGTTTTGATTGACAATTTTATTCCCATCTATATATGTTTTATCAACTGCTTTTTTAAAAATGTAATAAATGAAACTGCTTCTTTTGTTTCGACTTTTGTTAACAGATAGGTGAAAGAAGTCGGCAGCATAATTTTATCTGATTGGATTTCCCTCAATTTTTTTTGTTTTATTTCTTCCTCGACCAACGTATATGGCAAATAAGAAACTCCAAGGCCTTTTTCAATAAACTTTTTGCTGATTTCCATTTGATTCACTTGCATTGTGCGCACCATTGGATAAACGCTTCGAATATTATTCAGCAAACTGTCCCAATATGCTGGATGATTATGTGTAATCAAGCGATATTTCTTTAGCATCCCTTCTTCATTAAACAATTGCTCTTTCTCTTCCGCAGGACCCACTAGTATAACCGGATCTTCATGAATAACCTGGCATGCAACACCTGAAATGGTTGGTTCTATTCTTGTTAATCCAACCTCCGCCCTGCCGCTGCTGATTTCTTCTCCTATTTTATATGAATTTATCACATTGATTAAAACCTCAATATCTGAATTTCCATCCATAAAATTCCGTAAAATGGCTGGCAAAACAGAGGAAGCAATCTGGGGTGCCGCCGCAATGACAAGCTTTCGATTATAGCCTTGTTTCCATAATTCAAATTCTGCTAATCCCTTATCATATTGAGCAGCCATCTTTTTGGCGATTGGCAGCAAATAATGCCCTGCTTCTGTTAAAGCAATGCTTTTTCCCTTTCTTTCAAATAATTCTATTTTCATTTCTTCTTCTAACCTTCTGATATGCTTTGTTATTGCTGGCTGCGTTAGAAAAAGTTCTTCTGCAGTTTTATGGAAGTTTTCATGTTTTGCTGCCGTAATAAATGTTTTTAATAATTGTACATTCATCCATCGCACCTCTTAATAACCATTTGTTATTAATTCCTCTTATTTTTGTTAATATTCAGTACTTATTTCTTTTATTATAATAGAGTTAAGTACTATATACACATTAGAAATGGCTTTACAAAAATTTGGAGTAAAGGAGTTAAATGATGAAAAATACTGTTAGCAAAGCTGATCAATGGAATGCCGATTTATATGATTCAAACCATTCATTTGTCTCTCAATATGGAAATAGCTTATTAGAGCTATTAAATCCCAAACCCAATGAAAAAATCCTTGATCTTGGCTGTGGAACTGGAGATTTAGCAGAACAATTATTTCAAAAGGAAGCCAATGTTATTGGTATAGATAAATCTCCAAACATGGTTGCACAAGCTGCAAAAAAATACCCACATCTTAATTTTTCTGTACAAAATGCTACTAGCTTGAAGTTTTCGAATGAATTTGATGCAGTTTTCTCTAACGCAACACTACACTGGGTAAAGCCGCCAAATATTGCGTTAACTCGCATTTATGAAAGTTTAAAGAAAGGCGGGCGATTTGTCGCAGAGTTTGGCGGGAAAGGCAATGTTCAACAAATTACTGATGGAATCATCAATGAACTAAAAATGGAAGGATTTTCATTTCAAGAAGAGCAATTTCCCTGGTATTATCCTAGCATTGCCGAATACACCGCTTTAATGGAGAACACAGGATTTCGTGTAGTACTTGCTCAGCATTATGATCGTCCCACGCCATTAAATGGTATCGACGGTCTCAAAAACTGGATTAATATGTTCGGAGATTCTTTTTTTATCAATATAAAGGACGACGTTAAAGATAGGCTCATCACAAATGTAGTTAACTATTTAAAGGAAAGTTTATTTGATGAGAAAACAAACAACTGGATCGCCGATTATAAAAGAATTCGCGTTATTGGTATAAAAGAGTAATCTCTCACCATATGCATTTCTTGAAAACAGACAGGCAAATTAAATTTCTTGTACATTTTCCGGCTCCATTCGCCGTCCTTAATCCTTTTTCCGTTACAATAACTAAAAAACATCAGCCGCTATTTTAGCATGCTGATGTTTTTTTAGTTTGCTGAAACTTCTCTTTGTACAGAAACACTTGCAGGGACTTGAAAGTTTTTCGCCGCAATATTATTTTTAAAATAGGCGATAACGATAGATGCTACAGCAATCGATATAATAGAATATACTCCTTTTATTAATCCGATAGAGTATAGTCCTATTAATACTACACAGAAATCAAAAACAAAGTTTACTTTGCCTGGGTTCCAATTGTATTTCTTCTGCATAAATAGAGCGAATATATTGGCTCCCCCAAGTGATGCTTGATTCATAAAAAGAATGGATAAACCAAATCCAATTATAACTCCTCCAAGAATTGCTCCAACTAATGATGGAATAGCAAATGCCGGCAATAAGGAGTCTAATCCTGATAATAAAGATAATAAGGATACCGATAAAATTGTTAACAACGTAAATTTGAAACCCATTTGGTAGAAGGAAAAAATATAAAATGGAACATTAATAATAAAAAATATCCAAGAAAAAGGAAGGTCTGTTAAATAGGATATGCTAATTGATAAACCCGCTGTTCCACCTGTTACGATATCAGCATGTCTTAATAAAATAAGACCGACAGCTACAATCATACATCCTAGTAAAATTTTCAATAATTTTTTCATGCCATTCTCCTAATGTTATTTTTCAACCCGATTATGTTTTATATAATAATCATAGAATAATAACCAGAGAATTAACATACAAAAAAGCATTCATATCCCATCGAAGATTATCAAACTGAATGAATTTATATTCTTTTATATTCAAATTGAAAACAACAAAAAAATAAAGAGTTATTCAGCTTCATTTCTGTCAATATTATTTTACACTAATTAAGTTTTTTCTTTATCAGCTATTAGGATAACGTTTAATTTTCGTTATGTGACAGATAGAAGCCGCATCATTGTCTAAATGGACCACATCATTTAAAAATTTTAAGGCCGTAAAACAATTTCTTAAATGATGGGCTTCTTTTAAACCTGCTGTTTGATATGTATTGGCATCAACAACAATCATTCTATTTTTTCTAAATAAAGGCCAATAAGTTTTGCATAGCATGTTTGCCAACCACAATTTCTTCCATCGTCATATCATTATGCTGATTGCCGCATTTACATTGATAGGATAGTTCTCGAAGTTCATTCAGCAGATTTTGCGCCAATACTTCCCCCTTAACTTTTAAGGAATAGAGAGCCAAATTCCTCCAACGATGATTATTTTGCTAATAAATAATGGCTGTTTCGTAAACTTTGTTGCTTTTAAAGGCGTCGGTTGATTGCAGTGAAGGGATGCTCGCTTTCCGTGGGGCGGGCGGTGAGCATCCTCGCGTATCGCCTGTCCCGCTAATCCCGCAAGAGTCTCGCACCTTTCACTCCAATCCACCTGTTTTAACCATAGATTTACTCCTGGAAACTATCTGAAAACAGCCATCAGCCTAAATAATATATGGACGAAATTCCGCCCTTCTCTACTGTATTGCCCCTTTATTAACGAAAATATAAATCATTCCATCTTAATTCATTCATTAAAGCTTCTGTTTTAGTATCATTATTAATGACAATAAGTTCTAATCCTATCAATTCCGCAAAGTCACGCAACTGTTCTGTTGTCACTTTATAGGAGAAACATGTATGATGCGCTCCACCTGCTTGAATCCAATTTTCTACTCCCTGACTTAGAGAAGGCTGTGTTTTCCATAATACTCTTGCCACTGGAAGATTCGGCAGCTCTTCTTCTGGCTGAAGGGCATCCACTTCATTAATTAACATGCGGAATCGATGTCCGAGATCGATGATTGATGCATTAATCGCTTTTCCTCCCCTGCCGTCAAACACAATTCTCGCTGGATTCTCTTTCCCGCCTATGCCTAATGGATGAACTTCAATTTTCGGTTTTGTTGCTGCAATAGTTGGACAAACCTCTAGCATATGAGAACCAAGGACCATTTCATTTCCCGGCTCAAAATGATATGTGTAATCTTCCATAAAGGATGTCCCTTCATTATTGGCAATAATTTTCATTAATCTGACTAGTGCAGCTGTTTTCCAGTCTCCTTCTCCTGCAAACCCATAACCTTGTTCCATCAAGCGCTGCACTGCGAGTCCTGGTAGTTGGTGCATGCCGTGCAAATCTTCAAATGTTGTAGTAAAGGCTGTATAATTTCCTGCTTCTAAAAATGCTTTTAATGCCAATTCATATTTTGCTTGTTCTGCAATACTCTCTCGAATCGCTCCATCTTCAAAAGCTTTAGAATCAATTTGATATTGTTTTGCATACTCGGCTAAAAGCTCTTCCACCGCTTCGTCTGTTACCTCATTTACTTTTTGAACAAGGTCGCCGATTCCATAGCCATTTACTGTCCAGCCGAATTTTATTTGCGCTTCTATTTTATCTCCTTCTGTTACAGCAACTTGGCGCATATTATCTCCAAATCTGGCAATTTTCAAATCTTTGCTTTCAGAATAAGCAACAGCTGTTTTCGTCCAACTGCCAATTCTTTTTCTAATCTCCCCGTTTTCCCAATGCCCTACTATCACTTTTCGTTTAATATGCAATCGGCTGCCAATAAATCCATGTTCTCTATCACCATGTGCCGACTGATTTAAATTCATAAAGTCCATATCAATGCTTTCCCATGGAATATCACGGTTAAATTGTGTCGCAAAGTGAAGCAGTGGCTTTTGTAATGCAGAAAGTCCTGCAATCCACATTTTTGATGGAGAGAATGTGTGCATCCATGTAATAATTCCAGCACAATGCTCCGCAGCATTAGCTTCTAAACACAGACGGCGAATGGAATCCGAATCTTTCACCACATCCTTAAAAACAATTTTATAAGGAATAGCTCTATCTTCATCTAAGCCATTTACGATAACTCTTGAGTTTTCATCCACTTGGCGAAGCACATCTTCTCCGTATAATAATTGGCTTCCCGTAACAAACCAGAATTCATATTCTTTTGTTTTTAACATCATAACTCCCCCTTAAATTATGCTTCCATTAAAAAATTACCCATTTTTTTGCCCATAATATGCATTGGCACCATGCTTTCGCAAATAATGTTTATCTAGCAAAAATTGATCAATCCACTCCGCTTTTGGATTAAGCTGGAGAGTATGCAGAGCCATTTTTGCTACTTCTTCCAAAACTACTGCATTATGCACAGCTTGAGATGGCGATTTTCCCCAGCAAAAAGGTGCATGATTTTTCACTAATATTCCAGGCATTGCAATAGGATCAATGCTTTCTTTTACGATCGTCTCTATAATTACATTGCCTGTTTCCAGCTCATATGCCCGATTTGTTTCTTCTCCTGTTAATTTCCGTGTACAGGGAATTTCCCCATAAAAATAGTCAGCATGTGTTGTGCCAAGTGCAGGAATTCTTTTCCCTGCCTGAGCCCAGCTAGTTGCCCATGGGGAATGTGTATGGACAATGCCCCCGATTTCACTAAATGCTCGGTAAAGTGCACAATGTGTTGGTGTATCAGATGATGGACGAAGTGTTCCTTCTACAATGTTTCCAGCTAAATCCACTACAACTAAATCTTCCACTTGTAATTTCTCATAATCGACGCCGCTTGGTTTTATGACGACAAGATTTGTATTTCGGTCAATGCCGCTAACATTTCCCCAGGTAAATGTAACAAGACCGGCTTTAGGAAGTTCAAGATTAGCTTCTAATACTTCCCTTTTCAGTTTTTCTAACATACCGTTTCCCCCTTAACATCATGGGCTCCGTTTTTCTTTAGTTGCTTTAATTTTTTCATTACATTATTTTCTCCGCGTCCAAAATAATCATAAAGCTTGCTGTATTCAGCAAAGAGCTGTTCATAAACTTCTGCATTCTTTTTCATAGGCTTATAGATTTTATCCTTGATTCTGCCCATTTCTCTAGCCGCATCTGTAATCGTATCGTAGCCTCCGTTATCTTTACCTGCTGCTACTGCACCAAACATCGCACTTCCAAGAGCAGGCGTTTGAGAGGAGGCGGAAATTTTAATATCCATATTTAGAACATCTGCATAAATTTGCATCATTAATTCATTTTTCTCTGCAATGCCTCCTGCTGCATATACTTCATTAACTGGCACACCGCTATTTCTAAAAGTTTCAACAATCATTCTTGTGCCATATGCAGTTGCTTCAATTAAAGCTCTATATATTTCTTCAGGCTTTGTGAGCAAAGTTGCACCTAATAGCAATCCGGTTAAATCTACATCAACAAGCGTAGAACGATTTCCATTCCACCAATCAAGTGCCAATAAACCGCTTTCACCAACTTCTAATCTACTTGCTTTCTCTGTTAAAAACTGGTGAATGTTTACTCCACTATTTTCTGCCTGTTCCTGGTAGCTAGCTGGAACGCAATTTTGTGTAAACCATTCAAAATGATCGCCCACACAAGATTGGCCTGCTTCATATCCTAAAAACCCTGGCAAAACTCCATCTTCTACTACTCCACACATGCCTGGCACAATCGCTTCTTTCTCTCCTAACAAAATATGGCAAGTAGATGTTCCCATAATCATTAATAGTTTTCCAGCTTCTGTTATTCCAACAGCTGGAACAGCAACATGTGCATCTACATTTGCCACAGCTACTGCAGTTCCTGGCTTTAATCCAGTTAACTTTGCTGCTTTCTCAGTCAACTCTCCTGCTTTTGATCCAATAGAAACAATCTGAGTCGACAACTTCTCTTCCACAACATTTTCTAGGCGAGGATCAAGGGCCTTAAAAAATTCATTGGAAGGATATCCATCTTTTTTATGCCATATCGCTTTATATCCAGCCGTACAACTATTACGGACAACTTCTCCAGTCAACTCCGAAATCACCCAATCTGTTGCCTCCAATATTTGATCTGCCTCCGCATAGATTTCGGGAGCTTCATTTAAAATTTGCCAAATCTTTGGAAACATCCATTCAGATGATATTTTTCCTCCATAGCGCTTTAGAAATGTTTCTCCCCGCTGTTTTGCTATTTCATTTAAACGGTTTGCTTCTTCTTGCGCTGCATGATGTTTCCAAAGTTTCACATAGCTATGTGGATGATGTTTAAATTCTTGGCGCATACATAGTGGAATACCGTTTTTATCAATTGGCAAAATGGTACATGCCGTGAAATCAATCCCGATTCCAATAACATCTTCATTTGAAACTTGAGCTTTTTCTAATACTTCTGGAATGGTAATCTTTAGAACTTCTAAATAATCTTTCGGATGCTGCAAAGCCCAATCATGCTCAAGCTTCGTTTTCTCGTCCGGCAGATATTCATCCATAACCCCGTGTGTATATTCCTTTACAGCAGCTGCAATCTCTTTTCCTGTGCCAACCTCTACTAGAACTGCTCTTCCAGACTGTGTTCCGTAGTCTACCCCAATTGAATATTTCGCCAACCCCATCTCCTCCGCCTCGTTAGAATACGCTTACATTTTTTTAAAAAATCTACATATCATTTTTTTATTACGTACAAGGTTATTTTATTACACATTTATACTTACAACTGTACTATTTTTTCCAACTTGTACGTATAACTTTAAGTAAAGTTTAACATCTCATATATTTTTTTCAATACTTTTTTAGAAAAAATATAAAATGCAATATAGCTTCCTATCTCTTGACTATTAGTTGAATGAATCAGGCTGTTATAGAAAATTTCTACCCACCTAGATTCTTCGTTTTCTCTTATACTCCATTAGGTGAGGGTCCAAAGTCCTTTAATGCGTTATAAAAATTCATAGTCAACTTCTACTTTTTTTGATACGATGTTGCTATATTTTATTGTCCGTATAAGTATAAAATTTATGAAAGTGGTGATTCGGTGGCACACATGACAAAATATAATATGGTAAAGGAAAAAATAAAAGGATGGATTACAAGCGGCCAAGTAAAACCCGGAGAAAAGATTTATTCAGAAAATGAACTAATGAAGTTATTAGGAGTAAGCCGACATACAATTAGACAAGCAATCGGTGATTTAGTTCATGAAGGGTGGCTATATAGAGAGCAAGGAGCAGGAACCTTTTGTTCCAACCAAATTATTGAATTGCCCGGTTCTTCTTCTGCATTTCCCACTATAAAAAACAATGGAAATATCGGTGTTATTACAACCTATATTTCTGACTATATTTTTCCATCTATCATTAAAGGAATTGAATCTTATTTAACGACAAAAGGGTATTCTCTAACTTTTGCCTGTACTGATAATGATATGGACAAAGAAAAACAATGTCTGCAAACCATGTTAAGCAGCAATATCAATGGGCTAATTGTAGAGCCTACACAAAGCAGCAACTATAACCCCAATATAAATTACTATTTAGAATTAGAGCAAAATCAGATACCTTATCTAATGATTAACCAATTTTATTCACAGCTCACACCTCCTCATATTGTCGTAAACGATGAACATGGGGGTTATATCGCAACAGAACATCTTATTAAGCTTGGACACAAAAAAATTATTGGTCTATTTAAAACAGATGATCTGCAAGGTGTCAATCGAATGAAAGGATTTATTCGCGCATATAAGGAATTTAATCTGCCTTTTTTTCCTGAAATGGTGATTACCTATTCAACAGATGAACAAAATAGCACACCACTGAAACAATTAGAAAGTATCTTATCCAGCAGGCAAAAACCTACAGCAATTGTTTGCTACAATGATCAGTTAGCTATTGAAGTTATCAATGTCCTTAAATACCATTCCCTAAGTATTCCAGAGGATATCTCAATCGTCGGGTATGATGATTCATTCCTTGCACAAGCAACAGATATCAAACTAACTACGGTAGCCCATCCTAAAACTGAAATGGGGATAGATGCGGCTAAATGGATTATCGATGCAATTGAAAAAAGGGGAAATCCATCTTCTTCCATAGTCTATCAACCAGAATTGGTTATAAGAAATTCTTCAGGACCATATGCTAAATAGTAAATTCTCTTTAAACATGCCCTACTCTTCATCCCTATTCACAAAATGGTATAATAGTTTTAATAGACAGTTTAGGAGATGATTCATTTTGAAAGATGAATTAGCATATATAGGAAATAAAGTGATAGAAAGTCAATATATACTTTCTGAAAAAACCCTTCTTTTATTAAATCAGTTTTATATAGAAGAAGGTCTTAATATTTATACAGATAGTGATAGAGAAAAAAACAACAAGTGGAATGCTAAACTTTTTTCCATAATGGGAGCCACTCTAAAGGGTGATATTATAGAAGAAAATGGACTGGTTAATTGGGCGAAAACAACGGGAGAAACGCTTGTCAAAAACCATATTCCATTATCCGTTTCTCTTCGTTCATTCTCGATTTTCCGAAATGTGATTTGGCATGTTTTCACAGAAGAACTGGAACAAAAATCCTTTGCTGCGATAACTATGCTCGATGTAGGAAAACTAATTGATCCTCTTCTTGATGAAATGAGTGCCATCATCGGCCAGGTCTACGAAGAGCACAATCGAAATTTAATGAAAATAGCCTATACTGCATTAGAAGAATTATCGGTGCCTGTTGTTCCAGTCGCTAAAGAAACAGCCATCATTCCACTGATTGGGGAAATTGATACAGATCGTTCTCAGCTCATTTTAGAAGTAGCCTTAGAAGAAGCTGCCAAATTGCAGGTGGAGTATTTAATCTTAGATATATCTGGTGTACCGATTGTTGATACGATGGTAGCTGATAACTTATTTAAAGTGGTGCAGGCCCTTGATCTGATTGGAGTAAAAACGATTATTTCTGGAATCCGTCCAGAAATAGCCCAAACGATTATTTCTTTAGGTATCGATTTCCATAAAATCACAACTTGCGCCAATTTGCAGACGGCATTATCAAGCATTGGTTTAAAAAGGATTATTGAATAAAAAACTGATTGAACTTAATTAATAAAGGTTGTTTTCTAAAAGATGGTTGTTTTTCGGATCGTTTCAATGAATAAATCCATGGTTAAAACAGGTGGATTGGAGTGAAAGGTGCGAGATTAGCGGAACAGGTGAGACCCCGCAAGGCACAGCCTGAGGAGGCTCACCGCCCGCCCCACGGAAAGCGAGCATCCTGGAACGGAAATCCACCTACTTCTTTAAAAATAACAAAGTTTACGAAAACCCCCTTAATAAAATAAAACTTCAATCCGTGGAGGACGTGGAAAACCCTCATGGATTGAAGTTTCACTTTATGCTGAATATCTTTCTTTTTCAATTTCTTTTAATGATTTCCCTCTAGTTTCAGGAGCCATAACGTAGCCTATTACAGCTGCTACTACTAAGAATCCAACCATAATTATACTGGAAATTTTAAATCCAAGTGTTGAAATCATCAGAGGTACTACTAATGATATTAAACCTACCGATACACGAGCTATTGCGAATAAAAATCCTTGCGCTTTTGCACGATATTTTGTGTGGAATAATTCACTAGACCATAAGCCGTAAAATGATTGTGCACCAAATCCTGCCGCTATCCCCCAAAGGATAACAAATGTAAATAGTTCAAACATTCCCATTGATCCAAGTGAAAGGATTAGCCATGCTACAATTCCTAATACCGCTCCAATTGTATAAAGTACTTTTCGATTCATTTTATCGCCAAATTTAATAAAGACAAAGTATGTGGAAGCAACTGTTAATATCCATAAGAAGGCCTGTAATAGATTGGCATGTGCTGCTGATAATCCACCAACTGTTTCATAAATATATGGCATAAAGTATCCCATTACACCAGCAACTAAATTCCAAAATACATAAATTCCTAAAAGCAGAATAATTGCTTGACGATTAGCTTTAATGCTGAATAATTCTTTTATTGGGTTGGCAATTGCTTCTCCTTTGCGTACTTGTTCTTTTTCTTTTTGTTTTTCTTCTTCCCAAATTTTTGACTCATTGATTTGCTGCTGCATAATCCACGTGATTAAAGCGATTACAAATAGCTGTACAAAAATAATTCTGCTTCCTAATAAACCTAATGGAGCTAATAATACAGAAAGTAATAAAGAGATTGCTGGACCCACAGACCATGCTAACTGACCCATTCCTATTCTTGCAGCTCTTTCGTTATCAGGAGCTTCTTCAGCAATATATGTCCATGCTGCTGGAATAGCTGCACCCACGGCAATACCTGTTACTACATAACCAATTAACAACATTGGGAAATTAAAGGAGAATGCAATTAATAATATCCCTAGCATATACACTAATAAATCATACTTATAAATAAATTTGCGACCATACTTATCTACTAATATTCCACCGAGCAATGCACCTACTGCAGATCCAAAACCGTTTGCACTTAATGCCCCAAGCAATCCTAGTTTAAAATCATCCAGATTTAGATATTCCATCCAAAGCGTTAAACCACCTGCACCTGCAACAATTGAACCTGCTTCTAGGTAATTGGACATGGCTACTGTGATTGTCGCTTTTCTTCCACCCTTTTTAGTAGCTGTTGCCATACTGAACATTCCCTTCTTTTTAATTTACATGTTAAGGAATTAAGCTAAATAAAAAACATTCTTTAATTCGGTAGATACAGGACTATTATCTGGATTTGTCTCCATTAATGGCTCCATATAATCCCACCATTTTCTACATATCGCTGTTTCAGACATCTTGCTCCACTTTTCTTCACTTTCAATTTCTAAGTAAGCAAACAACCTGCCGGAAGCTTCATCTAAAAAAATGGAATAGTTATGAACACCATGTGCTTTTAATTCTGCTTTCATTTCCGGCCATAATTCATCATGCCGGCGCTTGTACTCCTCGTACTGATCTTTATAGACTGACATAACACTTGCTATTCTTGTAACACTCATTTTGTTCCCCACCTTCCAATATTTTTTGTTTATTTTGTTTTATTTTTGAATATTCATCTCACAGTTAAAATATAAAGGAATTTCCAACACATTTCTAGGTGACAAAACAACGGAAAGGGGGTGAAATTTATGATTTTGTAAAGGTTTTCATAAACACATGTGAAACCCCTTTCTTTATCTGCATATAAGGGTATTTCTAAAAAATAAAAAGAAAGATTATTCTTCCGCGAACAATCTTTCTTTTTATTAGAGATTCTACTCATATTCTCTTTTAAAGGACTTTATTTATAAAGAAAAACAAAAATAGATAAATGTTATCTGTTCATATTTTTATTATATGTTTTATTAAAGTTTTCTCTATATTGGGATGGACTGTACCCGTACCATTGGCGAAATAAACGGCTAAAATATTTGGTATCTTGATAGCCTAACAACAAAGAAATATCATAAATTTTAGAATCTGTTGTCTCAAGCATTTCTTGCGCCTTTTTTAAACGGCATTTTGTAATATAATCCAAAACAGTCTCTCCTGTTTGCTCTTTAAAATAATGACTAAAATAGGTAGGACTCATATAAACATGCTGTGCAATAATTTTAATCGTTATACTTTCACCTAAATGCTCATTAATATACATCTTTGCTTTATAAATTGGATCTGTTTCGTTTTCCTTAACTTGATCAATCAATTCCATGGCATCAAATACCCAGTTTCTGATTTTATCTGTTAATTGATAGAAGTTTGCTGTATTTTTCGTTAATGTTAATACCTCTATAAATAATTCCCGTTTTTCCCTGAAACCGTCTAGTTCAATCCATCTATTTACTATACGAATGCCTAATAATTGCACAGCCTCCTCAATAGCTCTTGCTGATTTTAGGTGATGAATTTTTTTGAAATATTGTTCTAAAGCTTCTATTATCTGCTGTTTTGTTCCATTTTCTAAACTGTATATTATTTGTTGGACATCTTTAAGCAAGTCATTGCTAATGCCTTTTTCACCTTTTTCTTCATCCATGTCTATCTTGTTTAGCCAAAATACTTTATTGCTGCCAAACACTATTCTATTTTGCATGAGAGCTTCTAGCTTCTTTTTATTTTGAATAAATTCATCTAATGTAAAAAATCTGTTCCCTATTGCAATAGATATTGTATTAGATGTTTCCTTTTTTACCTTCTCCTTTAAAATGGCCACCATATCTTCTATAGGAGGCAAAACATCTTTGCCTTTAGAATTTGCAACTAGCAGCCAAAATGAAAAAAGATCATCTTTCCACAACCAAGTATTAGCGGGGATAGAGGTATCCCAATTAGATAAACAGCTTCTAAAAACTGCCTCCACATCCTTATTTACCATTCGAATCCATGTATTTAAATCCTTTGATAATGACTGCTTTATATTTTGGTCAATGCTTAAATAGAGCAGATGGTGCCTTTTATCCCCAAATAATTGCAGCCATTCGTTTCTTTCCTCTTCATTCGGTTCTGACATATATACTTGGCTTAAAAACTGAATTTGTTTTGCATAATCCAATTCAGAAGCTTTATGCTCCAACTCCTTTATTCCTTTCTCTTCCTCTCTTTTTTTCTCTATTTTCACTTTCATATCTTCTAATTCCGCTGCCATCTGCCCTTTATTTATTGGTTTTAATAGATAATTAGAAGCGCCTTGACGCATAGCCGTCTGAAGGTACGAAAATTGATCATAACCACTAATAATTATTGATTCAAACATCCGATTATCTTCCCTCAATGAATGGATAAGCTTTAATCCATCCATCTCCGGCATTTGAACATCTGTCAACAGCAAGTCAAAAGAGAGCGATTGTTGGCTTATTGCATCATAAGCCTCTTTCCCATCTGAAAA
The DNA here is from genome assembly GCF_002835805.1 of Niallia nealsonii. Lineage (GTDB taxonomy): Bacteria > Bacillota > Bacilli > Bacillales > Cytobacillaceae > Niallia > Niallia nealsonii. Next base: position 19,604 of record NZ_PISE01000010.1, on the reverse strand, counting down.
TGTGCCGACAATTTCCCATTCGTCTCCACATGATTGAACAATCCGAATAAGCCGATTTAAAATTTTTGGCTCATCATCCACAATAATGGTTCTAACTCTCTCCATTTTTCCCCTCCCCTTCTTCCCCACCCTGAGTGAATTCCTGTATGCGCGAATGATTGATTAACGGCAGTCTTAATAGAACAATAGTGCCTTTTCCTTGTTCACTATCTATGGAAAGACCATATTTCTCGCTAAACATCATGATAATTCTGGCATGAACATTTGTTAGACCTACCCCAGACTCTTTTGTAAAATAGTCGGTAGAATCTAAATTTCTATAAATGGCTGTAAGTGTTTCTTTAGGGATCCCAGGGCCATTATCTGCCACCATTATGAGCAATTCATCCCCGTAGACTGTTATTTTAATGGTAATATGCAAAACGCTTCGTTTAGACATCGCATACTTAAATGAATTCTCAACAATTGGCTGAATAATAAATTTAGGGGTGAAATAAGAATCTATTAGCTCTTCTCCTTCCATTTGATAAATAACCCTATCTTCAAAGCGAATTTTTTGCAGTGTTAAATAATTTTTAATATGTAGCCACTCTTGTTTTAATGCTACTAAACTCTTGCCCTCACTTAAAGAATACCTAAGCATCTGTCCTAAAATAGAAATCATATCTGTTGCTGTTTCTGATTGTTCTTCCTCAATCACTGCACCTATCGTTTCCAATGTGTTATACATAAAATGAGGATTGATTTGTGACTGCAAAGCATATATTTTTGCATCCCGCTGTTGCAGTTCAATTTCGTAATTCTTTTTAATTAATTCCCTTAATTGTACTAACATGGATTGAAAGCTATTTGCCAATTCTCCTACTTCATCTTTATTGCCAGGAGGAATTTTCACATGTAAATTGCCTTTTTCCACTTCTTTCATCACTTTGCCAAGTGCGCCAATTGGTTTTGTTACCGACCATGCGATAAAAATAGATAAAGCTGTCGTAACAATAACAAGTAAAATAAAAATAACAACGGTTACATTTTTTACAGTATCTGTCCGTTCTGTCAAATATTTCATAGAAATACTATGGACCAGTATCCATTTATTTGTGTTCGATTGATTAATGCTGAATAAAATTCTGCCATGACTATTTTCTGTTGTACGAAAACTGCCATTTACCAGCGGATAGTTTTTCAGTTCTTCATCTGTTGTTCCAATTAACGTTTGATTTGGATGATAAATGATGTATCCATTTTGATCCATCAGCCACATTGTTGCTCTTTCTTCTTTATCAATACCGCTTAATAATTTGTCTATAAAGGTAACTTTTACAGCTAGTATCAGCGTCCCTAAACTTCCCCTGTTCTCCACATCCTCAATCTTATTTACTATTAAAATAAATGGGGAATGATCTTCAAAAACTAAATCTGTTTGCTTTGGCAAAATAAGTGGAGATAAACCAGATAAATCATGGATTTCTCCAAAGGGCACAATGGAATCTGACAGCTCAAATCCAGTGTAAGGAATTTTTGTGCTAATATAATTCCCGTTATTTGTTAATAAAAAAGCTCCCATAATTCCTGATTTATTGCTGTCAAGATAGGTTTTTGACAAAAAACTTTCAACCGTATATTCGTCTTGCAAAAAAGCAGATTTCTCTTTATAAGGACTTGTTCTAAGAATAGACATTATATCACTAGAATTATAGATAGCATTAGACAAATCATTTAACTGGTCCATCTCATTTTCTATATTTTGGTTTGCTTGGTTTAATAGTCTCGGTATATATTCTCCAACCTGCTCTTCTATTGCCTTTGTATTTTCTATATAAGTAAAATAACCAATAATCGCCATTGGAATCGCTGTCAATATAATATAAATAATAATTAATTTCATCTTTAATGGAGCCTGATGTAATCCCAGTATTTGAAAGAACCTAAAAATCATATTGATTTATATTCTCCTTTGTAAAATCAATCGGTTGATCCATGATGATGCTGTCTCCCTTCAAACGAATAACGCCCACATTAGAAATAGACATATTATCAGACAATTTATTTCCAAGCAGGATTTCTTTTGCGACAGTAACGGTTAAATAGCCTAGCTTTTTAGGACTCCAAAGTGTCCCTATTTGAAGTGTGCCGTTTTGAATATATTTTCTTATCAAATTTGGACTTGATAAACCAACAACATGAATTTCTCCAACTTTATTTTCATCTATTATCGCTTGTGCTGCTGCAGGAGGCCCTACTGAAGAACTGCCAATAATTCCTTGTATATTCGGATATTTTTTCATTAATTTTTTAGTGATCATATATGCTTTTTGCGGATCATCATTTGATTCTGCAATTTCTAGCAGCTTCATATTCGGATAATTTTCTTGTTGCTGCCTGACCATCCATTTTATCCACTCTTTTAATGTTGCTGCATTATCAGTACCTGTTATAATAGCATATTCGCCTTTTTCATTCATTCCCAATGAGAGTGTATCCATTACATGTCTTCCTAAAATCTCTGGATTTACACTGCTTACAAAGTACTGCCTATATTCTGGATTTGTATCCGAATCCCAAGTGATGACTTTGATTCCTTTGGCTTTTGCTTGTTTTAGCACTTTCCCTAGCTTCTCCGGATCATTTGCTGATACGGCAATGACATCCACATCCTGTTTGATATATTCTTTTATCATTTTTTCTTGCTGCTTCCAGTCTGCTATTAATGGTCCCGAATACAAGACATGAACATTTAAATCTTTGCCTGCTTCCATTGCCCCTTCTTCCACTGCATTAAAGTAGGGAATGCCACTTACTTTTGGAATAACCGCAATGGTAAATGCTTGAGTGTCCTTTTTATTCAATTGTGCAGTTTGTTTTCCAGTATTTTCATAAATAACTTCATACTTTGGTTTCGGATCGCCGATGCATCCGCTTACAAAAAATAAAAAAACTACAAGAATGACTGTTTTATAAGGCATTAATCTCACCTAATCTTTTTCTTTTATTATATATAAAAAACTGGAACAAAAAAATATTTTTTGTTTTTTTGGCTTCTCTATTATTTTCCAAACAAAAACAAAAAAAAAAGAATTCTAATTCTCTCTTTTTTGCTCGTCCTATAATATTTCTTTAAACATCTCGATAACTTCTTCTTTTGTTGGCTGAAATGGGTTTCCTGGAGCACATGCATCTTTTAATGCAAAATCAGCAAGTTTATCCACATCTACTTCATTCACTCCCAGTTCAGATAATTTGCTAGGAATACCCACTGTTGTGCACAAATCTTTAATGGCTTCTATAACTTCCTCTGCACACTTTTCAGCTGTTTTTCCTTCTGTTTTTAATCCAATAGCTTCTGCAATTGCAAGAAATTTACTTGGATTGCGTTTGGCATTTTCTCTTTCCACAATAGGAAGCAGCATCGCATTGCAAACGCCATGGGGCAAATTATATACTCCCCCTAATTGGTGTGCCATCGCATGAACAAAACCTAAACCTGCATTATTAAATGCAATTCCTTCTAAAAACATGACATAAACCATCTGTTCTCGCGCCTCTATATCATGGCTATTTTTAACTGCACATGGAAGGTACTCAAAAATAATTTTCACTGCAGCTAATGCAGTAGCATCTGTTACAGGGTAAGCGCCTGGAGTAACAATTGCTTCTATAGCATGTGTTAAGGCGGCAACACCTGTTGCTGCTGTTAAAGCGGCAGATTTATCTACCATGAGTTCTGAATCATTCACTGAAATAGTGACTAAACTATGTTTATCCACCATCACCATTTTCACTTTCCGTTCTTCATCTGTAATAACATAATTGATGGTAAACTCACTTGAAGTGCCTGCTGTTGTGTTAACGGCTACAATCGGCACCGATTTATTTTTCGTTTTTCCAACTCCTTCATACTCTTTAATATGGCCCCCATTTGCTACCACCAAACCGATGGCTTTGGCTGTATCCTGTGGTGATCCTCCTCCGACAGATACAATAAAATCACATGCATTCTCTTTATAAGCGGAAACTCCATTATGCACATTTACTGTAGTAGGGTTTGGCTCCACTTCATCATAAACTGTATATTTTACATCGCTTCTCTCAAGAACTTTTTTTACTTTATCTGCAATTCCATTAGAATTCAAAAATTTATCTGTTACTAAAATTGCTCTTTTAAATCCTAATTCTTGAATATACGGGCCTGCATCTGCTAAACATCCTGCTCCCATTAAATTAGTGCTTGGTACATAAAATACATGTGAACTCATTGTAATTCCTCCTAATAAAGTATACTTTTTGTTCAGCATTTCACATAAAACTCTATAAATGAAGGGCAATAATGCCCTAACATTTCATTAAACAGCCAAAATACCCACTTTTGGTTCCACATTAAAAGCTTTAGCCAACTCATCTAATTCTTCATCCGAAATAGTCTGTTTAATTTTAGATGGATCACCTATGATTGTATAAATTTGCGCTGCTTTTTCTGCTGTTTCAATTAAACCAAACGTTTCATCCATCGTTGTTCCAGCGCCAAATATTCCATGATGCGGCCATAAAACTAAACGATGTTCTTTCATTTTTTCTGCTGTTTTTTGACCGATTGCATCTGTACCTGGAACCATCCAAGGAAGAATTCCAACAGCATCTGGGAAAACAACAATACATTCTGTACACATTTGCCATAAAGTTTTTGTAAAGTTTGCTTCATCTAAATCATGTGTAAATGTCATCGCGATAATATTTGTAGCATGGTTGTGCATAATAATGCGATGGTTAGAATCAACTTTTAATCTGGCAATATGGCTCATAAAGTGAGATGGTAGTTCGCTTGTTGGATTAGATCCATCTTCTAATCCCCAAATAATATGAATAGCATTTCCTGTTTCATCAACCTTCACAATTCCTAATGTATTTTTCGGGTCACCATTAACATTTTTAAAATATTTGCCTGATCCTGTTACGATAAAATATTTATTGGCCAACTCTGCTACAGGAAATTGCAGCTGAAGTGTACGTTTAACTTGATTTACATCTAAATATTTAGAAACTTCTTCTTTTGTCAGCAAGTAGCTAATATTTCCTCCGTTTCTTTCATCCCAGCCTAATCTCCACATGTTAAATGTAGCTTCACACATTTCTTTAACAAAAGGTGCTTCTAGAATATTCTCTTTCTGAATACTTGTAATCATTTTCAACTCTCCTTTTTTGTTCTTCATCTATTAAAATTTGAATCTTTTTTATATCTTCTTTATATTTTTATAATACGCTTAAAACAAAAATAAATCAACATAAAACAAAATAAACAAATCAAAAAATGAACTTTTTTTGAATTTTTATACCTACTTATCTTTTGTTTTTATTATTTCATATAAGTTATTAATAGATCTTGTCTCCTCAAAAATCCCCATAAAAAAAAGCACTCGCCATGGAGTACTTTTATATTTCAACCAATTTCATATCCAATTCTTTTTCATCAAAATAAGTTTTGTATGCTGCAGGTATACTTGTATCCGTAATAATTTGATCAATATCCTTTAATTCTGCGATATGTGCAAAAGTTCTTACCCCGAACTTGGAAGAATCTACTAATAATATAACAGAAGAAGCAATATTCATCATTTGTTTTTTCAATAATGCCTGCCATTCATTAGCATCACTTAAGCCACCAGATAAATCAACGCCTTTGCATGAATAGAATAGCTTATTAACATGATATTTTTCCAAAGAGCGCTCAGCTAATGGGCCAACAAAGGATAAAGAGTTCGCTAATAGCATTCCACCCGTTGATATCACTTTTATTTGATCTTTTTTGCTTAATTCTAATGCCACTTTTATAGAATTAGTTATTACTGTTAAAGGCATATTAGGCAATTCTGCTGCCATATACCATGCTGTTGTGCTGCCATCTAATACAATTTGTTCCCCTGCATCAATAGTTTTAACCGCTTCCACAGCAATCGCCCTTTTTTCCGCTGCATTTGTAACCTCTCTTACCATATACGGTATTTCAGTTGGTTCTTTATCTAAACTGACAGCTCCGCCATGACTTCTCTTTAATAGCTGATCTTGTTCTAGCTTTTCTAAATCTCTTCTGATTGTTTCTTCTGTTACTGAAAAAATTTCACTTAATTCAGTGACACGAATACTTAACCTTTCATTTACTAATTCCACAATTTTTCTTCGCCGTTCTGCTACAAGCACATAGAGTCTCCCCTTATTTTGTCTTTTTTATTTGTTTTTGTTTTTGTTTTTATTTTACTATTCTTATTTGTACTATATCATAATTTTATTCTGTTCCCTATAAAAGCTTTGTTTGTTTTTTTGATTAACTTCTATTCGTTTAGAATAGCTAATTTTAATGAATATGTAAAAAAAAGTGAAAGACCCACTTTTTGGGCTTTCACCTTTTTTACTATACTTTATCCCATATTTACAGGCAAGCTTCCCTCGGCTTTATTTGCTCTTTTTGAAAGTATGTCCTCTTCATATTTCTTCACGTCACTCAACCATGACTCACGAACAGGAACATTCATTTGTTCGCAATAGTAGTCCCAGATTGCTCCAAATGGATATGTTTTAAATTCTTCCATTAATGCTAATCTATCAGTGAAGTTTCCTTCTTCTTGCAGTTGTTTTAATTTATCATGTGGAATTAATAATGCATTCAACAATGATTTAATCATATTTCTTGTTCCAATTGTCCATGCAGCAACACGGTTAATGCTTGCATCAAAAAAGTCTAATCCAATAATTACTTTATCTAATGCATCATTACGGACAATTTCTATACCAATTTCTTTTAATTCATCATCTAAAATAACAACATGGTCACTATCCCAACGAACAGGTCTAGAAACATGCAATGCTAATTTATCAGAGAATAATAGCATAGAAGAAATTTTATTGGAAACTGTTTCTGTAGGATGATAATGTCCTGTATCCATTAAACATAATTTATTATTTTTTAAAGCATAGCCTAAATAAAATTCATGTGAACCTACAACATAAGATTCTGAGCCGATTCCAAATACTTTACTTTCAACCGCATCTAAATTGTATTGTTCATCTGTTTCAACAGCATAGATTTTATCTAATGATTCTTTTAGGCGTTTTCTTGGCGTTAAACGATCACTTGGAATATCTTTATAACCATCTGGAATCCAGATATTTGTTAAAGCGGGCGTTCCTAATTCTTTCCCAAAATATTCAGCGATTTTTCTGCTGGCAATACAGTGCTGAATCCAAAAATCACGAATTTCTTCATTAGGATGCGTTAGCGTTAACCCGTCTGCTGCTTTTTCATGGGAAAATAATGTAGGGTTAAAGTCTAAACCTAAACCATTTTCTTTTGCCCAATTTACCCAGTTCTCAAAATGCTTTGGTTCTAATTCATCTCTTTCTACTACTTCTCCGTTAGTTTCTGCATAAATAGCATGTAAATTAATACGATGCTTGCCAGGAATTAATGATAAAGCTTTTTCTAAATCGCTTCTTAGCTCTTCTGGATTTGTTGCTTTGCCAGGATAGTCTCCTGTTACATCAATTCCTCCAGATAGTTCACTTTTATTTACTTCAAATCCCCCAATATCATCACCTTGCCAGCAATGAATGGAAATTGGAACATTCTTCAATTTTTCTAATGCTTCTTCTACATTAACGCCCCATTGTTCATACTGTTTTTTTGCTAATTCATAATTTTCTTTTACACCCATGTCAAACACGCTCCTTTTATTTAACTGCTTCATTTTCTCTTGCATCAAATTGCTTTACTTCAAATGAACTTTTAATAATGCGTCTTGCTTCAGATATATCCTTCACTTCTTCTAACGCCATTAATTGAGAGACGATATTGCCAATAGCAGTAGCTTCTATCGGACCAGCATATACAGATTTTTTTGTAGCATCGGCAATCAATTGATTCAGCATTTCATTTTGGCAGCCGCCGCCAATTATATTGATGCTAGGAAAAGGCTTCTCGAAGATTTCCTCAATTTCATCGATGGCTCCTTTATAGCTCGCAACTAAACTATCATAGACACATTTTGCCACTTCACCAGGAGTAGTTGGCATATTTTGATTTGTTTCTGCACAGTATTTTTGAATTTCTTCTATCATATTGTCTGGTTTTAAAAAACGATCATCATTCACATCAACGATTGCTTGGAAATCATTCGCTTCTTTTGCTAAATCAACGAACTCTGCAAATGAATATCGATTATCATAATTGCGTTTTACTTCTTGAATCATCCAAAGACCCATAATATTTTTTAAGAAGCGAAAACGATAATCTATTCCGCCTTCATTTGTAAAGTTATAATCCAATGCTTTTGTAATGCAGATTGGGAATCTATTCTCCACCCCAATCAACGACCATGTTCCTGAGCTTATATAAATAGTATCGTTTAATTCTGGAACAGCTATAACAGCAGATCCTGTATCATGAGTTGCCGGCATGACTACTTTCATATCAAATCCAAATTCATCTACTAGCTCTTCCTTTAAATTGCCTAATACGGTATTGGGCAATTTAATCTCTTGGAATATGCTTGCATTTATACCTAATGTCTCTAATAACTCTTTATCCCACTTTTTTGTAAATGCATTTAATAATTGTGTAGAGGAAGCATTTGTATATTCATTTGCTGCTTTGCCAGTTAATAAGTAATTAAAATAATCAGGAATCATTAAAAATGTTTTTGCTTTATCCAAAACTTCTGGATTATTCTTTTTAATAGCATAAAGCTGATAGATTGTATTAAACTTTTGAAATTGGATTCCTGTTTCTAAATATAATCTTTCTTTGCTGATTTTTTGGAAAACTTCTTCCATCACGCCATTGGTTCTATCATCACGATATGCAACTGCATCTGTCACCAATTCTCCGTGTTCATCTAATAAAACGAAATCAACTGCCCATGTATCAATGCCAATGCTTGCTGGCTTAATTCCTAAATCATTGCATTTTTTTATGCCTTTTTTTATTTCTGAAAATAATTTGTCGATATCCCAACAAAAATGCTGATCTTTTTTTACAATATTGTTGCTGAATCGGTGAATTTCTTCTAATTGCAAAGCATTATTTTCTAAAAAACCTAAAATAAGCCTGCCACTCGATGCGCCAATATCCACAGCCAGTGTATATTTCTTCATTTTCCACCTCTCCTTGGGGTATTAATGAAAACGTTTCCTTATTTTTATATTAAATGATGTAAACGTATAAAAAAATAACGTTATTTATCTTTTTTATTGTCCTTATTTTCCTGACAACCTAAAAAAATACACCTCTGATTGTTAATGGCATCTAACAATCAGAGGTGTATTTCAACCTTTATTTTGTTGCTTCTTCACAACGGTATTGCTTAGGAGTTACTATATACTTTTCTTTAAATAGACGATAAAAATAACTAATATTATCATAGCCAACTTCTTCTACAATAGTCCGAATCGGCAAGTCAGTTGTTTGCAAAAGCTCTTTTGCTTTTGCCAGTCTTTTTTCTTGCTGCAATTCTTTATACGTATATCCTGTTGCTTTTTTTATCTGTTTGCTTAAGGAAGAGCTTGTCTGTTTCAGCATTGCCCCCAATTCATTAAGGGTTCCAAATTGATAATTCTCATCAATATACTTTAATGATTCTACTATAATAAAATGTTGCAAAAGTGAATCTTCGTTACGCTTAATCTTATCCGTATTTTTCACTAGTTCAATAATTAATAGCCCCATATATAATTTAATGGTCGATTCAGTAAACGCAGAAGGATTAAGCTCTTCTACTAATATCTTGCTGATAATATTCTGTATCTCCTCTACATCTGATACGGTAAAATAAAGATAATGTCCATTTTGAGTGTTATTATATAAACTACTAATAAGGAAATCTGTAATAATATTTTCTCCATTTAAATAATGAAAAATATAGTCGAAAAAGTGGGGCTGAATAATAAAGTTGATAATAATATCATTTTCTCCGCATGCTGAAATTTCATGTTCAATATGCTGATTTAAAAATAATAGCTCCCCTTTTTTTAACGTCATGTTTTCATTTCCAACTCTTTGCTTCAATTCTCCATTTAAAACATAATTAATTTCAATATAATTATGTTTATGTTTTGGAAAATCAATAAATCTTGTATGTTTGCGGGCAGTTATCATTTTATTTTTATTTAGAAATTTCTCACTTTCAATGACAAAATTTGTTTGGCTTGTATAGATGTCTTTTCTTACTTCCTTGTTTTGTTCTACTATTGCCTTTTCTTCCTCTGTTAACTCCATTAACTGCTGCAAGAGTAAACTATTCATTAAACTTTCTCCAATCTCAATATTTTAGAGATTTATTGATTGCCCTCTATTCAGATTAACTCTCTTAAATAGAAAATATTTTCTCCCTTAGATAAAAAGGAAGGTTTCAAACATAACAGCTAATATCTGTATTCTAAGTCTTTATTAGTATAATATAGTTTTTAACAATTAGACTATGTTAAAGGCCTTTTTTACTTTTCGGTCTTTTTTATTTTCCTGTCATCAAACTTAATGTTTCATTTACTCCAACAGCATATTTCGTCACTTTTCCGTCCTTTATTTTTATCATAGTAGGCGTACCTGTAATCTCTATTTCCTCTACACTTGCAGGTGCTTCGTTTCCATATGCTGTATTATGTTTGGCAATAATTTGATTTGCTTCGGTAGTTTCTATACCCCAGGCTATTTCTTTATGATTAGTATACTCTTTTATATTCATACCTTTATTTAGCACCTCTTTGCCATTTTCTACTTTCCCAATCACCTTATCATATTTTTTGTGATGTCCTTCCCAGTCATACCAACTTTTTGCATTGGTGGATTCTCGCATATCAACAATAAAAATCGGAATATTTCCCGTCTTATCAAAAGATAGAACCTCTTCTTCTATTTGCTTGCAATAGGAGCAAGTCGACTGCCAAAAATAAACAATATATTCCTCTTCTCCTTTTTGAGAAAAAATGTTTTTAGCCTCAATTTTCTCTATATCATCAATTGAATTGGTTTTTTGAGAAGTTAACAGCCATATTCCTAAAAAACAAATAAAAATAATTGCAAGTAATATACTGATCATTATTATTGGCTTCTTCATGCACACTCTCCTTGTCATTATTTGATATAATATTATTTTATCGAAAAAGAGTTTGGAATTTTTTGTGCATTGTATGGACATTTCTCGGGAAATAGTGACATTTCACTTAAAAACAAGGCAGAAAATGCAGAAATATGAAGAAAGATTTTACTCTACTAAAAATTCCAATATTCATATTGCCCATGTTAAAATCAAATAAAGTGAAACTTCAATTGATGGTCTGTTCCATATTTGCCCCCTGATTGTTAGAGGAGGCCAAAAGGATGCAGGCCACGTAGATGCTATAAGTTTGTGTTCTTTTATATGGAGCTTTTTGGGGAAAATTTCTACCAACCTAGATTTCTCATGTCCTCTCCTAATCTTTTAGGCGAAGATTTTACTGCCCATCAAATAGAGATAAAGTGAAACTTCAATCAGTGGGGGTTTTTTTCATCCCCCCACTGATTGTTAGTTGAACCAATCAGGCTTTTACGGGCAAATTTCTGCCCACCTAGATTTCTCGTTTTCTCTTATAATCCCTTAGGTGGGGGTCAAAAGCCCCTTAATGCGTGATAAATAAATACAAGGAGATGAGTTTTTTGAGAAACAGCATTATTGACCGCTTTATTTCTTATGCAGTTGTTGATACGCAATCAAACGAAAACAGTGATTCCTGTCCTTCCACTCCTGGTCAGCTTACACTTGGAAATTTATTAGTAGAAGGACTGAAGGAAATTGGCATGGCAGATGTTACAATCGATGAATTCGGCTATGTAATGGCTACACTGCCGGCAAATACTGACAAAGAGCTGCCTACTATCGGCTTTTTAGCACATTTAGATACAGCTACTGATTTTACTGGCACAAATGTCCGCCCTCAATTGGTTGAAAACTATGACGGGAAAGACATTATATTAAATAGAGACTTACATATTGTACTTTCCCCAACAGAATTTCCAGAGCTGAAAAACTATATTGGACATACATTGCTGACAACAGATGGAACAACATTGCTTGGAGCGGATAATAAAGCGGGCATCGTCGAAATTATAACAGCGCTTATCTATCTTATTCAGCATCCAGAAATAAAGCATGGAAAAATACGTGTTGCTTTTACACCAGATGAAGAAATAGGCAGAGGGCCACATAAATTTGATGTAAAGGCATTTGGCGCAGATTTTGCCTATACAGTGGACGGAGGTCCTCTTGGCGAACTTCAATATGAAAGCTTTCATGCAGCAGCTGCTAAAATCACGGTTAAAGGCACAAACGTCCATCCTGGAACGGCGAAAGGAAAAATGGTCAATAGCATGAAAATTGCGATGGAAATTGAAAGCCAGCTACCAGAAAAGGAAGCACCTGAACATACAGAAGGCTATGAAGGTTTCTACCATCTATTATCCTTTAACGGGGATGTGGAACAGAGCAAATTGCATTATATTATCCGTGATTTTGATCGCGAAGGATTTGAAAATCGCAAAAAGACTCTGACTGTAATTATTGAAAAACTGAATGATAAATATGGCGAAAATACCGTTCATTTAGAATTAAACGATCAATACTATAATATGCGAGAGAAAATTGAACCTGTCAAAGAAATAGTCGACGTGGCCTACCAAGCAATGGAAAATCTAGGGATAAAACCAATTGTTCAGCCAATTCGCGGAGGTACAGATGGATCTCAATTATCATATATGGGACTGCCTACACCCAATATCTTTACAGGCGGCGAAAACTTCCATAGCAAATACGAATATATTTCCGTTAATAATATGCAAAAAGCAGTAGATGTATTGGTTGCCATTGTGCAATTATTTGAAAAAAAAGGCGCCAAATAGCAACTAACAGCCTAATATAAAATATTTTAATGCATTAAATACTTTAAATTTTTGTTCACTTTCTACTTAACTTATGGCAGGCTCTACTTATTCATTATTCTACTATTATGAAAGATAGATTTTGTACTTTCCCTAGTTTAGTATATAATAGTTTCCGTGCGTAAAATCCAGCTCGGAAAAAATGGATTGGCAGTTTATCGAGAAAAGGAGTTATATAATGAATACCATTTATAAAAAACAAGAAGACGTTATCCAAAATAGAGAACTTCATCATTATATTTTAGATGTATTTGGACTTCATTCCAAAAAGAAAAGAGTCCGCAAAAAACTATTTAAGCAAGTGTTGGAACAAGAAACTTTGCTAAATAAAGTAGTAAAAGATTTCCATCAAGAAGCAGATACAGAAGTGGCTGCTAACGAAGAGGCTAGCCCGATAGATTTTTCTGTTTTGCCTGTTACTACTTTATTAAAATTAGGAAAAGAGTTTTTTAAAGAAGAAGAAGCTATCCGTTTTTATTATAATAAAAACAAACCAGAACAGTACAAAAACAAAGAACTGCTTATCGCATGCATCTCCACTAGTTTCCAATCAAGTTCATCAGCTGTTCAAAAAGAGATTGTAAATCTATTATCCTAATTGTGATTGCCCTATCTTACTTTATTAAGATGGGGTTTTTTTACTGTATTTTCTCTTCTTCTAAAACAGAATGCTTATCTATATATTTTCTTGGTGTCTTATTTTCTATCTGCTATAATTTTAGATATGTACTTATAGTTCCTTTTTCAAAAGCAGCAACAAACATACATAAACTTGGAGGTTTCTTATGATGATTAAAATTGCTCCATCTATTCTCTCAGCAAATTTTGCAGCACTTGGAGAAGATATAAAAGATGTAGAACTTGGCGGCGCTGATTATATCCATGTAGATGTAATGGATGGTCATTTTGTGCCAAATATTACAATTGGCCCTTTAGTTGTAGATGCAATCCGTCCAATTACTAAATTGCCCCTCGATGTCCATTTAATGATTGAAAATCCCGATCAATATATTCCTGAATTCGCAAAAGCTGGTGCAGATATTATTACCGTTCATGTAGAAGCATGCCGGCATCTTCACCGTACTATTCAGCTAATAAAGGAACAAGGAATTAAAGCAGGTGTTGTTCTTAACCCAAGTACCCCTGTGGATACAATTAAACATATTATACAAGACATCGATATGGTTTTGTTAATGACCGTAAACCCTGGTTTTGGCGGGCAAGCCTTTATTTCAAGCGTGGTTCCAAAAATTACAGAAGTTCGAGAAATGGCAAATGAATGGAATCCAGAACTAGAAATTGAAGTAGATGGCGGAATAAATGAAGAAACAGCTAAAATATGTATAGAAGCAGGAGCTAATGTATTAGTAGCTGGATCGTTTATTTATGGAAGCTCTGATCGTGCGCAAGCAATTAAAGCAATACGAGGCTAATATTTATAAGTTAATGAACAAAACATTTGTTCATTAACTCTTTTCTTTATTACGCATTAACAGGCTTTTTCCCCACCTAAGGGAATAGAAAAGAAAATGAGAAATCTAGGTGAACAAAAACTTGCTGAGTAAAAGCCTGATTGAAGTTTCACTCTATAAAATTGCCGATATACACGTTTTAAACGCTTTTTTCACCATATAGAAAAAGCCTGCAAATCATTGCTGGCTTTTTCTTATTTGTTTATGTGTTTGAGTTATTGCATGGGACTGATGATTTAATAATCTGCTATTAATAAACGTCCTTCCACTCATCAATATTATCTGCATCAAATTTAAATGGATCTCCTAACATTACTTGTGTTCCTTCCCCATCTTCTACGATCTCTTGTTGACCCATATCGCCTGCTTCGAATTTATCTCCTACTTTTCCAGTGATGGTGCCTTCTACCAACGCATCTGCTGTATATCCTGCAGCATAGCCAACATCAATTGGATTCCATAAGAACATATATGGAGATACTCCATTTTTGATATAGCTTGCCATTTCACTTGGAAGACCAAGTCCTGTTAATTTTACTTTGCCTACTAAACCTTTATCTGTTAAAACTTTGCCCGCAGCAGCAATTCCAACAGTTGTCGGGGCAATGATCGCTTTTAAATTTGGATAAGATTTTAATAAAGCTTCTGTTTCAGATACACTTTTATCACGAAGGTCATCGCCATAAGCTACTTTTACTAGTTTTATGTCCTTATATTCTGGCTTTTCTAATTCTTTTTTCATATATTCAATCCATAAGTTTTGGTTAGCAGCTTGTGATGTTGCACTTAAAATCGCAATTTCTCCTTTTCCACCGATCATATCTGCAACAGCTTCAATCTGGCCCGCACCAATTCTTTCAGGGTTTGCTTGATTGACATGAACCATTCTGCTTTTTGCATTAACGGCTGAATCTACAGACACAACTTCAATTCCTTTATCCATAGCCTTGGATAATACAGGTTCAAGTGCATCAAAGTCATTTCCTGCTATGGTAATAGAATCAACATTTTGGGTAATCAGCTGTTCAATAATTTGAATTTGTCCTTCGGCAGTTGGCTGATCTGGAGAACGAAGGATCACTTCGCCGCCTTTTTCTGTGATTGCTTTCTCAAATCCTTCCATCATTTTTTCTCCATACGGATTTCCCGTATTTTTAAAGATCATTGCATGTTTTTTTGCACCTGATTTTCCTCCTTCTTTCTTTTCACTGCCGCCACTTGGACTTGTCGAAGCACTGCATGCAGCAAGATACACAATCATCATAATTGCTATAAATCCCCCTAGAAATCTTTTCATCTTCTCTTCTCCCCTCTAATGATCGTAATATATTTACAGACAATAAATTGTCGTGCAAAACAAATGAAATTAACTGCTTCCTTTTCTTTTTAATAAATTAGCTACCTTGACTTTGGGAACAGCCACCGCAAATATTAACAATAAGCCGATAATAATTAATAATGTTTGAGACGAAATATTGATCAGTCCTAGACCATACTGCAAATATCCTACAATAAAAACAGCTATAATTGTTCCAAGCATTCTTCCTTTTCCTCCAGCTGTACTAATGCCCCCAAGAGCCGCCATTGCAATAACATCCAATTCATAGCCTGTTGCAATATTAGGTCTTGTACTTCCCATACGTGAAGCTAAAAACAATGCTGTAATCGCTGCCATTAAACCAGTTAATGTAAAAACAATAATCTTAATTTTATCGATTTGCACACCAGAAAATTTACTTGCAGTTGGATTATTCCCAATTGCATACACTTGTCTTCCAAATGTTGTTCTATGCAGCAATAAAGTAAATACTATGGCAACTATTATAAAACCAATAAGAATAATAGGAATTCCATTTATATAACCCCATCCAAGCAGTTTAAACCATTCTGGAAAATTTCCTGAAGCCTGGTCTTCCAAAATAATATAAGCAATTCCTCTATATAAAATCATTGTTCCAAGTGTGATAATAACGGCGGAGAGTTCTTTAAATTTTACAATCAGCAGACCATTTAAAAAGCCGCATAAACAACCAACCAACAAGCAAATTACAATTGCCATTTCCATTGGAATGCCTAAACTATTATAAAGCGTTGCCATTACAACTGACGATAAAGCAACTGTTGATCCGACCGAAATATCGATATCCCGTAAAATCATGATAAGTGCCATTGGAAAAACAATATAGGCCTTATCTAAAAAAACCATCGTTCCATCTCTTAAGCTCGAACCACTTAAAAAGTATGGAGAGAGACTAGCATTAACCAATAGTACAATAGCTAAAATTATTACTAGCATCCATTCCCATTGAAGAAAAAAACTTTTGATAGAAAAGGGTTTGCTGCTGACTAGCTGACGTTTTATATATTCTTCCTTTACAACTGGTTTATGTTCCATGCTTTAAATTTTCCTCCTTAAAAGATTATTACGGTTCACACCTCTTTTTACGAGGGTATTTGTAATAACTGCAATTAAAATAATTGCTCCTTGGATTCCGCTTTGCCAAAACGGTGATACGTTTAATAATGGCAAGGCATTATTTAATAGCCCAATTAATACAGCCCCTAATATTACTCCAGCGATTTTCCCAGAGCCTCCTGCAATGCTGACTCCACCGAGAATACATGCTGCAATTACTGTCAATTCATAACCGCTCGCAGTGTCGCCTTGGGCAGACGCAAACTTAGAAACCCATAGAACACCTGAAAGTCCAGCAAGCCCGCCCATAATTGTATACACTAGCATCAATATCTTTGTTTCGTTGATGCCACTTACTTTTGCAGAATCTGGATTACTTCCCACCGCATAAATTTGCCGGCCTGTTCTTGTGTGATTGATAAAATAATAGAAAATAAGATAAATGATAATTGCAATAAAAATTAGTGTATTGATTCCTAAGATTTTTCCTGTAGCGATCCCAACAAAACTGTCTGGCATCTGATAGGAACTAATCCATTTCCCATCACTGACCATATATGTTACGCCTCGGAATATATTCATCATCGCTAAGGAAGCTATGATTGGAAGTATACCAATTTTCGAAACAAGAAAACCTGTTATCAGCCCGCATAAAATACCAATCGCAATACCTAGCAAAAGACTTACTAGTGGATGCAAATTTGGATTCGTACTAACAACTTGAGCAGATACCATGCCTGAGAGGGCAATAATAGCTCCTACCGATAAATCGATTCCTCTCGTAATTAAAACAATCATCATTCCCAGTGCTAAAATACTGAGTATTGCTGTATTTGTAATCATATCTGTTATATTTTCAGCGGTTAAAAAACTTGGATTTCTTAATTGAACAACAATTGCCAAAATGACAATAAACAGTAAGAGTCCTAATTCTCTAAATTTAGATATGACTGCTAAAAAGGGAGCTTTCTCCTTTTCTTGTTTTGTCTGAATAGATCGTTCTAACGTGTTTTCTGGCATCTTACTCACCTCTTTCTTTTCCTTTTAAACTGTTTTCTGTTTGTTATTGTCCATCATGGCTGCTTCTAAAATTGCTTCTTGTGTGGCGTTTTCTCTTGTTAATGTTTTAGTGACCCTTCCTTCCTTCATGACGACAATGCGATCACTTAAACCAAGAATTTCAGGCATTTCTGAAGATATCATAATAATTCCATATCCCTGTTCTGCTAAATCATTAATAATGGAATAAATAGCTGATTTTGCTCCTACATCTACTCCTTTTGTCGGTTCGTCAAGGATAATAACATCTAAATCAGATGCTAATAGCTTTGCAACAGCAACTTTTTGCTGATTCCCTCCTGATAAGGAACTAGCCAGATCAAAAATGCTTATTGCTTTTACATTCACCTTTTCAGCTAAATCTTTTGCAATAGCTGCTTCCTTCTTTTCACGAAGCCAACCTTTTTCAGCAATTTTTTTTATACTTGGCAATGTGATGTTTTTGCCGATTCCCCAATCAAGCACCAGCCCTTGAAGTTGACGGTCCTCTGGCAAATAGCCTATCCCGATATTCATTGCATCTAACGGACGCTTTAATCTTATTTTTTTCTCTTTAAAATAAACGGCTCCGTTGTCATATGGGTCAATTCCAAAGATTGTTTGACAAACTTCGCTGCGCCCTGAACCAACAAGTCCTGTAAGACCAAGTACTTCTCCTTTTCTGAGGGAAAACGATATATCTGCAAAGTAGCCGGTTTTCGATAAATTCTCTACACGAAGTATTTCCTCGCCAATGCAGCCCCTCTTCTCAGGAAAGACTTGTGTTATTTTTCTGCCAACCATTGCAACTATTAAGTCTTCGTTAGAAATATCTTTGACCGCCCATGATCCTATATACTTAGAATCACGGAATACAGTAACTTGACTTGCTAATCGATACATATCTTCAAAGCGATGCGAAATAAAAATAATAGATGCGCCGTTATCCCTTAAAGTTTCAGCTATTCTATATAATTCTTCACTTTCTCTTGCCGTTAATGCTGCAGTTGGCTCATCCATAATGATAATTTTCGCATTTGTAGAAATAGCCTTTGCAATTTCTACAATTTGCTGCTGTGCCACACTTAATGATCCCATCTCTTGTTTAGGATCAATTGTCGAACCTAAACTTTTTAAAATTTGTTCTGCCTCATTATGCATCTCTTTCCAACGGAGTCGCTTTGATTTAACCGTTACTTTCTCATGGCCCATAAAAATATTTTCTGTTACACTTAAATCCGGATAATTCGTAACATGCTGATAAATTGCAGCAATTCCTTTTGCTTTCGCTTCATTCGGATTCTTAAATTCAACTTTCTCGCCGTTTAAAAACATTTCTCCTTCATTTGGTGAATGAACCCCTGTAATTACTTTGATAAATGTTGATTTCCCAGCACCATTTTCTCCCATTAATGCATGAATTTCACCAGCTTTTAATTTAAAATGAACTTGATCAAGCGCCTTAACCCCAGGGAATATTTTTGTAATGCCTCTAAGTTCTAAAACGTATTCGGACAATAGCTTCTCCTCCTCTAAAAAGCACTGCACAATCATTCAGATTCCTATAATTGTATTCGCTTACATAAATAATAATAGATAGCTGAACAATCGAAAAGGTGAGGTTTTTCGGTTATAGTGGGTCAATTCTCGGTTCTCGTAATGCTCAAAACAACATAATCGTTTATCGAACTCTCTTCATAAAAAAATCTATCTCCCTTATAAGCAG
>NZ_PISE01000001.1 GCF_002835805.1 Niallia nealsonii | reverse complement strand
AACAATTTAGGGGCAGTTCAAACTTACTATACAGTTTTTTTGTTTTTGTATATGATTATGACGAATAAATTCCACCAAATTAGCAATTATCCTAGATATATCCAAAATTATTCGATAAAATAACAAGGTGGAGAAAGTGTGGTGTTTTCAATGGGGGAAAAAAAGAGAAAGAAAAAAAATCAATTTCCACTTCGGTTAAATATTTTATTTTTTGTAGTGTTTTTGCTGTTTTCTGCTTTAATACTGCGTTTAGGATTTGTGCAGATTGTCTACGGAGACGATTATAAAAGAGAATTAGAAAAAAAAGAAGATATTATTATCAGTACCCAAGTCCCTAGAGGAGAAATGTATGATCGAAATGGCCATAATATTGTCAGCAATAAGGCGAAAAATGCCATTACATATACCAACTGGGATGTAAAAGCAAAAGATATGCAAAATACGGCAGAAAAGCTTGCTAGACTAATAAAAATGGATACAGAAGATGATCTGAAAAAGATTACAGAAAGAGATAGAATTGATTATTGGATTCTTCTGCATGAGAAAAAAGCAAAAGCAAAGGTGACAAAAAAAGAAGATGCCGAGCTGCAAGAGACGTATAAAAACGATTCGAAAAAATACCAAAAAGCCTATAATGAACTTCTTCGCTCGAGAATTACGAAAGAAGAGATTAATAGTTTTTCTAAATTTGAGCTGGAAACTTTGGCAATCTACAGAGCCTTTAACAGCGGCTATTACTATACGCCGCAAATCGTAAAAAATAATGGGGTAACAGATGAAGAGTTTGCTAGAGTCAGTGAACATTTGGCGGAATTGAAAGGCGTAGATACAACAAAAGATTGGGATAGAACGTATGCTTATGGTTCCACCTTAAAAACGGTGCTTGGCAATGTATCCAGTTCACAAAGAGGGGTGCCTGCTGAAGAAAAAGACAGCTATTTGGCAAAAGGCTATAGCATGAATGATCGTGTTGGTCTCAGTTATTTAGAAAATCAATATGAAGATATTCTAAAGGGACAAAAAAAGAAAATTAAATATATAAAAGATAAAACAGGAGAAATTGTTGATTCAAAAGCTTTAACAGATGGAGAATCAGGAAAAGATCTTGTTTTGACCATTGATATGAAACTGCAGCTGGAAGTAGAAAAAATTATTGAGGAAGAATTAAAAAGAACAAAAAGGGGCTATGCAGGAACCTATCTGTTAGACAGGGCTTTTGTTGTATTAATGGATCCGAAAACAGGAGAAATTTTGACCATGGCTGGCAAAATGCTTGGCAAAGATGATAATGGCAACCAGCAGGTACAGGATTTTGCTCTTGGCAATATTACAACCTCTTATAACGTAGGATCAACGGTAAAAGGAGCGATGGTGTTAACAGGTTATAAAGAAGGAGTTATTAAGCCATATTCTGTCATACATGATGAAGTGATGCAAGTAAAGGGGTCTCCACCTTTTAAGTCATGGAAAACAATGGGTTATATTAATGACTTAACGGCATTGCAGCAATCTTCCAATGTTTATATGGCAAAAACAGCGATTGCAATTGGGAAAGGGCACTATAGTTATGGCCAGCCATTAGATACTCGTACTTCAGAGGCGATGTCCACTATTCGCAATTCATTTGGAGAATTTGGGCTTGGTGTTAGAACAGGCATTGATCTTCCAAATGAAATGGTAGGATTTAAAGGACAAGATACACAAACACCTGGTAATTTAATGTTCTTATCAATTGGACAATATGATACATATACAAATATGCAGCTTGCCCAATACGCCTCAACGATTGCAAATGGAGGCTATCGTATACAGCCTCATATGGTAAAAGAAATACGAGATCCGTCACTAGGGGAAGAAGAACTTGGAGGCATGGTGCAGGAAATTCAGCCCAAAGTATTAAATAAGGTCGATTTAGAGCCAGGCTGGATTGAGCAAGTGCAAAAAGGATTTCGCATGGTAATGACTAGCGGTACAGGAAAGGTTTTTGCAGGAGCTTCTTATCAGCCAGCAGGAAAAACAGGAACAGCCCAAGCGTTTTATGATGGACCCCTCCGCAGCAATTACAGTGCACCACCGCAAGTAATGAATCTCAGCTTAATTACGTATGCACCATCTGAAAATCCAGAAGTGGCAATGGCGGTGCTTGTCCCGTGGGCTTATACAACAAATAGTGGACCATCGCCAAACTTAACGATTGGAAAACGTGTGCTTGATAAATACTTTGAAATGAAAAAAGAAGAAACGGCTAAATAAAAAAGAACATTATTTAAAAGCAAAGGAAGCTGCAAACAATGACTTGTTATTGTTTGCAGCTTCTTTCATTTAGGAGAAGAAAGGGGAGGAAATAGTTCAAAAGAGATTTTTACACAAGGATATCTAGTTATATAGATTATGGCATTTTTCTTTTGAAATTTTTCTAAATAAAAGGGACGGTAAAAGAAAATATTAAAACAAAAAAGAAAAAGAATGAAGGGAATCTTATGGTATAGAATTCCTCTAGTAATTTATTCCAATAGGTTATTAATAGAATTATCCAAGCATTTCTATTACAATAGAACAAGAATTGATTTAAAGGAAGTGTGGCTGGAAGTTGGGAAAAAAGAAAAAAAAGAAAACTATACCAATTCGTCTTAATATTATTTTTTTCGCCGTATTTTTATTGTTTTCCGCATTGATTCTCCGTTTAGGATTTGTGCAGATTGTTTACGGTGAAGATTATAAAAGAGAGTTGGAAAAAACAGAAGACGTCACGGTAAATACATCAGTGCCTCGTGGGAAAATTTATGATACAACTGGAAAAACGATTGTTGATAACAAAGCGAAAAATGCCATAACCTATACAAATACTGGCGTAAAACAAGAAGAAATGTTGAAAACGGCAAAACTTTTGGCAACATATATTAAAAAAGATACAAAAAAAGTAACAGAACGGGATAAACAAGATTATTGGATAATAAAACATCCAAAAGAAGCAGAAAAGAAAGTAACTGCTGCAGAAAAAAAGAAATTGCAGGAAAAATATACGGATGAAGATGAATACAATCAACAGGTATATAAACTGCAGTTAGAGCGAATTACAGAACAAGAATTGAATACATTAACACAAAGTGATTTAGAAGTAATCGCCATCTACCGAGAATTTTCAAGCGGCTATAAATTAACGCCGCAAATGGTAAAAAATGAAGACGTAACAGATAAAGAACTTGCTGTTGTCAGTGAAAATTTAGAATCTCTTCCTGGAGTTGAGACGACGACGGATTGGGATCGCATGTATAAATTTAAAGATACATTAAAAACAGTGTTAGGAAATGTCAGTTCTTCAGAAAAAGGTTTGCCAGCAGAGAAGCTGGAGTATTATGAGTCAAGGGGATACAGCCGTAATGATCGTGTCGGCACAAGCTATTTAGAATTAGAATATGAAGATGTATTAAAAGGCCAAAAAGAGAAGGTTCGCAATAAAACCGATAAATCTGGAAATATCACCAGTACAGAAGTTATTGCAGAAGGACAACGAGGAAATGATTTAGTACTTTCTATTGATATGGAGCTGCAATTAAAAGTCGAAAAAATTATTGAAGAAGAGCTTCGCACAGCAAAACAATCGGCAGGAACAAGCCTTTTAGACCGTGCCTATGTGGTGTTAATGGACCCAGATACCGGTGAAGTGCTGTCAATGGCTGGGAAACGATTAGAAAAAAATTCTGAAACAGGGAAAATGGAAATGACGGATGATGCCCTTGGAAATATTACAACAACCTATAATGTGGGATCTGTTGTAAAGGGTGCGACCGTTTTAGCAGGATATAAAACTGGTGCAATTTCCCCAGGAACAGTATTAAGTGATACAGGGCTAAAAATTGCTGGGACTCCATTAAAAAAATCATGGACATATATGGGAGATATTAATGATTTAACGGCATTGCAAAGGTCTTCCAATGTGTATATGTTCAGAACAGCAATAAAAATTGCAGGGGGAACCTATGCATACAATCAGCCATTAGATTTACACTCATCTGCTTTTACAACAATGCGCAATTATTATGCACAATTTGGATTAGGTGTCAGAACAGGAATTGATCTGCCTAATGAACAAACTGGTTTTAAAGGGGCTAGCACTAAACCTGGATTTTTGCTGGATTTAGCAATTGGGCAGTATGATACGTATTCTACTATGCAGTTGGCGCAATATGTTTCTACCATTGCCAATGGCGGAAAACGAATGGAACCACATATTGTAAAAGAGATAAGGGAGCCTGTTTCCGATGAAAACGAGCTTGGACCAATAGTAGAAACGATTAAACCGAAAGTATTAAATACAATCGATGCAAAACAAGCGTGGATTGAAAGAGTGCAGCTAGGCTTTAAAATGGTTGCACAAACTCCTAAAGGTACAGTATACAGTGCGTTAGGAGGAAAATCCTATTCGCCTGCTGCGAAATCAGGAACAGCCCAAGCATTTTATGATGGTCCGTCTAGAAGCAATTATGATGAACCTCCAGAAGTTATGAATTTAAGTTTAATCAGCTATGCACCTTCTGACAATCCAGAAGTGGCAATGGCTGTATTAGTTCCATGGGCGTATCAAGGCAGTGTAGATAATGGAATAAACAAAAAAATTGGTGAAAGAGTGCTAGATGCTTATTTTGACCTGAAAAAAGAGCGCCAAAAAGAGAGTTCTTCGGAAGACTAGGATTAAATAACAAAAGAATAAGGGAAAAAATTAGGGTAAAACTATTTGTACATAGTTTTACCTTTTTTTATTAGGGGGGGTGTTAAACGTAGCTATTTCGTATAATCGGTTAGTAAATCTTTTATATGATAAGCAAACTAGCCTCAAATAATGAATTTAATAGTGGTCAAATTTTCCGGCAAATT
Source organism: Niallia nealsonii (assembly GCF_002835805.1). Classification (GTDB taxonomy): domain Bacteria; phylum Bacillota; class Bacilli; order Bacillales; family Cytobacillaceae; genus Niallia; species Niallia nealsonii. The sequence continues at coordinate 95,229 of NZ_PISE01000001.1, read as the reverse complement.
CGAGTTATCCTGTTACTTTTTATCTATAAATTTACACAAGATTTACATTTGATTAAAACTAAATTAATACAAGAATATTATAGTTAACATGTAAAGAAAAACAACCATCCTTAGGGGGAATAAAGAAAATGAAGAGCTTAAAAAGACTAGGATCTGTAGCAATGATTGGAGCTGTACTTACGCTTGCTGCCTGTGGTGGAACGGGAGCAAATAATGCAAATAGTGATTCAGCTGAAAAACAACTTGAAGGACAAATAAAAGTTGATGGATCATCAACTGTTTATCCAATAATGGAGGCAGTTGTAGAAGAATATCAAGCGGAACAGCCAAAAGTAAAAGTTTCTGTTGCTTCATCAGGAACAGGCGGTGGGTTTAAATCATTTATCGCTGGGGAAACAGATCTTAGCAATGCATCACGTCCAATTAAGGATGAAGAAAAAGCTCAATTAGAAGAAAAAGGAATTGATTATACAGAATTACGATTAGCATATGACGGTTTATCCGTTGTTGTAAATAAAGAAAATACATGGGTTGATCATTTAACACTAGATGAATTAAAGAAAATTTGGCTAGAAGATGGAAAAACAAAAAAATGGTCTGATATTCGTGAAGGATGGCCAGCAGAAGAAATTAAAATGTATTCTCCTGGAACGGATTCTGGTACATTTGATTATTTTGATGAGGTTATTTTAGAAGAACAACCAATTAATGAAAAAGCAACTTTATCAGAAGATGATAATGTATTAGTACAAGGGGTTACAGGAGACAAAAATGCTATCGGTTATTTTGGTTATGCTTATTATGCAGAAAATAAAGATAAATTAAAAGTAGTGCCAATTGATGGAGGAAATGGACCTGTAGAACCTACAAATGAAACAGTAGAAAGCGGAGAATATGCTCCATTATCAAGACCATTGTTCACATATGTTAAAAATGAGTCATTGAAAAAAGAAGAAGTACAAGATTTTGTTGAATTTACAATTGACCAGGCAGCAGCACTTTCAGAAGATGTGGGTTATGTAAAACTTCCAGATGAAGAATACAAAAAAGATTTAGAAGCAATTAAAGCAGTTAAGTAAGGAAGTGAATGGAAAGCTTTTTACTAAAAGCTTTCCATCTTGGCATGTGGATAAAGGGGGATTTAACAATGAGTGCACAAGATTCAACACACCAATCATACTCCGTTCAAGAAATGATCGAAGAAAAGAAGAAAAAAGCAAGTGCAAGTCAATTATTAGAGAAACTAATGCCGAAAGTATTGTTAGTAACAGCTATTCTTTCCATTATGACAACATTAGGAATACTCCTGACATTAATTGTCGAGACATTCACTTTTTTTGAAAAAGTTTCTATTATTGAATATATTACAGCAAAAAAATGGTATCCATTTTCTGAACCAGGATCTTTTGGCATAATGCCATTAATTGCAGGAACAATAAAAGTAACATTAATTGCAGGAATTGTTGCAGTGCCAATTGGGCTTAGTTCTGCCATTTATTTAAGTGAATACGCAAGCGATAAGACAAGACGCATTATAAAGCCGATATTAGAAGTACTTGCAGGTATCCCAACCATTGTTTACGGATTTTTTGCTTTAACATTTGTAACACCTGTACTAAGAGAAATTATTCCTTCCTTGGAAATGTTTAATGCGTTAAGTCCTGGTATTGTCATCGGTATTATGATTACACCAATGATTGCGTCTTTATCTGAGGATGCAATGAGCTCTGTACCGAGATCAATGCGTGAAGGAGCCTTAGCTCTTGGATCAACAAAGCTTGAAGTTTCTTTAAAGGTGGTTCTGCCAGCTGCCGTTTCAGGAATTGTTTCTTCCATTGTGTTAGCTTTATCAAGAGCAATTGGGGAGACAATGATTGTTGCAGTTGCCGGGGGAAGTACACCAAACTTAAATCTTAATGTAACAGAATCCATTCAAACGATGACAGCATATATTGTTCAAGTTTCTCAAGGGGATGCAGGTTATGGTACAACTATTTATTACAGTATTTATGCTGTTGGTTTTACTTTATTCCTATTTACTCTACTAATGAACTTACTTGCACAATTTATCTCTCGAAAGTTTAGGGAGGAATATTAATGAAACTGATTGACCATACAAAAGTACTGCAAAAAATGAAACCGAGACTTATAACAAATACCATATTAAAAGCATTGTTCTTTTGTGCGACTATGTTTGGGTTAGTTGTTTTAGGAATTCTTTTTTATCGGGTATTGACTCAAGGAATTGGCTATTTGGATCTGCAATTTTTGCAAAGTTTGCCATCTCGTAAACCTGAGCAAGCGGGAGTTTATACGGCATTAATCGGAACTGTGTGGCTAATGGCGGTTGTTGCCCCTGTTTCTTTGTTAATCGGAGTTGGAACAGCTATTTATTTAGAAGAATATGCAAAGAAAAATAAATTTACAAATTTTATCCAAATCAATATATCGAATTTGGCAGGAGTTCCTTCCATTGTATTCGGTTTGTTAGGATTAACACTATTTGTCCGTGCATTAACATTGGGCACAAGTGTTTTAGCAGCAGGGTTAACGATGAGTTTATTAGTATTGCCTGTTATTATCGTCGCTTCCCAAGAAGCCATTCGTTCTGTACCAAATGAACTTAGAGAAGCATCCCTTGGGATGGGTGCAACCAAATGGCAAACGATTGTTCGTGTGGTAATGCCAGCAAGTATCCCTGGTATATTAACAGGGGGAATTTTAGCATTATCACGTGCTATTGGGGAAACAGCACCCCTTGTAGTACTTGGATTGCCGCTTTTCTTAGCATTTTTACCGAGAACGGTATTTGACATGTTTACTGTATTGCCAATGCAAATATACAACTGGACAGGTAGACCACAAGAAGAGTTTCAAGGTCTAGCAGCAGCAGGTATTCTCGTTTTATTACTGTTATTGATTGTAATGAACTCGATAGCTGTTTTGATTCGAAATAAATTTCAAAAACGTTATTAATTTTTAGTTCCTAAAGGGGGATTTCCGTTGAATATGTCAGTAATGTCAAAACCGGAAAAGAAAAATGTAGAGGTTGAAAAAGAAATGCCGACAAAAGAAAGTGTATATGAAACAAACCAATTAAACCTTTGGTATGGAGAAAATCATGCATTAAAAAATATTAATTTAGATATTAAGGCAAATGAAGTAACATCCATTATTGGACCTTCAGGATGCGGAAAGTCTACGTATATTAAAACATTAAATCGTATGATTGAATTAGTGCCAGGCGTAAGAACTTCTGGTGAAATAAACTATCGTGGCCGAAATATCTTCGATAAAGATTATGGGGTAGAAGAACTTCGTACAAAAGTGGGCATGGTCTTTCAAAAACCAAATCCTTTTCCGAAATCTATTTTTGAAAATGTTGTGTATGGACCAAAAATTCATGGTATTCGCGATAAAAAAATCTTAATGGAAATTGCCGAAAAAAGTTTAAGAGGTGCAGCTATTTGGGATGAAGTAAAAGACCGTCTTCATCAAAATGCTTTCGGTTTGTCAGGAGGTCAGCAGCAGCGTTTGTGTATTGCAAGATGTTTAGCAATTGAACCAGATGTTATTTTAATGGATGAACCAACTTCTGCCCTTGATCCAATCTCTACTTTAAAAGTAGAAGAATTAGTTCATGAGCTGAAAGAAAACTTCAGCATTATTATCGTGACACATAATATGCAGCAAGCTGCACGTATTTCCGATAAAACAGCCTTTTTCCTTAGTGGTGAAGTGATAGAGTATGATCAAACAGACAAAATTTTCTCTAACCCAAAAGATCAGCGGACAGAAGATTATATTACTGGTCGATTTGGCTAATAGGCAGATTACTTTACAAAAAGGAGCGAAACATAAATGGTTGTTAGAGAAAACTTTGAATTAGGCTTAAAAGAGTTGCAAACAAAATTAACAGAGATTGGCGAATTTTCCATTGAAGCATTGCATCAATCATTAGAAGCATTAGAAACGAAAAATGTAGACTTAGCACTTCAGATTATTGATAATGATGCGAAAGCAGATATGATGTATGAAGACATCAATGATTTTGCGATTTTGCTAATTGCCAAACAGCAGCCTGTTGCCATTGATTTGCGCAGAATTATTATTGGCATTAAAATTGCGACAGATATTGAAAGAATTGCAGATTTTGCGGTAAATATCGCGAAAGCAACGATTCGCATCGGCAATCAAGAACTGGTAAAGCCAATTGTGCATGTGAAAAAAATGTTGGAAATTACAAGCACTATGCTTCAATTAGCGTTAAAAGCTTATAATGAAGAAGATGTAAAGCTAGCAAAAAAAATTGCCGAGATGGACGATGAAGTAGATGACTTAAATACACAGGCCATTCGAGAACTTATGGAAATCAGCAGACAAAAACCTGAGTTTGTGCAGCAAATTTCTCAGTTATCATTTGTTTGCAGATACCTTGAACGCGCAGCAGACCATACAACCAATATTGCAGAAAATGTTTTTTATCTTGTAAAAGGAAGACATTACGATTGGTAATAAAAACCTCCTATTATTTGATTATATGGTCCATATAATCAAAATAATAGGAGGTTTTTAGCATTTTCTATATGTTTGCAGTTTTTTGTTTATTCCTACTTTCGACAACTGTTATTTGGTAATCAGTTCCGCAATTTGTTTATAAGTCATATCCTTTTTAATTGTATATTTTCCAATTTGAACTTTTGTATGGTAACCTTTTTGAATTAAAAACTGTGCAAATTTCTTTTCATTTTTGATCATATTTTTATTTGCAAGCTTTTTGGCTATTTCTTCTGTACTCATCCCTTTCACAATATGAAGCTGATAAGAAGAAGGAGATGTTTTTTCTGCTTCTGTTTTTATGTTTTCTGTTTCATTGGATGGAAGGGCAGTCTGATTTTCAAGTGTTGCAATTTTTGTTTGCAGCTGTTCATAATCTGTTTTGCTTAAGATAGTATATCCCTTTTCCATCACAACTCTTTTCGATTCTTCTAGATCGGACGTTGTATTTTTTTCTTTATCTTGCAAGAAGTAAAAGACGCCTATTAGGGAAATAGAAAAAAATATCCCAAATGCAAAGGCTCTGATTTTATGTTTATTCATCTAACTTTCCGTTCTCCTTTGCTTCCATAATAATACGCTCCACTTCATAGATGGATAATGATGATTGATTGGCAATTTGCTCAACAGGGATACCTTGGGAGGCTAACGACCATATTTGGTTTTTGATAATAGCATGTATAGAACTTCCTGCATTGGCCTTTACTGGGGCTGTAGTGCTGTAATTAGACGACAAATCTATCGTATCAAGCAAAAGTTCCTCTTCTAATAGTTTTAATTTTTTTTTCACTTTATGTAATTCCTGATATGTTTGCAAGGATAATTGATCCATTGTATCTTGCAGCGATTTATAAGGATCTTTTGCAAAAAAAGAAAAGATAAATAAAAGGACGGAAACTCCTAATAAGCTAAGCATAACAATTAACATAAATAATGAATTCACCTCTAAATTATATAAGTATTTACTAGTATCTTACCATTTTCCTTATATGATGCAATGGTTCCTAAACAACTGCAATAAAAAAGAGAAAAAGAAGTGAGGATGCAAACAAAAAGTTAGGAGTTTGCTTTAGAAATTTGCAAAGAAGATGAGAAATTGTCGGATTATTAGAGGGGACTATGCGTACAAATGTCGAAAGAATAAGGCTGATTGTGTCAAAATGAGGCATCGGAAAAAAATATCCAGCAAAAATCTCTGGAGATAGTGAGATAGGCATTTTACGACAAAATCTGTTCATTGTAGCATCTATTAATCAGTGATAACATAGTAGTATAAATAAATTGCCATAAATCCAGCATCTCATGCATACAATACTAGATTTGCTTAATGTTTATTGAATGCGTTCATTTATCTTCTGTGAACTTCCCTTCTTATGGAATCAAAAAAATTTAGAAATCCTATAAAAAAGAGAAAAAACCATTTGTTTAAAATAACATAACTTATATTCTAAAAAAAGGGGTGCTACTTTCTTGCTAGAACAAATCCTTGAACTAAGAAGAAAGGGACTGTCCTTTCGAAAAATCGCCAAAGAATTAGGGTCTACGGTCGGCAAAGTCCAATATCAATGGAATAAGTATATGAAAAGTTTACAAGAAGAGGAGCAAAATCCAGCAGATACAGAAGAAGAGAGCAAGAGGCCAAAAGCAAATGATAAATGTGCAATCGCTTTTTCCAACCAATTAATGAAGACAAGCATCCAAGAGTTGCTCGGCAATAATGGCATGGAAGCAAGAGTTTCAGCAGAAACAAGTGCTTTTGTATTTTGGAGAATTCCCCAAGGCAAATGGTGCATCTTGTTTCAATATTATGGAATCAAGCAGGATGAATGCGCTTTTATCCTGAAAATAAATGATATCACAAGCATTATCTATAATGGACATAATGCACACTCAACCAAAAAAATTGAATTGCAAAATGGCATAGAGCATGCTGTTATCCAGGATTTAAAGGCAAATCGCAGCTACTGTTTTGAAGTGGGAGTACTTGATTATTATCAGACATTTATTCCTATCTTGCAATCTAATCCAATCCAGCTTCCAAGAACGAATAAAAATCACACAGGCAGTTTAGCTAGTGATATGGAGACATGGGTAAAAGGAAATTTAGCTGCTCCAAATTGGATCGAACATGTCAGCACATATAGCTATTATGAAATGGAACGGGAGGATGTGAAGAAAAAATGAATTATTCTTATTTTCAAGCAATCGTATATGCGAATCTTCCATTTATCAACCTATTTTCAAAAAAACAGAATACAAGAAATAAATTATACAAAGAGTCTGCTTCCTTCCTTAATTTTTTGCAATATGTAGAGCAGGAGAAAGAACATTACCCCATTCAGCTTGCCATCCCTCCATGCTATTATGACATACTTGAAATGCCATTTTTTCAAAAAGAGATGACTGAATTTTTGGAAAAAAATAAAGAGAATTATGAAAAAGAGCTTCAATATTGGAATGAGTATTCAAAGCAGTTGAACAAGGGAATCAGCTATTTGTTAGCACAAAATAAAATAGAGATATTAGCGAGTGCTGCAACATTTAGCGAGTTAACAAACCTGAACACTAAAAAAGGCATTCGAAAGCATATAGATAAAGGACGATCTATTATTGAAAGAGTATTTAATTATAAACCAACAGGATTTTGGTTTCCCAATGGCAGCTACACACCAGGATTGGATTTGCATGTGAAAAATGCTGGCTTTGAATTTAGCTTTCTGAAAGGAGAGACAATTAAATTCAGCGATCCTCTTCCTACAGAAGAAGGCACCGCTGTTGTCTCTCCACATGGATTAATGTTTTTTCCCATTGAAGAATCATTAACTACCATTATTCAAAACACACAAAACAATAGAAATGATATACAAAACGAAATAGTTTCGATTGTAAATGCTTATAATCATTATAGACATCAAGGTGTTATTACTCTGGCGATAGAGTTATCAACGTTTAATGAAAGACGGAGCGAATTAAATAAAGGCATGATGTATGTAATCGACGAAGGGTTTATTGCCAATATTTCTCCAGCTGCTTATCAAAAACAATTTAAAGAAGAGTTAGATCAAGTACATCTGTGCGCAAGTTGTTTGAAAAATAAAGATGCTTCTACTTTTATCGAATTTGGCACATATTATGCTGCTAGTTCCTTTGTTGAAAAACAATGGGAATATATTATGAACACTCCTGAATTTTATGCTCATACAAGGGTAATAGCACAGTTGGAAAAAGAATGGATTTTACTTGCCGGACTGCTTTCTGAGGTGAATGAAGAAAATAAGGAATTGGTAGAAAATCATATACAAGCAGCGGAAAAATTGCTTTCGTTTTTGCAAGGGTCTTATGATGTTGAGTGGCTGCAAGAAAGAGAAAAAGAAGTTTTTGTCTTAAATGATGCAATGATTCAAACAGGGTCAAAAGAAATAGGAAACAAACAAAATAGCAAAAAAAAGATGTTAATCCTTTCATGGGAATATCCTCCAAATATAGTAGGAGGGCTTGGAACGCATGTTGCTGGCTTAACGAACAGTTTAGCGAAAAAAGGATATGAAGTACATCTTATTACAGCACAAAATATAAAATTAGAAGAGTTAGATAGAGAAGAACAAGCTGGCTTATTTGTATATAGAGTAAAACCGTTAAATAGTTTAGAAGAAAATTTTATTCATTGGATTGCTGGATTAAATATGAGAATGTGGGAGAAAGGGATGGAACTGGCATCATCAATTGATTTTGATTTCATTCAAGCACATGATTGGCTTGTAGGTGCCGCAGCCATTTCCCTGCAAAAAGAATGGAATATCCCTCTTATCTCGACCATCCATGCAACTGAACATGGAAGAAATGGCGGAATTCATACGGAAATGCAAAAGTTTATTCATGAGAAAGAAAGTCAATTGATTCAAGAATCGAATGGAGTTATTGTTTGCAGCGATTATATGAAGGAAGAACTGATTCGAATTTTTCAAGCCGATCAAAATAAAATATATACAATACCAAATGGAATTGATATGTCATTTTTCTATGAAAGAGCCTATGATGCCATTAGTGACTTGCCTATTAGCAGCGAAAAAACGGTTGTTTTTGCCATTGGAAGGCTTGTGAAAGAAAAGGGATTTGGAACATTGCTCGAAGCAGCAAAAACAATCAGCATGTACAACCAAAAGGTATGTTTTGTTCTTGCCGGAGTTGGTCCAATGTATGAGGAATATAAAAATTATATAGAAAGAAACGAGTTGCAATCCGTGGTCTTTTTAATCGGCTACTTGCAGGAAGACAGAAAGAAAGCATTATATGAACGAGCAGATATTGTAGTAATACCGAGCCATTATGAACCATTTGGCATGGTTGCATTAGAGTCCCTTGTTTACGCAAAACCAACGATTATTAGCAATACTGGTGGTTTAAAAGCAATAGCAGAACATCAAAAAAGCGGAATAGTGATTGAACCTGGAGATACAGAACAACTTATCCAAGGAATTGACTTTTTATTGGAAAATGAAAAGTCAGCAGAAGAGATAGGGAAAAATGGAAGAAAACTGGTGGAACAATTATTTGGCTGGAATCGCATTGGGGATGAAACCATGAGAGTATTTGATGAAGTGGCTATCCAGCATAAAATGAAAGAGACGGTGCAGGAAATCGGCAATTCATAATCGCTTTGGAAGGATTTTTGCTGAAGCAATAAAAATAAACTAAAAAAGGTGAAATGAGGATGAAATCAGAGGCGTACTTAAATGAAGATTATCAATGTATTCAAAAAGAAGCTACCGGCGGAAGATTGATCAGCACTCCTGGCATATGGATAGATGGAAAAACTTATTGGATACAGAATGGATATGAGAAATTAATTCCTGACCATTCTGTTTCGGTGCATATAAAACATCTATCTAAACACTCAAAAATCCAATATAGCGAGATTTATGTAAGAAATCATTCCCCTGTTACAAAACAGTTGAAAATATTGATGCTGAATCATTATACGAAACCTTTTAAAGAGCATTTAGCCTTTGTTTCTCCTACTGATAATATGATTTTTCACTCTATTGACGAGGATTTATTTCTAGTAAACGGTGAATGCAATGGATGCAGAATGGAGCAAAGAACGATCCAGCCCTATTGGAATATCCATACAGAACATATATGGAGCAAACATGGAACTGGAATTTTAAAATACCAGCCAATGGGAAAAGGTGCCTCGGTTAGTATCTTCTCCTTAAATGTAGAAATAAATCCTCATTCCTCGGCAATTGGCAGAGCATGGAATATTCATGGAAAAGAAAAACAAGATGTAATGGTTATGAATTCTTATCTAATAAAAAATCATACTAGCATTTCCTAACAAAAAGTGTTATCATATAAAAGTCGTATGCACGAACTAGTATAGCAATAGTTTGGAGGGAAATAACATGCGTGTAAACATTACGTTAGCTTGCACAGAATGTGGAGATCGTAACTACATTTCTAAAAAAAATAAACGAAATAACCCAGATCGTCTTGAGCTAAAAAAATATTGCTCAAGAGAAAAACGTACTACAACTCACCGCGAAACAAAATAAGCAGAGGGGATATCCCTTCTGTTTTTTTTGTATACAAATTTTTTAGGGAAGAACTCTTTAAAAAGGCTCTTTTTGTAATCTTTGTTGAAATTAATTTATACAATCAGTTAATTGAATAGAAAAACAAGGGGTTAGCTGAATGAAACCATACAAAAAACAGCAATAGCAATCACTGCAAAAAAGAGAAACCCTGCATATGCAATTTTAGATGTAGGGCAATAGAAATGAACTAGCTATCAGCTAAAAAACGAGGAGGCGACATAATGAAGCAGCCAAAGTATATCGTTCGCAAACAAATAAAAGAAAAATTAAGTATACTAACGAAAGAGCAGCATATAAAATTATCACAGGAAATTGCAGAAAAACTATTTGCAGATCCTCTATTTATACAAGCAAACAGCATTGGCGTTACGATTTCGAATTTTCCTGAAGTAGATACATACGAAATCATTCGTCGTGCATGGGAGTTGGGGAAAACAGTAAGTGTGCCAAAATGTTTGCCAAAAACAAAAGGAATGGCCTTTCGAAAACTAACATCCTTTGATCAACTAGAAACCGTATATAGCGGTTTGCAAGAGCCGATAGAAAAGGCCACAGAGGAAACAGCATCTAGAGAAATAGATCTATTAATCGTTCCAGGACTAGGCTTTACAAAAGAAGGTTTTCGGCTTGGATTTGGCGGGGGCTATTATGATCGCTATTTAATGAATTATGTGGGGAAAACATTATCCCTAGCATTTGAAAAACAGCTAATGGCGGATTTGCCAATAGAAGCTCATGATTTGCCAGTTGATAAAATGATTACAAATAAAGGTGTATATATCCCGACATGATTACCTTCGTATATATGTTGATTATTTTCTTTGTAGTTGTATTGGCAAAAAAAGTTCGATTTTTAAATAGCAGCGGGAGTATTGCTGCATTTTTTGTAGGAATCTGTATTGCTTTAGGGTTAGGATATAAAGGATTATTACTTTTAGGCGTTTTTTTTCTGTCATCTAGTCTTTTATCCAAGTACAAAAAAAGCCAAAAAAGCATGATGGAGGAAAAGGCGGAAAAGGGCAGTGAACGAGATGCTTTTCAAGTAATGGCCAATGGCGGGGCGGCGTCTGTTGCAAGTCTTGTTTATCTTGTTACAAATGAAGCGCTTTGGATATATCTATTTGCTATTTTAATTGCTTCTTCTAACTCAGATACATGGGCATCGGAAATTGGCACATTAAGCAAAAAACAACCTCTGTCTATTAAAAATTTTCGTTTGGAAGAAACAGGAACATCTGGAGCAGTAAGTGTACTTGGTACTGTTGCCGCTATTTGCGGTTCCTTTTTTATTGCATTATGTGCCTTTTTTCTTTTTCCGATATCGGTAAAAGAGATGGTAATCATTGGCGTGTTTGGATTCGTTGGAAATTTATTGGATACCTTATTAGGTGCTTTGCTTCAAGCTGGATATCAATGTAAAGTATGTGGAAAAATGGTTGAGAAAAGAATCCATTGTGGGAAAGAGACTATCAAGAAAAAAGGGTTTGCTATTTTAAATAATGATGTTGTCAATATTTTATCAGGTATATTTGCCGCATTATTAGCACTTTTTGTTTTTGTGTAAATGGTAGTTAGAATAAAATTGTATGGATAAAAGTTTGCTTTTTCTCCAAACTAAGAGTTAGGAGGGATGAAAATGCCGAAAATTTTCTCCATTTTGTTAATCGGATTAAGCGGATATTATCTGATAAAAAAACGTTATCGTATTTTAAACACAGTTTTAAGAAGTAGATTATTGCGTAAATACTTAATAAAGTTTGCGATGAACTTGCCGGGTTTGCGCAATCAAATGATGAGTACGGTTTTTTCAAAACCAACAAGCTAATGAAAAAGGCCTTTTTGGTCTTTTTTTCGTGTAATCTACTTTTTAGCAACAGTATTTGTTGGTAATGAAAATAGATAAAGCTTTTAAAAAGGCTGTTTCTAAAAGTTTATTGCTTATGGAATAAGAGAGAAAAACTTTTAGAATTACTGATCCTGTGGGTTAAACAGTAACAATCTATACGAAAATAGCTTGAAAGATATATCCTAAGAGAAAGGCAGCAAATTATAAAGTAGAAATTTGCTGTCTTAGAATAATAGATTCTCCATTTTTTGTGGTAAATTCAACTAAAAGATGATCTTTGGCGATAAGAATAATAGGGATTGTGCTACCGATTGGATCTATTATATCTCCATCGGCGGTTCTAATTCCTAGGAAATAATTTTTATATAGTCCTTCCATCAGTTGTCCGATGATTTTGGCTGTTTGTTGTTTTGTAAATCCCTTTAGGGGTTCTTCGTTAAACTTTTCAAGGTCTGTCAATAAAAGTCGAAGGGGATATTGTTCAAGTGACAGCTGATTTTTTTTTATGCTTTGATTGAAATAATAATAAAGATATTCTTTTGTCTGAGAATCTAGGAGTTTTTTCCATTTTGTTTCATCCTGATTTTTTGCATTTCGGAAAGCTTTTGCTTGATTATCATATTTTGAATTGACCACATACAAAAAATCGTCTGTTATTTTTTGCGAACTGAATATACGTTCATTTTTGTCATGGATCTCTGCATAATGAAAGGAGATTGCTTCGAACTTTTTGCTTTCCTTTTCAACAACTGTTTTCCTTTCTGATAATTCCATTGTATTTTGTTTCCATTCCCCCATTTTGCTGACAAGTTTGCCATTTGCATATAATAAGCTCATATTTTGTCTTAAATAGGCACGTTTATTAAGATTCGATGTTGTTTCCCATTCGATGCTGTATTCATCATATTTTTGATTCTGCAGCTGAATGGAAGTCTCTGCCTTTGGAAATGAGACAGTTGGATCAATTGGAAAATATGTAATGCTTTCTTTTGCAATTTGATTTTGCTGAAATACATAAAATACAGAAATAAGAACAGCTAATGACAAACTTAATAATATAAAATCTCTTTTCATTTCCATTCCCCATTATAAATATTTTCATTTGCATTGTTATTCGTTGAAAAATAAGTTGCCAAGTTAAAACAGAATAAAACTTTACATATTATATGATGGATAAGCTTTATTCATGTTTGCTGTTTTATCAAGCATTAATGGGCTTTTGACAACACTTAAAGGAATAGGAGGAATTAAGAGAAATCTAAGCAGGCAGAAACTTGGTTGTAAAAGTCCAATTGTCAGTTTCCCTTTATCTTTTTAGTTTGTAACAAGTTATTCGAAATTTCAGGAAAAAAATATTTGATAAAAAAGACAATCTTGAGGAAAAGGAAAAATTGTTTTATACTAAAAATGAAAACGATTTACATGGATTAAGTTCTGTTAATCTATTGAAATAAAAAGAACTGATAGAGGGTTAAAATGAAAACAATTTATGACATACAGCAATTTTTAAAACAATATGGAACAATTATTTATATCGGAGATCGAATTGGCGATTTAGAGTTAATGAAATCTGAAATAGAAGAACTATACAGATCTCAATTAATAGATAAACAAGAATTTGAATCTGCATTATTTTTATTAAATCAAGAAATTGTGCATCTTAAAGAAGACAGAGAGAAGTAAGGGGAGAAGAGTATGGAACAGAAATGGGTTATTGGTGTTGATTTAGGCGGAACAACGGTAAAAATAGCTTTTTTAACAATAGCGGGTGATTTAATTGATAGTTGGGAAATTCCTACAGATAACTCAGAAGAAGGAAAAAACATTACAATAGATATCGCAAAATCGATTGAGGAAAAATTAAATAAATGGAATCACTCGAAACAAGAGGTAGCAGGTGTAGGGATGGGAGCGCCTGGTCCATTTGATTATGAAACAGGAATTATTTATAATACAGTCAATTTAGGATGGCCAGATAATTTTCCGCTAAAAGAGAGATTAGAAGCAGAATTAGGCCTGCCTGTTATTATTGATAATGATGCAAATTGTGCTGCTTTAGGAGAAATGTGGAAAGGTGCAGGGGCTGGCAGCAAAGATTTAGTATGTGTGACGCTCGGTACTGGTGTAGGCGGCGGTGTAATTGTGAACGGGAATATTGTTCAAGGAGTTAAAGGAGCTGCCGGTGAGATTGGCCATTTAACATCTGTGGTAGAAAATGGGGCACCATGCAATTGCGGCAAAACTGGCTGTTTGGAAACAATTGCTTCGGCAACAGGAATTGTAAGAGTAGCAAAAGAATTTTTAGCAGATGCTAAAACAACAGGTGAATTGCAGACAACTTTAAATGAACAAGGCACGTTTACTGCAAAAGATGTCTTTGATGCAGCAAGAAATGGGGATAAGATTGCTTGTGATGTGATTTCTTATATTGCCCAGCATTTAGGATTAGCATTAGCGAATATTGCTAATATATTAAATCCAGAAAAGATTGTTTTAGGCGGCGGTGTGTCTAAAGCGGGTGATGTACTTTTAAAGCCTGTAGAAGAATATTTTAAAGCATATTCTTTTAAGGGCGTGGCACAGTCCACTAAACTATATGTCGCTACATTAGGAAATGCGGCAGGAGTAATTGGGGCAGCCTGGTTAGCAAAAGCATAAAAAATAAATAGTTTAAAAAAGGATTTCACTAAATTTGTTTTTTTATTTTTAAAACATTTTTAGTGCAGATCCTTTTTTTATTGGAGAATGGAAAAACGGTGCTTGTTTTATAAAAAATGAAACCTTTTTATTAGTTATTCGTCTATATATTTAAGAAAATATATATTATAAAGTTTTATTATGAAAATAAAATTAAAAATATATGAGTTTTTTATAAAAAATATAAAAATAAGAAAATAGATAAAAAATAGGGGGATGTATGATTGCTTACTCAAAATAAAAAATGGCAGAAGCTGTCTCTTTTGACTATTGCCATACTATTAATTTGGCTAAAGACAAATATTGTATATCAGACAAGTTTTGATATTAAAATTGAAAATGGAATACAGCAATTTATTTTATGGATTAATCCATTAAGTTCGGTGCTGTTTATTTTGGGAATCAGCTTGTTTTTAAAAGAGAAACATCAAAAAAGATATATATTAGGATCAAGTATTTTTTTAGGAATTATTTTATATGCAAATGTTGTATTTTATCGAATCTATACAGATTTTTTAACATTGCCGTTATTGTTTCAAACAAGTAATATGAGTGATTTGGGGAGCAGTGTGAAGGAACTTATTTTTTGGACAGATATGTTCTATTTTGCTGATATTATTATTTTAGCTGTTTTGATTAAAAAGAGTCCAAGCTTTATCAAGTATCCAACTTACACAAAAAGGACAAAAAGAATATTTTATATAGCGGCTGCAGGGTTTGCTTTTTTTAATTTAAGTCTTGCAGAAACACAGCGTACACAGCTTTTAACAAGAACATTTGACAGAGAGATATTAGTGAAAAATATCGGCGCTTATAATTATCAATTGTATGATTTATTTTTACAGACAAAATCTTCTGCCCAAAGAGCATTAGCAGATGGCAGTAAATTAACCGATATTGTCAATTATAATGCTGCCAACTATGCAGCGCCTAATAAAGACATGTTTGGAATTGCTAAAGGAAAAAATGTTATCCTAATTAGCTTAGAATCCACTCAAAGCTTTCTAGTAAATCGGGAAGTAAATGGGAAAGAAATAACACCATTTCTAAATGACTTTATTAAAGAAAGCTACTACTTTAATAACTTTTATCATCAAACAGGACAAGGGAAAACATCTGATTCAGAGTTTATCGTGGAAAACTCGTTGTATCCATTAAGTCGAGGAGCTGTCTTTTTTACTCATTCTGGAAATGAGTATCATGCCACACCGGAAATTCTGAATGAAAATGGTTATTATACAGCAAGTTTACATGCGAATAATAAGAGTTTTTGGAATAGGGATATTATGTATCAAAGCTTAGGCTATCAGCGTTTTTATGAAATAGAGGATTATGATGTAAAGGAAGAGAATTCTATTGGCTGGGGATTAAAGGATGTCGACTTTTTTGAACAGTCTATTCAACATTTAAAAGAAATGCCACAGCCGTTTTACAGCAAGTTTATTACATTAACAAATCATTTCCCTTTTGTTTTAGAGAAAGAGGATAAGTTTATTGAGCCTCTTACAACAGGAAGCAAAACCTTAAATAACTATATTCCAACAGTACGTTATCAAGATGAAGCGTTAAAAAAGTTTATTCAACAGCTAAAAGAGGAAGGAATCTATGATAATAGCATAATTGTTATGTATGGAGATCATAATGGCATTTCAGAAAATCACAATAAAGCAATGGGAGAATTATTAGAAGAAGAAGTTACACCATTTGTAAGTACACAATTGCAGCGTGTTCCCTTTGTTATTCACATTCCTGGTGAAAAGGGAAAAACTATCTCGACTGTTTCTGGTCAAATAGATATTAAACCAACCATTCTTCACTTATTAGGAATCAATGCGAAAAATGATATTCAATTCGGTTCTGATCTTTTTTCTAAAGAGAAAAAAGAATTTACTGTTTTGCGTGATGGAAGCTTTATTACAAAAGATTATGTTTATACAAAGGAAATTTGTTACGATAAAAAGGATGGAAATCCTGTGGAAAAAGATTTATGCACTCCGTATATAGAACAAGCAAATGAAGAATTGGATATTTCTGATTCCATTATATATGGGGATTTGCTGCGATTTTATAAAATGAATGATGGAAGACTGGAAATAGAAGATATAGAAATGGAATAATCTACAAGATTTGTTTCACTCCGAATCTACATTAAGAGGAGCGAAACAAAGTTTTTTTTGTTTTAAAATCATTAGGCAAAGAGGCAATCGAAAGTTTTTCCTTTATAAAATGTATTTTTGCATGCCATTTTTCATAATTATTAATGATGGAAGGAGTGGTATCGGTGGAAGTGAAAATAAGACCAGGAGATGCATTATGGTATTATAGCCAACTATTTAGGATTCCATTAAATTTAATCATAGACAGCAACCCTAACATAAATCCTGATGCTTTAACAGCAGGGCAGTCTATAATTATACCAGGATTTACTATGCAAACTATTCAAGTAAAACAAGGAGATTCTTTATGGAAAATTGCTGGTGCAAGAAATATTTCGGTTGACAGCTTATTATTATTAAATCAAGACATAAATCCTAATCAGCTAACAATCGGTGCAAGCGTAAAGGTTCCCAAAAGAATTATCACCAAACTAGTGAATGGCAAAAGGCGATATGATTATGCAACATTAACTAGAGATATAGAAGCATTAAAAGCAGCTTATCCTTTTATTAAAATTAATCATATAGGGAAAAGTGTACTCAATAAATCTATACAGGAAATACGGATAGGCGAAGGCAGCAAAAAAGTCCATTTTAATGGATCTTTTCATGCAAATGAATGGATAACGACTTCGGTTTTAATGTCTTATTTAAATGAATATTTATTATCGTTAACAAATGGAACGACTATAAAAGGAGCAAAGACACTTCCTTTCTATCAATCTATCGATTTATCCATTGTTCCAATGGTTAATCCAGATGGAGTAGATCTTGTATTGAATGGACCGAATGAAAGTAATAGAGAGGAAGTAATAGGAATAAATGAAGGAAGCACAGATTTTACAGGCTGGAAAGCAAATATTAGAGGAGTGGATTTAAATAATCAATATCCGGCAAACTGGGAAATAGAAAAAGAGCGCAAAAAACCGAAAGCTCCCGCCCCAAGAGACTATCCTGGTGATGCCCCGTTAACGGAGCCAGAAGCACAGGCGATGGCAGAGCTTGCACAAAAGGAAAAATTTCAAAGCGTGCTTGCTTTTCATACGCAAGGAAAAGAATTTTATTGGGGATATGAAGGGCTCGAGCCTCCTGAGTCAAAAGTGTTGGCAAATGAGTTTGCCAGAATAAGTGGGTATGAAGCAATTCAATATGTAGATAGTCATGCAGGCTATAAAGATTGGTTTATTCAAGAGTTTCGCAAACCTGGTTTTACGATGGAACTAGGCAAGGGAATTAATCCACTTCCGTTATCCCAATTTGATGAAATCTACCGAGATGTACTAGGAATTTTTTTAGCTGCACTGTATATGTAACTCAATGTGTACAGTATATTTTTAAAAGGGTGCCAGAAAGTAAAAAATAAATAAAAGATTATGTGAAGCCGGCCTGTTTCGGCTTTTTTTGTGTTACTATTCAATATAGCTGATCATTAATTTGACGAATATAGAAGGTGTGGAAAATGAGTTGCTTAATCAGGGGGAAATCAGCATATCTTGTTTTTTTATGTTTTCTTTTTACCCTTGCATTAGTTGGATGTACGGATAAACAGAAAAACATAAAAAATAATAAAGAAGAAAAAGATGCAGTCCAAGGGGAACAAACGAAAAAAACAATTTTTCCTATAAACGATAGGAACGGTGATTTTATTCAGGTAGCCGGTTGGCTTAGTAACGAGTCCATTGCCTATATAGCGAAGAAGGGGACAAGCTATCAGTTATATAAACATCAATTATTAACAGGAAAAGATACGCTGCTTTATCAAAGTAATCAAGAAATAGTCACTGTTGAAATAAGCCCTGATTTGCAAAAGGCATTGATTTATACTAACTCTTTAAAAGGGGGAGAAATCACTGTTATAGATAGTAGCGGCAGTGTCCTTTATACAAGTGCTCTTGCTAGCTTTGAGGCAGAATTTGTCTGGAATCCTTTTACTAATAATGAACTAGTAGTAACTGCATTTAAAGAGGATTGGAGCAGCAATGTTTTTCTTTTAAAAGTTAATGATCAAAAGCTTATAGAAGAAGCTGCTATAACACCATTTTCACAATGGCTTAATAAAGAAGAACTTGCATATATTAACTGGCAGGAACAAGATTCGGCGTTTCAATCCCCCCTTAAAACAATTAATCTTCAAACGAAAGTAGAAAGTGTCCATAGTTTGCCAAAAAGTTATTCTTTTTATGCTGCAAAAGAAGCCATTGTTACTATTTCTACTAATGAAGAAAAAAAGGAACAGGCATTGTATACTTTTTATAACCATCAATTTCAAAAATATACAACGGTATCTATGCCCCGGCTTGCTAAATTTAATGATTGGTTTGTTCCTTATTTCACTATAAATAATGATAAATTTTATACATTTGTTCCAAAAGAAAATGGAGATATTGAAACATATAAAAAAGGATTTGCTTTTGTTTCTTTTGATATAAAAAATGGGCTGCAAAAAAATATAGGAAAAAAGTTATTGGAAAATGAACCGATTTCTTTGTCGCCAAATGGACAATGGTGTTTATATGGATATTATTTTGAGAAGTTAATGAATGTGGATACAGGAGAAATACAATCATTAAGTGGGAAAAATAATGAATCATAAACACTAAAATAGAGTGTAGGCCCTTTTAGCCGAAAAGTTTGAGAAACCACTTGAAATATGACAAGATAGAGAAAGAATGGCTAGCACATATTCATTTTACTTTATTTGTTAGCAAAATACATAAAGGAGTGAAATAGAGGGATGGCAATAGTAGATGTAACTGTAATACCAGTGGGAACAGAAACTCCCAGTGTAAGTGCATATGTGGCAGATATACAGAAAGTGTTAAAAAGTTATGAGGAAAAAGGAGAAATCCGTTTTCAGCTTACACCAATGAATACAATTATTGAAGGGGAGCTGCCTAAATTATTTGAAGTAATTCAAGCGATGCATGAAGTTCCTTTTGCAAAAGGTTTAGTACGTGTTTGCACCAACATAAGAATTGATGACCGCAGAGATATTACAAGAAAAATGGAAGATAAAGTAGATAGAGTAATGAATCATTTAAATAAATAAAGATAGGAAGTGAAGAATATGGAGTATAAACAAATTCCCCTCGGTCCTATTCAGACAAACTGTTATCTCGTTTGGAATGAGGAGAAAAACTGTTTGGTTATTGATCCAGGAGCGAATGGCAAAAAATTAATGGCAATAATTGCAGAGCTTGAATTAACACCAACAGCGATTTTGCTTACTCATGGGCATTTTGACCATATTGGAGCAGTAGAAGATATTCGAATTCATTATAGTATTCCCGTATACATACATGAAAAAGAAGATAACTGGCTAATTGACCCTGCATTAAATGGCAGTACGCAATTTCGATTGCCAACTCCAATTGTTGCAAAACCAGCAGAGTATTATTTAGATGAAAATCCAAGCATGACGGTGGGCGATTTTACCTTTGAAGTATTTGAAACGCCTGGCCATTCTCCTGGAAGTGTCACTTTTTATTTTAAAAAAGAAGGAATGGCATTTGTAGGGGATGCACTTTTCTATGAAAGCATTGGTCGTACAGATTTAACAGGAGGAAATCAGCGGACATTGCTTAATAGCATTCATGATAAGCTGTTGACATTGCCTGAGGATACCATTATTTTATCAGGACATGGCAAAAGTACAACAATCGGACATGAAATGGATAATAATCCTTTTATAAATGGGTTTTAAGTTCAATTTTAAACAATAGAAGCTCTATTTTCTTCTTAATCATTGAATGGAAAATAGAGCTTTATACGTAGTAATGGAATAAGTGTTTTTTATTAATTAGGTGATGTCAGTGATTGGAATTGATACGGATAGGGATTATCTAACTTAAAAAAGTTTACTGAACGGTTGTTCGATATGCGCAATGATGACAGCCGGTAAGCATATTTTGTTTTTCCACTAATTGTACATCTTCGAATAAAGCCTCAAACATTCCTGCAAAAAATTGTTGATGCATCATGCAGACATTTTCTTTATGGTTTTTTGCCACTTCTTTATAGGGACAGTTGTATATTTCAAAATATAAAGATGTTTGGTCATCGCTCCATTCTAATGCAGGAAGCTGCCCTGTCATTAAACTTGCATTCTGCAAAATTCTCAGCTTATTATCTTTTGAAAGCAAGTCAGCATTATTAGTATATTGGATCAGTTCTTGTTCCATCATTTCCTTCCCAAATTTTTTGCCTGTTTCATATAAGGCTTTTTTTCCTTCTGGACCAAGCCTTTCCATTGTCTGCAGCAAAATTTTGCTTAATAATTGATAGTCTCTAAAAGGGAAACTTAACTGGATCACCTCATTGGATAATCGATATAAACGGCTTGGGCGACCCCCTTTTCCTGTTTTTTTTGTTTCCGAATAAAGCATTCTGACATCTTCTAATTTTGATAAATGTAGACGAGCTACATTTGGGTGGATTGCAAATTCATCCGAAATTTCTTGAACGGTTACATCTTGATGCCTATTTGTTATATATTGGTAGATGTAAAAGCGTGTTGGATCTGACAATACATTTGTTACTTTTAATGTACTTTCCATCATTTGTTTCCCCTTTACGTTTATTTTTTCTACATTATAATATAGCAATCTACCATAAACACTATAAAAACTATAAGTTTATAAAAAGTTCACAACTTCTAGAGAAAAAGTTCATTAAATATACATATTCATCGTTTTAATTATGAACATAGTTCAAGGGTGAAAAGTATAGAGCTCATAATAAAGAGGAATGTTTCTATTATGCGGTTATTTCAAAATGAAAGCGAAGGAATGTTACTGGGCTAGCTGGATTCGAACCAACGAGTGACGGAGTCAAAGTCCGTTGCCTTACCGCTTGGCTATAGCCCATTAAAAAGTAGCACATTAAATAGTATGTATCGCCTTTTTGGGGGTTATACATTGTATATAAATTTTTTTGTGCATATTTTTACATAGGGGCTTGTAATTGGGGGGATGCTAATTATAATTTCTAGATGAAAGGTAGCAAAAATGAACATTAGTATTTACATTTTTTCTTTATTGAATATTTTTGCTTTAGGATGGTATCTACATATTGAAAAAATAATGACACCTCTTGTTAGAATAGGCTGCTATTTGATTAGTTTTATATTTGTGCAAGATTGGACAAATATATTAGCAAGTAATCTAAATTATTTAGAACTTCCCAATAAATTGAGTCTAAGCTTAATATCTGTTATGAATAAGGTTATTTTGTTGCCAATTGCTTCTATATTTTTATTGGAAATGTTTTTACAAGAAAAAAATTATGTCAAAAAAATAATAGTGATTATTGCAGGTACATTAATTATGGTTTGTTTAGATTATTCAAACAGCTGGTTGAAAATTATTCAGTATCATCATTGGGGAATGGAAAAATCATTCCTTCTGTGGTTTTGTTTTTGGACTTTGCTGTATGGACTGTTTCAGATGTTTATTCATCTTGAAAAGAAGGAGAATCAGTAAATAGGTATGTTCTTATATTTACCAGAAAAATTTGATGAGAATGAATGGTTTATTATTATTTCATTTCTAATTGCTTGTATTATTATCTGGAGATTGCCGAAAAGGTTTCCGACAATTATTACAGTTTTGTTGTTTCTTTTTATCAGTGCGGTCTCTAAATTAGTAGATCATATATTGTCTGGTTCTTTTAAATTTGATTTATATGATTTTAATGATTCCAATAAATATGAGTTATTTGATTCTATTCTACAATGGCTTCTGTATCCTGCTATCGGATACATACTTGTTTATTGGTATGATTATTGGAATGCTAAGGGAGGAAATCGTTTCTTTTTAATAGTAGTAATTATTGTTTTATCGACTTTATATGAAGCGCTTTCGGTAAAATGCCACGTGTTTTACTTTAAAGGCTGGCTTAGTTATTTTTCTGCAGGATTTTATAGTTTTGCTTTTCCGTTGACTATTATTTATCATCATTTGCTAAATAAGTGGTATCAGAATAGATCTTCTCGTATAAAAACCTGTATATAATAATATCCTGACAAAAAAAATAGAAAGGATTGACAGATGAAAAAAGGAATTTGTATCCTTATTAGCTGTTTTTTATTATCTATAGGAAATATGAGGGTATATGCAGCATATTCTCCTGATGAATTTTATACAAACCTAGATATCCATGAATATAAAGAATATACAGATGCTACTACAAATGTAAGAAAAAGATTATTAGGGAAAGAGCTGAATAATTTTTCAAAAGAATTTGGAGATTATTCATTTACAGTTGATTCTCCAAATGAGGAATATTATTTTTTTGCTTCCGTTTTGCATACTTCGCAAATTATTATAAAAAAATATGCTATTTACACTCCTGAGGGAAAAAGAGTAGAATTTGGTTTTAATCGGCAAGCAAAAAAAGCGAGTGGATTTAAAGGCTGGGATAAACCACTTGATGATACGGAATTATTCAACAAAAGAGGAAAAGATATAAAATAAAAAACAAAAAATATATATGTGAATATTTAACAAAAACTATCCGTTTTCATGAAAAACGGATAGTTTTTTGTCTGTTTAAATAGATATTTGTGTTATTTCTTCTATTATATAGTTTTGTACATGGTTTGGAAAAAGGACAAGTTTTGTTTTTCTTAGAAATACAATTGTTTTTTGTCAGAAAGTTTATTATTATAAGAAAGGTAATTTGGACATGGATAAAACAAGATAGTAGTGAACTAAAAAGCTAGATTGTAAAAAAATTAGTCAATGAATTCTTGGTAAATAAAAAGCGTAATCCAATCCTATAAAAGAGAAGACTGCTTCTGAGTATTGCAAGGAGGAAATGGAAAAAATGACAAATGAAAAATTAAGCAGGGGGCTAGAGGCACGTCATATACAAATGATCGCTCTAGGGGGAACAATTGGCGTTGGTCTATTTATGGGATCAGCGAGCACTATAAAATGGACTGGTCCATCTGTGATGCTTGCTTATGCAATGACAGGAATTTTTATTTTTTTTATTATGCGTGCAATGGGAGAAATGCTTTATCTTGAGCCAAGTGCAGGTTCTTTTGCTACATTTGGCCATAAATACATCCATCCATTGGCAGGCTATATGACTGCATGGAGCAACTGGTTTCAATGGGTTATTGTTGGAATGTCAGAAATTATCGCTGTTGGGGCGTATATGAAATATTGGTTTCCTGATTTGCCAGCATGGATACCAGGCGTTATTGCATTATTGATTTTAGGTTTAGCAAATTTAATTTCTGTTAAGTCGTTTGGGGAATTGGAATTTTGGTTTGCTATGATAAAAATTGTCACCATTATTTTAATGATCATCGCAGGATTGGGGCTTATTTTATTCGGTGTCGGCAATGACGGCAATGCTATTGGGTTTTCTAATCTCTGGAAAAATGGAGGCTTTTTTACAGGGGGGTGGACTGGATTTTTCTTTGCACTTTCTCTTGTTATTGGAGCTTACCAAGGGGTGGAACTGATTGGGATTACAGCTGGAGAAGCAAAAAATCCTAAAGAAACATTAAGAAATGCCATTCAAAGCATTATTTGGCGGATTTTAATTTTTTATATTGGTGCAATTTTTGTTATTGTAACAGTGTACCCATGGGATGAGCTTCAATCAATTGGCAGTCCATTTGTAGCAACATTTGCAAAAATCGGCATTACAGCTGCCGCGGGGATTATCAACTTTGTTGTTATTACAGCAGCAATGTCTGGGTGCAATAGCGGAATTTATAGTGCGGGGAGAATGCTTTATACCCTCGGAATGAATGGACAAGCACCTAAGTTTTTTACGAAACTTTCTTCTAACGGTGTTCCGCTATTCAGTACATTTGGTGTACTGATCGGTTTAGCAATTGGGGTGATTTTAAGCTTTATCGCACCAGAAAATCTATTTGTTTATGTATATAGTGCAAGTGTGCTTCCTGGAATGGTTCCATGGTTTGTTATTTTAATCAGTCAAATCAGCTTTAGAAAAGCAAATGCGGAAAAAATGGCGGATCATCCATTTAAAATGCCTTTTGCACCGTTTACGAACTACTTAACGATTGCCTTTTTAATTTTTGTTTTGATTGGAATGTGGATAAATGAGGATACAAGGATATCCCTTGTTGCAGGAATTATTTTTTTAATTATAGTGGTCTTAAGTTTTTTTGCTTTTGGTATTGGAAAACGTGTTCCGATAGATAAGGATATTAATAGGAAAATGTAAAGATAATAGGATAGTCCGTTAATTGTTTCTTCGGAAAATAAAAGAAAAGATGGCTCTAACCAACAAGAATTTTGTTTGGAGCCATCTTTTTAGTGTATTGTAATAAATAGTTTAATATATATAAGAAGTGCCTTGAGGCTACAGAGCTTTTTCTGTTTTATGGATAAGGCACTAAATTAGGAAAAGTTAATGTGAATTTTGACAAATTGATGAACTCTCTCCAAAATTGTTTAGAAAAAAAGAAAGAGCAAGCAGGAGATAAAAGAAATTGGCCGAAATAATCTTAGTAAATAAATGAAAGGTGGTGCACTATGTAAGGTGATATCAATTGAAGCTTTAGCTAACCGCATTATTCGGGAGGCGGTGGAAGATGAGGCAACAGATATTCATATTATTCCAAAGCCCCAAGGATCCCTGCTCCAATTTCGCATTTCAAATAAACTCCACACAAAATTTATCCTTCCTCCTAAGCAATGTGACAAATTAATTTCGCATTTTAAGTTTACAGCCTCTATGGATATTGGAGAAAGGAGGCGGCCTCAAAATGGCGCTTATTCCCTTAAACTAAAAGATCAAAAAATTGGCTTGCGCTTTTCTACACTGCCATCCTCTCCCCACGAAAGTTTAGTTATCCGGATTCTTCAAGAGAAAAATGACATTCCCATTCACTATATTAGTCTTTTCCCAGAAACTTCAAGAAAGCTCATTGCATTATTAAAGCATGCTCATGGGCTGGTGATTTTCACAGGACCGACTGGATCGGGCAAAACAACTACATTATATTCTTTATTAAATGAAAATGCTCACCTTTATCACAGGAATGTCATCAGTTTAGAAGACCCTATTGAAAGGCCTCAAGAAAATGTGCTGCAGATTCAAGTCAATGAAAAGGCTGGAATCACGTATTCAACAGGTTTAAAAGCAATCCTTAGACATGATCCTGATATTATCATGGTCGGTGAAATAAGGGATGGTGAAACGGCAGAAATTGCGATTAGAGCAGCACTAACAGGCCATTTGGTCATTACCACCATGCATACAAGGGATGCAAAAGGAGCGATTGGTCGTTTAATGGAATTTGGCATTCAAAAGCAGGAAATTGAACAAACATTAATTGCCGTAACGGCACAGCGATTAGTAGAGTTAGTCTGTCCCTTTTGTGATGGAGAATGTTCTCCCTATTGCTTTAGCGTAAGCGAGCGTTTAAAAAGAGCCAGTGTATTTGAAATTATTACAGGCAAAACTATTATGAGCATTTTAAGAGGAGCATCGCAAGGAAAGGAAAAAATCTATAAAACTTTGGCACAAAATATTAATAAAGGCATTGCACTGGGATTTATTAAAGAAGAAGAATATGAACGCTGGGTATTTGACTATGAAAAAGAATAAATGGTCACTTGATGAGCAGGCGATGTTTTTAATGAATATTGGTGAATTGCTTGCGAGAGGTTATAGCTTAGCAGAAGCAGTGCAATCAACTTTATATTATTTGCCATTTAATAAACAGGAAGAAATTCGCGCGTGTATTGGATCATTGCAAGGAGGGGAATCATTTTATGAAAATTTGATTAAGCTCCAATTTAATGTGCAGTTGATAAGCTATGTCTTTTTTGCAGAAAAGCATGGTGGTTTTGCTATAGCATTTCAAGATGCAGGCAGCATGATGACAAGTAGGCAGCGAACAGTGGCCAAATTAAAAAAAATCCTCTATTATCCCCTTTTTCTCATGGCATTTACCGCTGTATTGTTCGGATTTGTACAGCAGATCTTATTGCCGAAATTTACTGCGCTTTTTTTATCCATGGATTTAAAACGCAATCTCTTTATGTTGTTTATTATTGGTGCAGGAAAAATGCTTCCAATTATTTGTATTGTTTTGCTGCTTTTTTGTATCGCATTATTGTTTTATTATCATTTGAAAATAAAAAAGATGGACAGTATGACCAAAAGCAGACTCTATACCAAAATCCCCTTTATCGGAAGTTACTTTTCCCTTTATTACACTCATACAATAACCCAACAACTAAGTTATTTGCTTTCAGGCGGCTTTTCTATTTATGAAAGCCTGCAATTTTTTCAGCAAAATAAACAGCAGCTTTTATATAAAGAGATTGGTACATTTGTCATTGAAGAGTTAAAAACGGGAGAAAGATTGGAAACTGCTTTTGAGGCCATTGTATTTTTAGAAAAAGAATTAATGAAAATTTTGAAGCATGGACAAGAAAATGGCAAGTTAGATCAAGAACTCGCTTTTTTTAGTAGTTTCTGTATAAATACATTAGAGAAAAAAATTAATAAAACAATAAAATTGGTGCAGCCGTGCCTTTATGGATTTGTAGGATTATTGATTATTTCCATTTATTTGGCGGTGTTATTGCCGATGTTCCAACTGTTAGATGGGTTTTGAAAGGAGAAAAAAATGAAAAATGAAAAGGGATTTACATTAATTGAAATGATGATTGTACTATTGGTCATTTCCATTCTGCTTTTAATTACGATTCCAAATGTAACAAAACATAATTCGAAAATTAACACAACCGGCTGTGATGCATTTATAAAAATGGTTCAAGCAGAAGTGCAGTCCTACTATATGGACAAAAAGAAATATCCAGAAACGGCAGCATCTCTTGCAGAGGAAGGGTATTTGCAGGAGGGGCAAACAACTTGTCCTAATGGAGATGCTATCGCAATTAGCACAAATGGCACTGTAACAGCTCAAAGTGCACCATGATAAATGAAAAAGGATTTACGTTACTGGAAATGATGGTGGCATTGTCTATTTTTATGATTTTACTCTCTTTATCGTTTCTTGTATTTAAACCACAAATGGAGATGGTAAAAGGAAACACTTTTTTTACCCAGCTGCAAGCTGATTTATTTTATGCTCAAAGTTATGCACTTTCCCATCAAATGAGAATGTATGTTCAATTTACTCCATCAAAAAAAGAGTATGCAATTAAAGGGGACATTGCAACAGGAGAGATTATTTACCGCAAATATGACGAAACAATAGTCATTAATGAGGATCGTGTTTCTTTTAATTTTTCTATCTTGCCTAATGGGAATATGAGCAAATTTGCTACATATCCGTTTTCGATAGACGAAAAAAAATACACGCTAACGATTCAGATTGGCCAAGGTAGATTTTATGTTACGAAATGGTAAAGGATTTTCACTTCCTGAAATGTTTTTGGCTCTAACCGTTTTGTTTCTGATGTGCCTCTTTTTTATTCCCGCATACACCCAATTGCTTAAACAACTGAAGCAATTGGATGAAGAAAAATTGGCTACTCAAGTATTATATGAACATTTAGAAGGAATGCTTGTAGAGGATAAGAAAAAGGATAACTTTTATATAAAAAAAGAAGGTATTCTCTATCAGATCAAATGGAACACAGAAAAGGAGGTATGCATTTATTATGAAAATAATTTTCAAAGAAAGCAATTTTTTTGTGAAATCTATTATAAATAAAAAGGGCTTTATTTTATTAGATATGCTGTTTTCTTTATTTATTTTTTTGATAATTGTCTCCTTTTTGCCTTTTTTTCTTCAAATTATCCTCAACGTGCAACCAATAGAAAAACAATTGCAAAATATTGAATGGGAAATTTTTGCTCAACAATTAAAAAAGGAAGTAAGGATGTCAGAGAGTATAGATGTAGAGCAAAATAAGCTGCTGCTTTATATTGATGGAGAAAACATCCAATATGAATGGTATTCTAATAAAATTCGCAGAAGGGTTAATGTATCTGGGCATGAAGTAGTTTTGCAAGGGATAGAAACGATTAATTTCTCTGCTATTGCTAATGGAGTGAAAGTTATGGTGAAAGATCAATATATGCAGCAGAAAGAAGTTGAAGTGCGGTCTTATTTAAATCTTTGAGGGGGATATAGATGATTCGTCGTGAATGTGGATTCATTTATCCTATTACATTTTGTGTATTTCTTTTATTTATGATTTTTTTTGTTGCCATGACAGATTTTTATCTCAATAAAAAAAAGATATTAGAAGAAACAAAAGTACAGTACAGAAATGACTATTATTTAATGAACACGGTAAAAGATATCGAAGGGAAATTAGCTAATCCAGAAATTGAATCGAAAGCAGGAAAATATATGTATAATCATGGGACGGTTCAATATACCATTCAAAAATATTCGCAAACAGAGGAAAAGGTCGACTATATGTTAACAGCAGCGCCAAATTATCAAATAAACGCGATTAGTTATTTTAATATCGAGCAGCATAAAATGACGAGGTGGATAGAGAAAACAAAATGATGGAAGAATACTTTGTTTTCTTACTGGCTATGATGTAAGTAAAAAGTCAGGGAGTATTGTGATGAATACAAATGATTATGTAAAATATTTAACGCAAACATTTGTGCAATATATGGATCAGCCGAAAGATCAGCGAAAACAATTAAAAAAAGAAAAAAAAGATCATAAAGAACCTTTTATGCTCAGGTGGTTTGGCATTTTACCATATGCCATTAGCTATAGTGTCAAAAAATCGAGACGAAGAAAACATTAATGAAAAAGGCTTATTAGATAAACGCTTTTTTAAAGAGCGCTATACTAATAAGCCTTTTTTATCTTTAATAGGCGAGAAGACTCCATCTTCAAGGAAGGAGAAGGGGATAATCCGATGAGTAAGGTGGAGATGAATAAGGGATGGGTGGGTTTCCTAGCTGGATAGTCCGACTGTTCGAGGGCTGTATGAAGGGAATCGATGAGAGGATAGTATCCTCCCTTATCTTTTTCACCTGAAAAAAAGATCATATGTTCTTTTTCTGTTTTTCCCCTTTCTAACTTGTTATAATAAGAGGAGAGGAGGAAAACAGCAATGTTGGTTCATAAAGCCTATAAATTTCGTATCTATCTAAACCGGAAACAGGAAATACTGATTGCTGAAACTATCGGCTGTGCCCGTTTTGTGTTCAACCATTTTTTAACAGAATGGAAGGATACTTACACAGAAACGAGCAAAGGATTAACCTATAAGGCTTGTTCTTCTCCATTGCCATCCTTAAAAAAAGAATTAGTATGGTTAAAAGAAGTAGACAGCACAGCTCTTCCATCCTCCCTCCAAAACCTAGCTGATTCCTATACTCGATTCTTCCAGAAACAAAACCAAGCCTCACGATTTAAGTCGAAAAAGAATCCCGTACAATCCTATACAACGAAGCATACGAACGGGAATATTGCCGTTGTCGCCCACAAAATTAAATTGCCTAAA
Organism: Niallia nealsonii; assembly: GCF_002835805.1. Taxonomy (GTDB): domain Bacteria; phylum Bacillota; class Bacilli; order Bacillales; family Cytobacillaceae; genus Niallia; species Niallia nealsonii. Next base: position 64,928 of record NZ_PISE01000001.1, on the reverse strand, counting down.
CTAGGTCTTGTTCGCTTTGCCAAAAGTCGGGAAGTAAAAGGTCGTATCGTAAGCGCTACGGTTAGACGTCATCCAAGCGGTAACTATTTTGTGTCTATCTTGGTAGAAACAGAAGTCCGGGAATTACCTAAAACTGGATCCTCTGTTGGGGTAGATGTTGGATTAAAAGACTTTGCCATCCTTTCCACTGGTGAAGTCATGGTTTCGTACAGGGGAAAAGAAATTGGCGGAGGCACAACGGATTCTTTCCAGACGACAACAAGTGGCTTTAAAACGAAAATGTCTATTAGAAGAAGCGGAAAATTATCAGAAACAAAAACGAAAAGTGGCGCGTCTTCATGAAAAAATCACGAATGCACGAATAGATTACTTGCAAAAAATCTCTACCAACATCATCCAAAACCACGATGTCATTGGCATAGAAGATTTGCAAGTATCGAATATGCTGAAAAACCACCAACTAGCCAAAGTAATTAGCGAAGCATCTTGGACAACATTCAGAACGATGGTAGAGTACAAAGCAAAATGGTATGGCAGACAAGTCATGGCTATGGCTAAAACATTCGCTAGTTCTCAGCTATGTTCGTGCTGCGGCTACCAAAATAAAGAGGTGAAGAATCTAAATCTTCGAGAATGGGATTGCCCTTCTTGTGGCGCCTCTCACGATCGAGATAGGAACGCAGGGCAAAATCTCCAAAAGGAAGCAATAAAAGACTTCTAACCGTAGGAACTACGGGGCTAGCCTAATCCATAACTAGCGGTTACGCTGGTGTTCTTAGGAATCTCCCACTTCCAACACACCGTAAGGTTGTTAAGTGGTGAGTAGTTCAAATAGCCTCAGAAGTTAAATAAAAGAGTCCTCCATTTATAATAGAGATATTTATTTTCGGCTCATATTGTTCTTGAAGGGCTAATTTTTCTGTTTCTAGGCTTTCTGAGTAGTCCTCCATCTCTTCATAGAAGTGTTCTAATAGACGTAAATCTTTTGCCCATCTTTGTTTTGCCTCTTCTGCCCATGTATAATCTTCTTTTAGCAAATCTTGTTTTACGGTATTTTCAATTCTTGTTATGCCGCTTTTTGGCATAATAAGCGGTGATAAGGTGAAGGCGAAATCAGGAATTTTTGCTGCTAATGGCAATTTTTCTAATTTTGATTGAAAATCATCGACAATTTGCCCATTGATTAGCTGCAAACCAATAGAACGAAAAATATCTCGTTTTCGATCACATTGATAAGATATTTTCATATTAATGTTAATCCAAGGTTTTAATGCAGTATGCTCTTGAGCTTTGCCTTCTCTATTTTCATATAAACGGATATAGCCGGATAATTTTTTTGCGCATGCAAATAACTGGTGTAATCGCGGGGATCCAAAGTGGATTAGCTCCCCTTTTATATCTTTTGGAGCAATGGTTGGGTTTGTAATCAGTGTTAACTTGGCTGGATTTGGAACACCGCCTGTTTTTTCAAGATAATGCCAATAAAATGGTCGATTCATCAGTTCTTTGTCAAGGTCAATGGTTAACTGCACTATTAAATACCCTTGTTTGTTTTCTAGTATCTCGCAGTCATTTGCTAAGAAAAAACGTTCAAGAAATTGATGTATTTCCTCTTGCTTCATTACTTTCACCTTCCTTTAAGCTTTGGGCAAATTCAATCATGCTTGTTAAATTATCCATTTTAATTTTCATTTCACCTTCTGTACGAGAATGAGAAAATATATCCATCATATGGTCGTCCATTTTGCCAAAATCTAATTTTGTTAAAATATCATCAAGATCGCCGACCACTTTTTCAAATAAATGAATTTTTTCATATAATAATTTTAAAATATGGTCTTCTACAGTATCCTTTATAGCAAAATTATAAATCATCACATTTTTTTCTTGTCCTAATCGGTGAATTCTTCCGATTCTTTGTTCTAGCCGCATTGGATTCCAAGGCAGATCAAAGTTGATGATATGATTGCAAAACTGCAGGTTGATCCCTTCGCCGCCGGCTTCTGTTGCAATAAGTACTTGAGCATGATTTTGAAATAAATCTCTCATCCAATCTTTTTTCCCTCTCTTAAAGCCGCCGCGAAAAGGAACCGACGTGATTCCGTGTTGTTTAAGAAACCATTGCAGATATAATTGTGTGGCCCGGTACTCTGTAAAAATAATAACTTTATCATCTATTTTTTTGATTAATTCTAAGGCTTTTTCTGCTTTTGAATTACTTTGAACAGCTTCTACCTTTTTCATTAAAAAACGAATATTTTGCAGTACTGCATCAGTTGGCTGTTCTGTTTTTTTTAGCATGTTCTGCAATGTATAGTAGACGGCTTCTCTTGAGCTGCATGCTTCTCTTTGCAGGGTAATCATCGAAAAAGAACTTCTGCTTTCTTCCGTAGCATCCGTATTTTTTACGTTTAAAATACTATCATATAGTTCTTTCTCTTCTTTAGAAAATTCAATAGTTATAGCTTCGACAATGCGTTTTGTCCATTCAATGCCAGTGTCTTGCCTTCTATTGCGGATCATCACTTTATTGACTAGTTCCTTTAAATGCTCATCATCATTAATAGAGCGGGCATCTTTTTTATATTTTTCGTAAAATGTTGCTTCATTGCCTAAATGTCCTGGTTTCAATAAAGAAACCAGGTTGAATATTTCACTTATGCGGTTTTGAATAGGTGTCGCAGTCAGCAATAGACAGAACTTCTTTTTTAAGTTTTGCACAAATTCATAGTTTTTAGTTTTATTATTTTTTAATTTATGGGCTTCATCAATAATTACTAAATCATAGTCTTGATTATAGATAATATCTTTATGCGGATCTCTTTTTGCTGTATCAATCGAAGATACTACGATATCTGCTTGTTCCCATACATAGCTTTTCCGTTGAATGACAGCGGGAATAAAAAATTTTGTATTTAATTCCATTGCCCATTGTGTGACAAGGGACGCAGGCACTAATATAAGCACTTTTTTTACAAGCCCTCGAATCATGTATTCTTTTAGAATCAATCCTGCTTCAATCGTTTTTCCAAGACCTACTTCATCTGCTAATATTGCTTTGCCGTTCATGTCTTCAATTACTTTTTTTGCAACTTCTAACTGATGGGGAAGTGGAGTTAAATCTGATAAATGTTTGGGAGCTTGCAATCCTTCGAACTCAGGAATAATCGTTTGCTGTTCAATTTCTAGAGCAAGTTTATATAATTCCCAATTTGCCCATGGACCATCATCATCCATTCTTTTCATCATTCCTTCATTCCATGAAGGTTCAAAGTTAATTGAAATTGTCATCTTGTTCTTCCTTTCTGTTAGATTTGCTTTTTTGTATATAGAAAAGAAATTTATTTTCTAAACACAGACGCTATATAAAAATAGACGGAATATATTGTATAAATTATCTATTTGAAATTATCTTGCAAAATGAAAAAAAGTAGTTGCCTGTTTTTTATTAGGATGTTAGGATTAAGTTGTTAAAAGTTTTGAAATTCTTCGCATTATATTTATTTAATTACTAAAATATGAACATTTTATGAGTTTTCCCTTGGAATGATCGTGTTTATTTGGTGAAAATAGTGATTTAAATACTATTTATTAAGATCATAAAGCTAGTATGTGAAAATATAGATAGTAATAGTATGGCCCATTGAAAATAATTTTATAAATGCGGATGAGAAATAGGGGAGAGACTACGTATGTGGCGCCGAAGGAGCAAACAATTTATTTTGTGAATCTCTCAGGCAAAAGAACTCTATTTTGACGCAGCTCTGGAGAGTGCTGTATTCTCTTTTTTTAGAGAGTCGGCCACCAAAGGGGACAGCCGAGATTTTCGGTAAACTTTCAGGTGCAAGGACAGAGACCCTAACTTTTTATAAGGGAGGGTTATGTCCTTTTTTTGCGGCCTTTTTTAAAGGAACGAATCCTCACTAAAAAGTTTCATAGAAAAATAAAAGAAAAGGAGCGATTAATATGACGGAGTTAAAGCGGACACCATTATTTCCTTTTTATAAACAATATGGCGGAAAAACGATCGATTTTGGTGGTTGGGATTTGCCTGTACAATTTTCAAGTATAAAAGAGGAGCATGAGGCGGTAAGAACAAAAGCTGGTTTATTTGATGTTTCTCATATGGGGGAAATAGAAGTAAAAGGAAAAGAAAGTTTGAGATTTTTACAAAAAATGTTAACAAATGACATCGCAAAAATTAAAAATGGTGGAGCACAATATGCTGCCATGTGCTATGAAAATGGCGGAACCGTCGATGATTTGCTTACATATAAATTAGCGGATGACCATTATTTATTGGTAGTTAATGCCTCTAATATCGAAAAAGATTTTAATTGGCTCAAAGAACATGTAGAAGGGGAAGTTGAATTAGTTAATTTGTCAGAATGTTACGCACAATTGGCTCTTCAAGGACCATTAGCTGGAAAAGTTATTAAAAAAATAAACCCAGATATTAATTTAAGTGCAATCGGCTATTTTCAATTCCATCAAAAACAAAATCTTGCTGACAAGGAAGTGTTGTTGTCTCGTACAGGATATACAGGAGAAGATGGATTTGAAATTTATTGTGACAGCAAGGATGCAGGGGAGTTATGGCAGGAGATTCTTGCAGCTGGGAAAGAAGAGGGCATTATTCCTTGTGGATTAGGGGCAAGAGACACTCTTCGTTTTGAAGCAACACTTGCACTTTATGGGCAAGAATTATCAGCAAGTATTTCGCCGTTAGAAGCAGGTATCGGCTTTGCAGTTAAATTAAATAAAGAAGCAGATTTTATCGGGAAATCTGCATTAGTAGCGCAAAAAGAAAATGGGATTGCTAGAAAGCTTGTTGGTATAGAAATGATAGACAGAGGAATTCCAAGACATGGCTATAAAGTCTATGCAAATGGAGAACTGATTGGGGAAGTAACAACAGGAACACAATCTCCAACGCTAAAGAAAAACATTGGGTTAGTTCTATTAAATACAGAATATGCAAAGTTAGATCAGGAAGTGGAAATCGAAATTAGAGGGAAATATGTAAAAGCAAAAGTAGTAGCCACTCCATTTTATAAAAGAACAAATTAAATAGTAGGAGGAGTTTAATAGGATGAAACATCGCTATTTACCAATGACGATTGAAGATAAAAAAGCAATGTTAGAAACGATTGGGGTAAATTCTGTTGATAAACTTTTTACAGATATTCCAGAAAGTGTTCGTTTTCAAGGAGAATACAATATTAAACCGGCTAAAGATGAATTTGCACTATTAAAAGAATTAAGCAGATTAGCAACAAAAAATGCGGATGCTAAATCAAATGTTTCTTTTTTAGGTGCAGGTGTATATGATCATTATTCTCCTGTCATTGTGGATCATGTTATTTCACGTTCTGAGTTTTATACAGCATATACTCCTTATCAGCCAGAAATTTCACAAGGTGAACTGCAAGCAATTTTTGAATTTCAAACGATGATTTGCGAGCTTACTGGCATGGATGTAGCAAACTCTTCCATGTATGATGGCCCAACAGCTTTAGCTGAAGCAGGGATGTTAAGTGCAGGTGCGACAAAAAGAAAAAAAATACTTGTATCGAGTACCGTTCATCCAGAAGCAAAGGAAGTTGTGAAAACATATGCTAAAGGCCAATATATTGAGGTAGTGGAAATCCCTCATAATAATGGTGTGACAGATATTGATGCGCTAAAAGAAATGATGGGCAAAGAGGTTGCAGCTGTGATGATTCAGTATCCTAACTTCTTTGGGAGAATTGAACCGTTAAAAGAGCTAGAAGAAATTATTCATGCGGATAAAGGAATGTTTGTTGTTTCCAGCAATCCATTAGCATTAGGCATTTTAACACCACCAGGAAAATTTAATGCGGATATTGTTGTAGGAGATGCTCAATGCTTTGGCATTCCTCAAGGATTTGGTGGACCACATTGCGGTTATTTTGCTGTAACATCTAAATTGATGCGTAAAGTGCCAGGGCGTTTAGTTGGGCAAACAGTAGATGATGAAGGAAAAAGAGGCTTTGTTTTGACTTTGCAAGCAAGGGAACAACATATCCGCAGAGATAAGGCCACATCTAATATTTGTTCTAATCAAGCTTTAAATGCACTAGCTGCTTCTGTTGCCATGACAGCACTTGGAAAACATGGAGTAAAAGAAATGGCAATCAGCAACCTACAAAAGTCAGCATATGCAAAAAAAAAATTTAAAGAAGCTGGCTTTGAAATCGCCTTTGATGGTCATTCTTTTAATGAGTTTGTTGTCAATTGTAAGGCGTCGGTTTCTGCAATTAATCGAGAACTTCTGCAAAAAGGAATCATAGGTGGATATGATTTAGGCAGGGATTATGACAATCTTGATCATCATATGCTTGTAGCTGTAACAGAATTAAGAACAAAAGAGGAAATCGATGAATTTGTAAAAGAATTGGAGGATTACCATGCATAATCAAGAAGTAGCACTTATATTTGAAAGCAGTACACCTGGGCGTATTGGATACAGTCTCCCTGAAATGGATGTGCCGGAACTTCCGTTAGAAGATCTTTTGCCAACTGATTATGTAAGGGAAGAAAATCCAGAGTTGCCAGAGGTTTCTGAGTTGGATATTATGCGCCATTATACAGCTTTATCAAAAAGAAACCACGGTTTGGATTCTGGGTTTTATCCATTAGGTTCTTGTACGATGAAATATAATCCAAAGATTAATGAGAATGTCGCAAGATTCACAGGTTTTGCCAATATTCATCCATTACAAGAAGAAAGCTCTATTCAAGGTGCATTGGAGCTGATGTACGATTTGCAAGAGCATTTAACAGAAATAACAGGGATGGATGAAGTGACACTGCAGCCAGCAGCAGGAGCTCATGGGGAATGGACGGGACTTATGATGATTCGTGCATACCATGCAGCAAACGGTGATATTCACCGCACCAAAGTTATTGTTCCTGACTCTGCTCATGGTACAAACCCAGCATCAGCAACAGTTGCAGGCTTAGAAACAATAACAGTAAAGTCAAATGAGCATGGTTTAGTAGACTTAGCAGATTTAAGAAGAGTGGTTGGAGAAGATACGGCTGCACTGATGTTAACAAATCCAAATACGTTAGGTTTATTTGAAGAAAATATTTTAGAAATGGCCGAAATTGTTCATAGTGCCGGCGGAAAATTATATTATGATGGTGCTAATTTAAATGCCGTTTTATCAAAAGCTAGACCAGGAGATATGGGATTTGATGTTGTTCATTTAAACCTGCATAAGACTTTTACAGGACCTCATGGCGGCGGAGGTCCAGGGTCAGGCCCAGTAGGAGTAAAAGCAGATTTGATTCCATTTTTACCGAAGCCTGTTATCGTAAAAATTGGCGATGAATATAGTTTTGACTATGATCGTCCACAATCAATTGGCCGAGTTAAACCTTTTTATGGGAATTTTGGGATTAATGTTCGCGCTTATACGTATATCCGCTCCATGGGCCCAGATGGTTTAAAAGCGGTAACCGAAAATGCGGTATTAAATGCTAATTATATGATGAGAAGATTAGCAGAATTTTATGATCTGCCATTTGACCGTCATTGCAAGCATGAATTTGTATTAAGCGGAAAACGCCAGAAGAAGTTGGGTGTCCGTACATTGGATATAGCCAAAAGACTTTTAGATTTCGGCTATCATCCACCAACTATCTACTTCCCCCTTAATGTAGAAGAATGTATCATGATTGAACCGACTGAAACCGAATCAAAAGAAACATTAGACCAATTTATTGATGCGATGATTCAGATCGCAAAAGAAGCAGAGGAAACACCAGAAATTGTGCAAGAAGCACCTCATACAACCGTAATTGGTCGATTAGATGAGACGTTGGCTGCACGGAAACCAGTATTGCGTTATATAAAGTGAAACTAACAATCAGCGAGGGGAGTTCCCTCGCTGATTATTAATTGAATCAATTGGGCTTTACCGGGCAAGTTTCTTCCTAGCTAGATTTCTTTTGCTTCCTATATAATCCCAGAGCTTGTTGTTTTCTAACCATTTTATAAGTGCATACATTTTTTGTGACGAGAAAAATTTTGCACGCAAAAAAGAGGGAGGATAATTTGTGTACCCCCCTCTTTTTATATAGTAAATCAATATTAATTTTTAATTTTCACTTTTCCAGACCATTTCTTAAATCCGCCTTGCAGCTGTGTAAGCTCTTTATAGCCTTTGCGATGAAGCGTTTGAGCTGCTCTTCCACTCCGCATGCCATTTTGGCAGTATAGATATACTGGTTTATCTGGACGAATTTCTCCTTGGCGCATTTTTAGTTGAGATAAAGGAATATTTCTAGCACCTAAAACATGGCCTGCGTCAAATTCATTTGGCTCTCTTACATCTATTAGTTGTGCCTTTCTATATCCTTGGCGGAATTCTTCCTCTGTTACTGTTTTTACTATTCTACGTTGATACAGCCACATTATCACAGAATAGATGATAAATGCTGCAATTGCTATTAGAAGAGTATAAATCGCTTCCAATGCTCATTCTCCTTTCCATTACATACACTTCTTCTATTATATAAGCGAAACGTGATACTAGTAAAGAGAATACTTTTCGAATGAAGAAACTTTTAAAAGTAGTTATTGTTAATATTAGCGAGCATTTAATATTATATAGAAAAATAAATTGAAATTTATGGAAGAAAAGCCTGATTGCTTTTCATCCTATCTACTTTTTGGTAGACTTATAACTTGGTTTTAAGTACATAAGATTATTGTAAAGAAGGGGTTTAAATGGCAAAAGAAACTTGGAGATTTATCGATACTGGCAAACGTTCGCCTGCTTTTAATATGGCGCTGGACGAAGCGTTATTAGAATGGCACTCTACTGGTGAATTTCCCCCTGTTATACGGTTTTATGGTTGGGACCCAGCAACGCTTTCCATTGGCTATTTTCAAAAAGTAGAAAAAGAAATAAACATGGATGCGGTAAAGGAGCTTAATCTAGGTTTTGTTAGAAGACCAACAGGCGGAAGAGGGGTCCTTCATGAACATGAATTAACATACAGTGTTATTGTTTCAGAAGATTATCCAGATATGCCGAAAACTGTTACAGAAGCATATAGAGTGATTTCAGAGGGGATTTTAAGAGGGTTTCATCTACTAGGATTAGATGCTTATTTTTCCGTACCAAAAACAGAAGAGCAAAAAAACAGCTTGAAAAATCCTCGTTCTGCTGTTTGTTTTGATGCGCCAAGCTGGTATGAATTAGTGGTAGAAGGAAGAAAGGTAGCAGGAAGTGCGCAAACAAGACAAAAAGGGGTCATTTTGCAGCATGGTTCTATTCTTTTAGATTTAGATGAAGATAAATTATTTCAGTTGTTTAAATATTCGAATGAACGTGTAAAAGAAAGAATGCAAAAAGCTTTTAAAGAAAAAGCGGTTGCGATAAATAGCTTAACTTCAAAGGAAATTACACTTGATATGGCAAAAGTTGCTTTTAAAAAGGGCTTTGAAGAGGGATTGGATATTCATCTAGAGTCATATGAATTAACAGAAGAGCAAGTGAAATATGTCGATAAGCTAGCAAAAGAAAGATACGAAAATGATGAATGGAATTTTCGCAGATAAATGAAGATAGCAGTTTCTGTTTTATAGAGTGCTTTTTAAGGGCACTCTTTTGTTTAGGATGTTTTCATAAACTTTGTTGCTTTTAAAGGAGTCGGTTGATTGCAGTGAAGGGATGCTCGCTTTCCATGGGGCTCTTCAGGCTGTGAACTGCGGGGTCTCACCTGTTCCGCTAATCCCACAGGAGTCTCGCACCTCTCACTCCAATCCACCTGTTTTAACTCTGGATTTACTCATAGAAACTATCCGAAAAACAACAATCTTTTAGAAAACAGCCTTTGTTTATTGAGCGCATAAACAATATCGAATATCTGATATTTTGTTTTGTCTGAAAATATTTTTTTCCTGCTTATGTGGAAAAAATATCTTTAGGTCACTGGTATATCTTAATGTTTAAGATGTAAGCATGGAAAATGACGGATTTTTGTTCTTTTTATGCTTCTATCTGCTACTCTCTCTATTCTTCTTGCAAATCTCCTTTTTTTCCTCGTTTGACAAATGAAGTTCAAATAAAAAACACTATATATTGTTTGGTAATTAATTTTAAACACTATATATTGATTTTGATTTTTTGATATGTTAATTTAAATATAGTTACTCCATATAAAAAGGAAATTGATAGATACGAAGTCTTTTATAACTAGTATCATCTTACTTCATTTCATGTTAGACATCTTAGACTGTTCGATTACTTTTTATCGGCAGTCTTTCTATTTGTTTAAATATAGTTATAAAAAAGTTTTATTAAATATGGTGAAAAATCCAAAGGGGTTGTGTGCATGTCAATTATGATCAAGCAAGATATAAAAATTAGTATTGAAAAGTTAAATGAAGACATTAAATTATTTCCAGAGGTTCATCCCATAACCTCAGATATGAAAACTGTATATAAGGGTGTTTCCCGTCTTGTAATGCTTGATCGCTATACATTTAAGGATACAAAAAAGACGACGCTTTCTAGTGGGGATTTTGTTGTATTAACGATTAAAGAAGATCCGGAATTTCCAGCAAGAGGTTTAGGCTTTATCCAAGAAATCAACTATGAAGCAAAGATGGCAAGTGTTGTGGTAGAAGAAGAGTTTAGAGGTGTATTAGAAGGCGAAGAAGGAGAAACTGGCGTTATCCTTCGTTCATTAGATGTAATTGAAAAGCCGCTAGAAATCTTCTATGAACAAATTGCGAAAAGAAATGCAACAGGTTTGGCATCTGTGGAAAAAACAGAAGAAAAAAGAAAAGAATGGTTCCAAAAGTTTTATCAAGAACTAGTGAATCTAAACTTTATTCCAGCTGGGCGCGTATTATATGGTGCAGGTGCAGGTACAGATGTTACTTATTTCAATTGCTATGTCATGCCATTTGTACAAGATTCAAGAGAAGGAATTTCCGAACATCGTAAGCAAGTAATGGAAATTATGAGCCGTGGCGGTGGTGTTGGTACAAATGGATCGACATTAAGACCACGCAATACTCTTGCAAAAGGCGTAAACGGTAAGTCATCAGGTTCTGTATCTTGGCTTGATGATATTGCTAAATTGACTCATTTAGTGGAGCAGGGCGGAAGTCGTCGCGGAGCTCAAATGATTATGCTTAGTGATTGGCACCCAGATATTGTGGAGTTTATTATTTCAAAAATGCAAAATCCGCGCATCTTGCGTTTTTTAATTGAAAACACACAAGATGAAACGATAAAAAAATATGCAAAAGAAAAATTAAAATTCACTCCTCTTTCCCATCAAGAAAAGGAAATGTACGAAGGCCTTCTTCTCTATAAAAATATTCCTGGACAAGGCGGTTTTAATGATGCAGTGATGCAGGAAGCGGAAGAAAAACTAGCAGTGGGCGGGAATTTTTCCGTGCATCAATCAGAATTTTTAACTGGTGCGAACATTTCTGTATGCTTAACAAAAGAATTTATGGATGCAGTGGATAAGGATGAAGAGTATGAACTAAGATTCCCTGATGTCGAAAGCTATACGCCGGAGGAAATGGAGTATTACAATACAGAGTGGCATAAATCTGGTGATGTGAGAGAATGGCAAGCAAAAGGATTAGGTGTACGCGTTTATAGAAAAACAAAAGCGAAAGAGCTATGGAACTTAATTAATATTTGTGCAACATATTCAGCAGAACCAGGAATTTTCTTTATTGATAATGCAAATGAAATGACAAATGCGACGAGCTACGGACAAAAAGTGGTCGCAACAAATCCTTGCGGTGAGCAGCCACTCGCACCATTTAGTGTATGTAATCTTGCAGCAGTTAATTTGGCTGAAATGGCAGACAAAAAAACAAAAACAGTAGATTTTGAAAAGCTGAAGCAAACAGTGGAGATTGGCGTTCGCATGCAAGAAAACGTTATAGACGCAACACCATATTTCCTTGCAGAGAATAAAAAACAAGCACTTGGAGAACGTCGTGTTGGTTTAGGTGTTATGGGGCTGCATGACTTGCTCATTTACTGTGAAACGGAGTATGGTTCAAAAGAAGGCAATGTATTAGTCGATCAAGTATTTGAAACAATTGCGACTACAGCATACAAAGCTTCTGTAGAACTGGCAAAAGAAAAAGGAAGCTTCCCATTCCTTACGGCAGAAACAGAAGAAACAGAAATGAAACTAAGACAAGCGTTTATTCAAACAGGATTTATGAAAAAAATGCCAAAGGAACTTCGCGAAGATATTTTAAAATACGGTATTCGCAATTCGCATTTATTGACGGTTGCTCCGACGGGAAGTACAGGAACAATGGTTGGCGTGTCAACAGGATTGGAACCATATTTTTCTTTCTCCTATTTCCGCAGTGGCAGACTTGGCAAATTTATTGAAGTGAAAGCAGATATTGTACAAGAATATTTAGATAATAACCCTGATGCAGATCCAAATAACTTGCCAAGTTGGTTTGTAGCTGCAATGGATTTATCTCCAAAAGCACATGCAGATGTTCAATGCATCATTCAAAGATGGATTGACAGTTCTATCAGTAAAACAGTTAATGCTCCTAAAGGCTATAGCGTTGAACAAGTGCAGAAGGTATATGAAAGATTATACAAAGGAGGCGCAAAGGGTGGAACGGTTTATGTAGATGGCTCTCGCGACAGCCAAGTATTAACCTTAAAAGCAGAAGAAAATACATTTGATGATGAAAAAAAGGATAAAGAAGCGGCAAAACCACATGTTTTATTAGTAGATACAATTACTGAATTAAGTTCTAACAATGTAACAATAGGTTCAGAAATTGGCGATACGTGCCCAGTATGCCGAAAAGGGATTGTAGAGGAAATTGGTGGATGCAATACTTGCTCCAATTGCAATACACAATTAAAATGTGGCCTGTAAAAGAATGGTTAACGCAAGAGGATGGGGATAATTCCCTGTCTTTTTTTGTTTTTTTAACCCACATTAATAGTATGAGTCCATTTTAATGATGCAAATGAAAAGAGTTTAAGAAAGGAGCACTTTTTCTTTATGAAACCATTTATTCCGCAATTAGTATATATTGAACCTAAAGCATTAGACTATCCTTTGGGGAGAGAACTAAAAGAAAAGTTTGAAAAAATGGGACTAGAGATTAGAGAAACAACCTCCCATAATCAAGTAAGAGGGATACCTGGGGATAATGAGTTTCAACAATATCGTAATGCTAAATCTACTTTAGTTGTTGGAGTCCGCAAAACGTTAAAATTTGATACCTCTAAACCCTCTGCAGAATATGCTATTCCACTTGCAACAGGGTGTATGGGTCATTGCCATTACTGTTATTTGCAAACTACACTTGGCAGCAAACCGTATATTAGAACATATGTAAACATTGAAGAAATATTTGCACAAGCAGATGAATACATGAAAGAGCGTGGAGAGCAAATTACTCGTTTTGAAGCAGCTTGTACTTCTGATATTGTTGGCATTGATCATTTAACCCATTCCCTAAAAAAAGCCATTGAGCATTTTGGAAAATCAGAAACAGGAAGGCTCCGGTTTGTAACAAAATATCATCATGTGGATCATCTATTAGATGCAAAACATAATGGCAAAACAAGATTTCGTTTCAGTGTCAATTCCAGATATGTCATTAAAAATTTTGAGCCTGGCACTTCTAGTTTTGATGAGCGATTGGAAGCTGCAAGAAAAGTAGCCAATGCAGGCTATCCGCTAGGATTTATTGTCGCCCCCATTTATTTGCATGAAGACTGGAAAGAAGGATATTATGAATTATTTCAGCGCTTATCAGAAAGTCTAAAAGATACTGTAATTGAAGATTTGACATTTGAAATGATTCAGCATCGGTTCACAAAACCAGCCAAAAAAGTAATTGCAAAAAGATATCCAAAAACAAAACTAGAAATGGATGAAGAAAAGCGCAAATATAAATGGGGACGATATGGAATAGGCAAGTATGTATATAAAGATGATGAAGCGAAGGATTTAGAAGGAACACTTCGTGGCTATATTGCAGAATTTTTCCCATATGCAGAAGTTGCTTACTTTACGTAAAATTCTTTACAGTATAAAAAACAGAAAGTTGGGAAATGCCAGCTTTCTGTTTTTTTTGTCATAACACTTCAGCTATTTATAAAAAACAATTTTTCTTATTGTTCGATTTTGTATTTAATTAATAACCATAGTACGGTGGATATCCGTAATATGGAGGATATCCGTAATATGGGGGATATCCATAATATGGAGAATATCCATATCCTGGTGATAATAATGCCCCTGTTGCTAGCCCACCTAGAAAACCTAAGCCTACTCCGAAACCAGGTCTTCCGAAACCAGGTCTTCCAAATCCAGGTCTTCCAAATCCGGGTCTTCCGAAACCAGGTCTTCCAATGGGTCTTCTAACTTCCTCATGCAAATAGAGTGATTGATTCATTGTAATGCCCTCCTCATTTTTCTTTTTATACAACAATAGTTTATGTGCAAAGATTGGACTATGTATGGGTAAAACGTCTAGAAATAAACAAATTATAAATCCAAGTACTATTTTTTGTCTCACTCGCTTAAAGTGTATCAATGCACGAATTATAAGGAGAGTGACTTTATGTACATAGACGGGGTTTTTTCAGGCGGTGGAATCAAAGGTCTAGCATTAATCGGTGCATATGAAGTCGTGGAGGAAAAGGGATTAAAGTTTACAAGGCTGGCAGGTACAAGTGCAGGTTCAATTGTTGCGGCTTTTGTTGCTGCAAATTATTCAAGCAAGGAGATAAAGGAGTTGCTCGAAGAATTGGACTTAGCTCTATTTATGGATGCGCGAAAACTTTTGATTCCTTTTCCATTAGCCAAATGGTTATTTGTTTATTGGAAATTGGGCTTATATAAAGGCAATGCATTGGAGAAATGGCTGGAAGAAAAATTAGCAGCAAAAGGTATACGTACATTTGCTGATTTGCCTCCACAAACTTTAAGAGTTATTGCCTCCGACATTACCAATGGAGTACTGTTAGTTTTGCCAGATGATCTCCCTAAATATGGAATTAACCCACAGCGTTTTTCTGTGGCAAAAGCAATTAGAATGAGCTGCAGTTTACCTTATTTTTTTGAACCGGTAAAATTAGGTCCACCTACTAATAAGAGCATTATTGTGGATGGAGGGGTTTTAAGCAATTTTCCTATGTGGCTGTTTGACCAGGAAAATATTCTGAAAACAAGACCAGTATTAGGGATATCAGTAAGGCATCATATTGCAGAACATCCGAGACATGTAATTCGTAATGCAATACAGTTATTTGGAGCCATGTTTGAAACGATGAAAGATGCCCATGACTCCCGGTATATTTCCAGAAAACATGCCAAAAATATTATTTTTATTCCAACAGAAGGAATCGCAGTAACAGAATTCTCCTTAACAAAGGAAAGGCAAGAGGAGTTGCATCAATTAGGCAGAGCCTGTGCTCAAAAGTTTTTTAAAACATGGACTTATTAAAACATATATAAGCTAGCTGCTGATCAAAAAAAGAATCGAACTTCTATAAAGAAGCCCGATTCTTTTTTTTTCCTTTTTTGCCCTCAATAACAGTAAGATGCGCTGAAGTAGTACTGCGCTTAAATTTTTTTGCTTTTAAGGAAGAATTAGATTTTAGACTAGCTGGTTTATTTGAGGATTTTTCCTTAAAATTCAGCCTTTTTTTAGATTTTTTTGCTGCTTTAATAAAAGCTTTCTGTTCTTTTTTTTGAGGGCTGCTTTTGTATAGTCGTTGAGCAATAAACCAAATAAGTACACCAACTACTAATAAAACCGCAATGTTTTTTACAAAACCAATTGGGTCTGTAATTAGTCTGGATACTAAACCGATTGAAGCAAATAAAATCACGAAACTGATGACTGCTATTGAAATACGATTCTTCAAAAAAGCCACCTCCCTAAAAGCATGATAAGCATTTTTTTAAAATTTTAAACGAGTAATTACAAAAGTTTATTCAAATTTAAATAATTTAGCAATAAATGAAGGGGTTTTTTAAAAAAAATTTTAAATATGGAATATAAAGTTTGTGTTATTTGCTAATTTATCAGCTAAATCGATGATGCATTGTGTTGTGCTGTTTCTTGTTCTCTTCGTACAAGCTCTTTAAATGAAAAAATCGCTACTTCTACTTGATCATCCTTTGGCTCTTTTGTTGTTAGAAGCTGCAGCCATAAACCAGGCAACCCTAAATATTTTAAAATTGGAACGTTTTTGACTTTATTGGTTAGTTGCAGAACTTCAAAAGAAATTCCTAAAACGAAGGGTATTAGCGCTATTCTGCTTAATACACGTTCCACCAGGGAATCAGTCGGAAAAAATAGATAAAGAAATAATCCAACAAATACAGTGAATAATATAAAACTGCTGCCGCATCGGTAATGAAGGCGAGATTGTGCTTGAACATTTTTTACGGTTAAATCTAATCCATTTTCAAAGCAGTTTATTACTTTATGCTCTGCCCCATGATATTGGAATACTCTTTTAATTAATGGAGTTAAAGAAACAAAGTATATATAACTTAACAAAAGAATTAGCTTAAAAAAGCTCTCTAATAAAATTTGCCCGAAATGTCCGCTGATTACCGGCTGAAAAAGTGCGGCTAAAAAAGTAGGAACTAATGTAAAAATAAATTTTCCAAATAAAAAGGATAGGATGCCGATTGCTGCAACACCAAGTATCATGGTTAATTTAGAAGGTTCTTGTTCTGTTAATTTATAATCTTCTTCCGGATCCACATCATAGCGGTCGGTTGAGTAATTTAAATGTTTTGTGCCGTTTCCGCTTGCTTCAATAATGGAAACAAGTCCTCGCACGAAAGGGATTTTTTTTAGTTTCGCAAATTTTTGATTATGTTTGCGTGGAAGATGGAAATACTCGATTGTTTGATCTTTGCGTCTAATAGCAGTGATGTAATGATGTTTTCCCCCGAACATTACTCCCTCTACCACTGCTTGCCCCCCATAAATAGGTTTTTGCTCATTTCCCATGAAAGTTACACCAGCCTCAGGTTAAATTTGATGAAACAGCAAAATATAAATATTTTTTCTGTTAGTAAAGAAGAAAATCGAATTGCTGTATATACCTATTTCTATATTACTAAAAATATCGCAAAACAACTAGCCTAACGCCTTATTTACTTTCACTGTATGAATCTGATTCAGAAGGAATGAACAGCAAGATAACGGTGATACTATATACAGCATTAGTTTATGTTAAGAGAGGAAGATTTTTTCCAAAAAACATGTTGGAGGTATCTATTATGTCAAATGATAAACAGCAAAGTAAGGAGAAAAAAAAACAGCATGAAAAGCCAATGTCATTTATTGCACTCGTTATTTGGACGGGGATGATAGGAGGGATGGTTTGGTCATCGATTGGCTATCTTGCATACTATTTAAATTTTACAGAGATTCCAGTTAATATTCTTTTAGAACCATGGGCGCTTGGAGAGTGGAAAAGAGGGTGGCTTGGAACGGTCATTAGTATAATAGTACTTGGAGCGCTTTCTACTGGAGCAGCTTTTGCTTATTATCTTGCTTTAAGAAAGTTTAAAAAAATATACATAAGCATAGGGTTTGGCCTTGCTTTATTTGCCTTTGTTTTTATTGTACTGAATCCAATATTTCCAAGCATGGATCCTTTTTTAAAGCTAAAGAGAGATACATTGATTACATCGGCTTGTCTATATGTACTTTATGGGGTGTTTGTCGGCTATACTATTTCATATGAAGAAAGTGAAATTCAAACCAAAAAAATGAAAGAAAAAAAAGCTAATTCAAATATTTCGAGTAGTGAAGGATAATAAAACTATGATAAAATACTGTCGATGAATCGTTTTTAAATGGAGTACGTTTTGCATAGGAAATACATAGTGCCAAAAGAATAAAAGCGGGCAAGGAGAGGCGAAAAATGGAAAAACTACAAAAATTAAGAGAAGCATTAATAAAAGAAAATGCAGATGGAATGTTGATAACAAGCAACTACAACCGCCGTTACATAAGCAATTTTACTGGAACGAGCGGGGTTGTGCTAATCAGTGGGGAAGAAGCAAAGTTCATTACAGATTTTCGGTATATGGAACAAGCAGCAGAGCAATGTAAGGGATTTGAAATTGTTCAGCACACAGGACCTATTTATAAAGAAGTGGCTGTTCAAGCAGAAAAGCTGGGGATAAAAAGACTTGCTTTTGAACAAGATTATATGACTTTTACGGATTATAGAATTTACGAAGGTGCGATAAAAGGCGAATTAGTGCCTGTTTCTGGTCTGATTGAAAAGTTACGCTTGATTAAGAGTCCCCAAGAGATTAAGATATTAAAGGAAGCAGCCAAGATTGCGGATGCAGCTTTTACTCATATTCTTGATTTTATTAAAGTTGGGAAAACAGAGTTGGAAGTTTCGAATGAATTAGAGTTTTTTATGCGAAAAGCAGGTGCAACTTCATCATCCTTTGATACAATCGTAGCATCAGGGAAAAGATCTGCCTTGCCTCATGGTGTTGCAACAAATAAAGTTATTGAAGATGGTGATTTCGTAACATTGGATTATGGCGCTTACTATAATGGATATGTTTCAGATATTACAAGAACAATAGCTGTAGGCAATCCGGACGAAAAATTAAAAGAAATATATGAAATAGTCTTGCAGGCACAATTAAAAGGCATGAACGGAATAAAACCAGGCTTAACAGGAATTCAAGCAGATGCTCTAACTAGGGATTACATAACAGAACATGGATATGGTGATAATTTTGGGCATTCAACAGGCCATGGTATCGGTTTAGAAGTGCATGAAGGACCAGGTCTTTCCGCTAAATCAGAAATTATTTTAGCACCAGGCATGGTTGTTACAGTAGAGCCAGGCATTTATGTTCCAGGTCTTGGTGGAGTTCGTATTGAAGATGATACATTGATAACAGATGTTCATAATGAAGCTTTAACCCATTCAACAAAAGAACTTATTATTTTGAAGTAAGATTAGGAGGATTATTTACATGATTTCTGTAAACGATTTTAAAACAGGTTTAACGATTGAAGTAGACAACGGGATTTGGAGAGTTATTGATTTCCAACATGTTAAACCAGGAAAAGGAGCGGCATTTGTTCGTTCTAAATTAAGAAATTTACGTACAGGAGCTATTCAAGAAAAAACATTTAGAGCTGGAGAAAAAGTAGCAAAAGCTCAAATTGATAACCGCAAAATGCAATATTTATATGCAAATGGGGATCAACATGTATTTATGGATACAGAATCATATGATCAAATTGAATTGTCAGAAAATGCAATTGAATATGAGTTGAAATTCCTTCAAGAAAACATGGAAGTGCAAATTATGATGTACCAATCAGAAACACTTGGTGTAGAACTTCCAAACACGGTTGTATTAGAAGTTGCGGAAACAGAGCCTGGCATTAAAGGCGATACTGCTTCTGGTGGTACAAAACCTGCTACGTTAGAAACAGGATTAATTGTTCAAGTTCCTTTCTTTATTAATCAAGGGGACAAATTGATCATTAATACAACTGAAGCTAGCTATGTTTCTCGCGCGTAAGGAATAAACCTAAAAAATATATAATGCCAAGTAAAGATTATTACCATTTGCGTTTTATATCTTTTTCTTGTATTATATAAATATAAAAGCTGCGTTGTACGTTATCGTATGAAGTTTCAACCTTTATCGATAATTAGGGAGTTCTATATTAAAGACGGAACAGCAGGCTTTATGATTAATTCATAAGGACATATGAAGAAATCTTTTGCGAACACCCACCTGGTGGAGCAGGTTTTGAAACTCCATACACCTAAGCGGCAAATGCGGCTGAAAAAAAGCAACCTTAAAAGGTTGCTTTTTTTTTGTTTATAATTAAAAAATGGATTATTATGCTGGAGATAGTAGAAGAAAACGATATTTAAAAGTTTGACTATATTAACATTAACTGTTGATTTTTGTACTAGCCTACTTAAAAGGAATTTTTAATGATTGTCCTGCGTAAATATAATTTTTGTCACTTAAATTATTGGCCTGCATAATGGCATTAATGGTTGTTTGATATTGTTTGCTTATTTTTGTTAAAGTATCGCCTTTTTTTACTACATAGTTTAAATATTGAATACTTTGGCTGGCTGCAGTCAGGTAGTTCATTGGATCAACAGCATTTGATTTTGCGTCGTTCCATCTGCCAAGATGCAATTCATAATGTAAATGCTGGCCAGTTGAATTTCCTGTACTGCCCATTATGCCGATAAGTTGTCCTTGCTTCACTTTTTGTCCAGCAAGCACTTTGCGGGATCCCTTTTGTAAATGAGCATAAACGGTTTCGTATACTCTTCCATTTATTGTATGAATTATCATAATACATTCTCCATAGCTGTTTGAGTAATACGATTTTGATACAGTTCCACTAGCGGTTGCAACTATTTCATGAACTCCCTTTGCAGCAAAATCTGTGCCAAAATGTTTATTAGGACCTTTATTTTGAAAGGGATTACTGATAGTCGTTATAGATGTTGGAAAAATAAACATTAGTAAATTCACCTCCATTATATTGAATATAGTAGTATGGTATGAAGGTAGATAAAAAAGGCTTGGACTAGTTTTATAAAGAAAGTTTGATAGAGGTTAAAGGATATGTAAACGCTAATATTTATGTATTCCTCACTACCAGAATCTTTTTTTAAAATAAAACAATAAAAAGTTTGCAGCTTTATAATTTGCTGCAAGCTTGGATGCTCGTCCTATTTTTTGCTCTTTTCTAAAGGCTGTTTTCCCAAAGTTTGTTGTTTTAGCATAAGAAAATGGGAAAGAAATGCTTAGCATCCTGCATACACGTAGACTCCTGCGGGAAAAGCGAGAAAGACAAGACCCCTCAGGGAGCAGAGTGATGAGGAGGCTTGACGCTCGCCCGCAGAAAGCGAAGTGTGTGCAGGATGCGGATTTAAAAAGCAAACCCCATTAACTTTGCTAGCTTTTTTGGAATATCGGTATTATCCATAACTCCATGAAACTGACTTGCCCCTTTTCCATATGCAAATACAGCAATCATATTGCTAGTATGTCCCCCTGTGGTGCTTAATTTTTCAATGCTTCGATCTAATGAACCGGCATGGTAGTGTTTAGCAATTCTATTGCCGATTTCCCAAGCAACTTGCTGCTCTGGATAAACTTGTCCTTGATCAGTTTTTATATCCGATTGAAATAAAGCAATATCTCTATTCGATAATGTCATATGTGCATATTGTTTAAATACTTTTCTAATGCTTTCATTGGTATAGCCGATTCCGTTTTTGTTTTTTTGCAATTGACTTGCCATATAATGCGGAGTAACCGAAATTTTTTTTAATGCTTTAATGTCCATCGGTTCAGAGGCTGAAATCCCCATTGTTTCATGATCTGCTGCAACGAGTACCAATGTATCAGGATGTTTTTTTGCCCATTCTACACAATATTTTACAGCATCATCAAATTCTATCGTTTCTTTCCAAATACTTGTTAGATCACTTGCATGGGAAGCGTGGTCAATTCTAGCTCCTTCAATCATTGCAAAAAAACCTTTGGAATTTTTAGAAAGTGTTTCAATTGTTTTGGCAGTCATTTCTGTTAATGTCGGTTCTTGGCTATGCAGTTCTTTTCGGTCTAGTTTGAAGTTTAAATGTTTTGGCCCGAAGAGCCCTAAGATTTTATCACTTTTTGCATCCTTCAGCTCCTGATTTGTTGCAACAAATTGATAGCCAGCTTTTTTGTATAGGCTAATCAGGTTAGCATCGCCTTTTTTATTGGCTCCAAAATAGCTTAATCCCCCGCCCATAATTACATCAACCTTATTTTGCAATTGCTGTTTTGCAATGGATTGTTGATCGTCCCAACGGTTTTTTACACTTGCAGTAAAACTGGCTGGTGTTGCATCCGTAACAGAATTTGTCGTAACGATTCCGGTTTTATAAAGATGGTCTTTAAACGAATCGAGGATGCTTTTTTCCTCTTTGCCATTAGAGTTGACGCCAATCATTTCATTTTTTGTTTTTTTTCCAATAGCAATTGCTGTTCCCCCAGCAGCAGAATCCGTTACTCGATTATTGGCGGAATAAGTATGGACAAGGGCAGTATATGGCAAGGTTTCTATGTAGAGACGCCCTTGTTTGCCATATTCAAATAATCTGGCGACCTCCATTTGTCCTAAACCCATTCCATCTCCAATCAATAAAATAATGTTTTTTGGCCCGTCTTTTCCAGAAACTGTTCCGCTGGTTGTTTGGATAAATACAAAGACCAAAAAAGACAAACATATGGTTAATTTCTTCATTTTTAGAATGCCTCCATTATCATTTCAAAAATAACTACACTACAGCTTATTGTTTGAGTGTGTATCTATAATTAAACTTCCAAATGATAGGGAGTTTTCCTTTCAATTAAAACAAGGCAAATAAAGTAGAGTGGAGTAATTAATGGCTATGCTTTTAGGTCGAGAAGAATATTTATGGATAATAGGAAAAAATCCCTCTATTAAAAATAAAAAGGGATAGAGCAAAAAGGAATAATTTCACTAATCATGCATACACATTATTAAGAAAATGAAATTAAAGGACAGGTAGGCAATAGCTTACTAATCTCTAAAAACTGTTGGACAACCTAAAAAGGAGGAACTCTTTGTGAATTCGATCTATTCATTTTTGCCTAAACGTATTGCAGAACAAGTTCTCACAATCCCTCCAAATCAAAGAGAAGGAATCGAAGAAATAAGAATTAGAATCGATCGTCCATTGGAAGTATGTATAAATGGAAAACCAATTTTTTTCCCTTCCACTATTACAAGGGAAGATGCTGACCATCTATTAAATAAGATTAGTCAATATTCTGTTTATACAATGGAAGAAGAATTAAAACGAGGTTATATCACTATTGTTGGAGGACATAGAGTTGGATTAGCAGGAAAAGTAGTTTTAGAAAGCAGCAAGGTAAAGGCAATTAGTGAGGTAGCAAGCTTTAATATTCGGATAGCAAAAGAAAAAATTGGGATTGCAGAATCTTTTATTCCTTTTTTGCATAAGCAAAACAGATGGTTTCATACAATGATAATTGGTCCACCCCAAACGGGAAAAACAACTTTATTACGAGACATTGCCAGGTATATATCAAATGGGGATAAAAAATATAAAAAAACTCCTAGCAAAGTAGGCATTGTGGATGAGAGGTCGGAAATTGCCGGCTCTATCCATGGCGTGCCACAAATGACATTTGGACCACGAGTAGATGTGCTTGATGCCTGTCCGAAAGCGGAGGGAATGATGATGATGATCCGTTCCATGAGTCCAGATGTGCTGATAGTAGATGAAGTAGGGAGAAAAGAGGACGGAGAAGCGATTCTTGAAGCAGTGAATGCGGGTGTTCAATTAATCATGACAACACATGGAAGGACACTAGAAGAAATAAAAAATAGACCAGTATTAAAGCCAATCATAGAGATGGGCATATTTGACCGTTTTATTGAATTGAATAGAAAAAATGGTCCTGGAACAGTTGGAGCGATCAAAAATAAAGATGGAAAATTAATGTCTAAGGAAATGAAGGTGACAACTTCATGATCAAAATTGTTGGAGCGATTATTATTCTTGCTTCTACAAGCTGGGGCGGTATGGAGTTTTCCAAAGTATTAAGTGAACGACCTAAACAATTGAGGCAGTTAAAAGCGGCGCTGCAGTCTTTAGAAGCAGAAATTATGTACGCTCATACACCATTGCATGAAGCAGCTAGAAGATTGGCAGAACAGCTTAGTTCTCCTCTTTCTACTTTTTTTTCTGAGTTCTCTAATAAGCTTGAGCAGGAAGAAACAACAGTAAGAGATGCCTGGTCAAAAAGTCTAGAAGAAATCTGGACAAGTACGGCGATGAAACAGCCAGAATTAGAAATTATGAAGCAGTTTGGCGAAACATTGGGCAGACATGATCGGATTTCTCAGCAAAAACAAATATTACTGACCCTTTCCCATCTAGAAAGAGAAGAAGCAGAAGCAAGAAATAATCAGATGAAATATGAAAAAATGGTAAAAAGTTTAGGGGTTCTTTCTGGCTTATTAATCGTTATTTTATTGATGTAGTTAGTTGTAGGAGGAGAATAAGATGGGTTTAGAGGTAGATATCATTTTTAAAATAGCGGGTGTTGGAATTGTGGTTGCTTTTTTGCACACTATTTTGGATCAAGTAGGAAAAAAAGAATATGCACAGTGGGTAACGCTTTTTGGATTTATTTATATTTTGTTTATGGTTGCAAATATAGTAGAAGATTTATTTCAGAAAATTAAGTCTGTATTTCTATTTCAAGGCTAAAGGAGGATATCATCATTGAAATTCTTCAAATAGTAGGAATTGCTTTAATTTCTACATTTCTTGTCTTAATTATAAAAGAACAAAAGCCAAATATCGCTTTTTTGCTTGTTGTGTTTGTCGGATGTACGATTTTTCTTTTTCTAGTGGACCAAATTGCAGCAATTATCCATATGATTGAGAAGATTGCCTTAAATGCAAAAGTGAATACAGTATATGTAGAAACGATATTAAAAATAGTAGGAATTGCTTATATTGCTGAATTTGCTGTTCAAATTACAAAGGATGCTGGACAAGCTTCCATTGCCTCCAAAATAGAATTAGCTGGAAAGATCATTATTTTGTCCATGGCGGTTCCTATTCTAACTGTTTTAGTAGAAACGATCATTAATATGATACCAAACTAAATTAGCGTTTATAGATTGTTCTAATGCTAGAGGTGAAGAAATGAAAACAAAACTAAACATCATTCTACTGTTTATGACCATTCTCTTTTTTCTATTTATTCCAACTGTCCAAGCATCGCCTCAAGAAGAAGAACAGGAAGAAACAAATGCAAGTGCAAGTAATACGCAACAAATGGTTGATTCCCAAATAGATAAGTTGAATTTAGAGGAGTTAAAAGGTTTTTGGGAACATATTACCCAAGAATATGGCGGTTTTTTACCGGAAAGCCAAAAAGGAACTTTATACGATTTTATAAAAAATGGAAATTCAATTGATTTGCAAGGACTTTTTTCTGGCATGATGAAATTTGCTTTTCATGAAATTATTGTGAACGGAAAGTTGCTGGGTTCGCTTATATTATTAACTATTTTTAGCATGCTTTTGCAAATGCTGCAAAACTCTTTTGAAAAAAGTTCTATCAGCAAAGTTGCGTATGGGATTGTATTTATGGTTCTTATTATTCTTGCTTTAAATAGTTTTCATGTAGCTGTAACATTCGCAAATGAAGCAATTTCTACAATGACTGGTTTTATATTAGCTCTTGTTCCTCTTTTATTGGCATTGATGGCAGCATCTGGTGGGGTCATCTCAGCTGCATTTTTTCATCCAGTTATTCTTTTTTTGATGAATACAAGCGGCATGCTGATAGAATATATTGTTCTTCCGCTACTGTTTTTAGCAACATTGCTCCATATAGTCAGTGCCTTATCTGAACAATATAAAGTAACGCAACTCGCTAATCTCTTGCGCAATATCAGCATCGGCATATTAGGCTTATTCTTGACGATTTTTCTCGGTGTTATTTCTGTGCAAGGCGCGTCTTCCGCTGTAACCGATGGAATAACGATTAAAACAGCAAAATTTGTAACAGGAAATTTTATTCCTGTTATAGGCCGAATGTTTACAGACGCAGCAGATACAGTTATTAATGCAAGTCTGCTTTTGAAAAATTCGGTTGGGATTGCAGGAGTTGCCATTTTGCTTTTTATTGTGGCATTTCCAGCAGTAAAAATTTTAATGATTTCATTTATATATAAGTTTGCCGCAGCCGTTTTACAGCCATTAGGCGGAGGTCCTGTTATTACATGCCTCGATATTATCTCTAAAAGTATATTATATGTTTTTGCCGCACTTGCGGTTGTATCTTTAATGTTTTTCCTCACAATTACCGTCATTATTGCAGCCGGAAATTTAACGATGATGGTTAAGTAGAAAGGCGGGGAAGTGAATTGAGCTTTATTACCGAATGGGTGACAAATATTATTCTATTTGTACTTCTAGCAACAGTTGTGGATATGTTATTGCCAAATTCCTCCTTTCAAAAATATGCGAAGATGGTTGCAGGATTATTGCTTATTACCGTTATTTTAACACCAGTCTTTAAACTCGTGAATCATGATTTTGAAGATGTTGTTGCACAGGCAACTTTTAAAAATTCCGATGAAAAAAATATAAAAAATTCAATGGAATTGCAGAAAAAAGAAATACAAGCATCATTAGATGAATATACATTAAACAAAATGGCTGTCCAAATGAAAGAGGATGCAAATAAGGAGTTGGTAAATCAATACGGAATTGAAATAGAAACACTTAGTATAACAGTGGACAAAGGCAGTGAAAAAAGTTTTCCTGAAAATTTGGAAAAGCTGGTTATTTCTTTAAAGCCAGGGGATGGAGAACAAAATGAAAATGCAGTGGAAGCAGTTAAAACAGTGGATATTAATACCCAAAATCCTGATTCTCCTAAATCTGACCAACTACAAGTAGATACAGACAGCATAACATCATTTCTTGCCAATAAGTGGGATGTAAAAGATGAAAATATCGACATTGTAACAGAAGGAGGGGAGAGTGAAACAAATGGATAAAGAAAAGGGACCAATTAGTTCGTTAAAGAGGATATTTACTAACAATGGCGGCCCAGGAAACAAGCAAGGGAAAGTGCAGTATTTAATTATTGTAGCACTGTTTGGAGCAGCCATTATGCTTTTAAGCAATATGTTTTTTCATAATGATTCGACCAAAGAAGCTGCCACTGTAACAAGTTCACCTGTGGCGGAAGAAACATTTGGGCAAAAATCACAGGGATCTAGTGGAATAATAGATTATGAAGAAAAATATAAAGAAGAGATTAAAGCGGCTATTAATAATATATCAGGGGTAAAAAACGCAACGGTGTATGTGAATGTTGATGCAACAGAAAAAAAAATATATGAAAAAAATACAACAACGCAAAACCAAACAACAGAAGAAACAGATCCTCAAGGGGGAAAAAGACAAGTGGAAGATGCCTCTACAGAATCACAGCTAGTGATAGTCCAAAATGGCGATAAACAAGTTCCTGTTGTAGTAGAGACGAAAAAACCCGAAATAAGGGGTGTTCTCATTGTTGCAAAAGGAGCTGAAAATATAAAAATTAAAAGCATGATAATTGAGGCTGTAACAAGGGCGCTAGATGTACCAAGTCATCGTGTTTCTGTCATGCCAAAACAATCTTAAGGAGGATTTAGCTTATGTTATTAAAAAAACAAACGGTTTGGTTATTAACAATGTTAAGTTTAGTAGTGGTCTTGTCTGTTTATTATATTACATCGCCTGAAACATCAAATGAATTTGCAACAGGAGAAGAAAGCAAAGCAAAAGAAGAAGCACAAAATAACTCAGCAGCATCAAAAACAGACACAAACGAACAATCTGCAAGTGATACAAAAACAGATGGAAGTACTGTTTCTACAGTGGGATCAGATGAAGAGTTTGATGAAAAACGTTTAGAACTCGAGGATCAAAGAAGCGCTAAAGAAGAGGAATTAACAGATGTAATGGGGTCAACTGAAGCCACTGCAGAGCAAAAAAGTGAAGCAGCAGAGAAAATTGATCAATTAAGAGAAGTAGCAGATCAGGAGAAAATGCTAGAAACATTAATAAAAGCAGATAATTATGATGATGTACTTGTACGTTCTGTTGATGGAGTAGTAAATGTTACCGTTAAAGCGGATAAACTTTCTGCAGAAGCTGCAAATGATATTATTCAACTAGTACGCAAAAATATGAATGAACCAGGAGCATATGTTGCGGTTAAATTTGATCCAAGCAAATAAAAAAGTTTTATATTAGCAATAGAAGGGGAAAAGATGCATAATCTTTTCTCCTTTTTTATATTAAGTGTTCCATAAATGGCAATGCTAAAAAGAAGGGGGCTATACGGCTTGTATTAGTTATTTTAGCTTGAAAATGGTATGATAGAATGGAGAGAGCAAGAAACATATCTATTTTCAAAAGCAGCATAAAACGAACCGATTAGCACTTGATTAAAGAAGAATGTTGAACTATGATAAGGTCTTATCGTATGATATTAGTAGCTAGTCATAAATGAATTATTTAAGGGGTGTTTTACATGTTTAAAATAGAAGAAATAAAAGAACTAATTCAATTAATAAACGAATCAAATGTAAATGACTTTTCGTATGAGCAAGATGGAACAAAATTAAAAATCAAAAAAAATTATGGTGAACAAGTGATGGTTTCTGCTGTACAAACTGTTCCTCAAACAAAACCGCAAATAGTAGAGATGGCAAGTGCACCTTTAGAAACAGCTGCCAAAGAAGAAAAACCAGAAGTGAATGAAAATTTACATAAAATTACTTCTCCTATGGTAGGCACATTCTACGCATCTTCATCACCTGATAAAGATGCGTATGTAAAAGTAGGAGATAAAGTAACAAAGGATTCTGTTGTATGCATTATCGAAGCAATGAAATTATTTAATGAAATAACAGCAGAAGTAGATGGGGAGATCGTAGAAATTCTTGTAAAAGATGGAGAACTTGTAGAATATGGCGAACCATTATTTTTAGTAAAGGCTTAATAAAGAGAGGGTTTAACCAATGATAAAAAAACTGTTAATAGCAAACAGAGGGGAAATTGCTGTCCGCATTATTAGAGCATGCCGAGAACTTAATATTGAAACAGTTGCTGTTTATTCGCAAGCAGATAAGGATTCGCTTCATGTCCAACTAGCAGATGAAGCCTATTGTATTGGACCAACAGCATCTAAAGACAGTTATTTAAATTTTACGAACATAATAAGTGCAGCTACATTAACAGGAAGTGATGCTATCCATCCAGGCTATGGATTTTTAGCAGAAAATGCTGGCTTTGCTGAATTATGCCGAGATTGCAATATTACTTTTGTTGGTCCAAGTCCTGAAGCAATCAATAAAATGGGCACAAAGGATATAGCAAGAGAAACAATGCGAAAAGCGGGTGTGCCAATTGTTCCAGGATCACAAGGAATTATCCAAGATTTAGATGAGGGAATTACTTTAGCGGCTGAAATCGGCTATCCTGTCATTATTAAAGCGACTGCTGGAGGCGGAGGGAAAGGAATTCGTGTCGCCAAATCAGAAGAAGAGCTTATTAAGGGGATCAGCATTACACAGCAAGAAGCTTTAACTGCCTTCGGAAATGCTGGTGTTTATTTAGAAAAGTATATTGAAGATTTTCGCCATGTAGAAATTCAAGTGCTTGCAGATAATTATGGGCATGTTATCCATTTAGGAGAAAGAGACTGTTCTATTCAGAGAAGACTTCAAAAACTATTAGAAGAAACTCCATCTCCTGTTATAACGGAAGAAATGCGCAGTAAAATGGGCGAAGCTGCGGTTAAGGCAGCAGAAGCGGTCGGATATTCAGGTGCTGGAACGGTTGAATTTATCTACGACTACCGTGCGGGACAATTTTACTTTATGGAAATGAACACACGGATTCAGGTAGAGCATCCTGTTACAGAAATGGTTACTGGTGTTGATTTAATTAAAGAGCAAATCTTTGTTGCATCAGGAAAACCCCTTGAAATTAGGCAAAAAGATGTAACATTTACTGGATGGGCTATTGAATGTCGCATCAATGCAGAAAATCCTGCGAAAAATTTCATGCCATCTCCTGGTAAAATACATATGTATTTGCCGCCAGGCGGCTTAGGAGTGCGAATAGATTCTGCAGTATACCCAGGCTATTCTATTCCTCCATATTATGATAGCATGATCGCTAAAGTTATTACGTATGGCCAAACAAGAGAAGAAGCAATTGCTCGCATGAAAAGGGCACTCAGCGAATTTGTTATTGAAGGTGTACATACAACCATACCGTTTCATTTGCAACTCCTTAATCATAAAAAGTTTGTGGACGGAGATTTCAACACAAAGTTTTTAGAAATGTATGATTTGATGAAATCAGAAGATTAAAAGGAGGAAATAATTATGTCAGATAATACAATTTTAGAAATGAATCAAGAACAAAATGGTTTAGGCAAAGTAGAAATTGCTCCTGAAGTCATTGAAGTAATTGCTGGAATTGCTGCATCAGAAGTAGAAGGTGTTGCACAAATGAGAGGCAATTTTGCTTCAGGTGTGGTAGAGAAGCTAGGGAAAAAAATCCACAGCAAAGGCGTTAAGGTGGAGCTGACAGAAGAAGGCATTAAAGTGGATGTATTTTGTGTGATGATTTTTGGGGTGTCTATTCCACAAGTCGCACAGAAAATACAAGACAATATTCGTCAAACTTTAATCAATATGACTGCACTAGTTGCAGAAGAAGTGAATATTCATGTTGTTGGCATTCAGTTTGAAGCACAAAAAACGCAAGAAGCGGAATATGATCAAGAAATATAGTAGATAATCATAAAAAAGACTGCTAGTGGATAGTCTCCATTTTGGTGAAGAGACAGTATCTTTATTAAAACGGAGGTTGACTAAAATCCTTGGCGGTCTTTTTTTGTCAAATGATGTTCATTAATAATATCAATAAAATGATTTGCAATTTAATTCCTTTCCAAAAGGCTAAAGGAAGCAAAAATCCACAGTACTCTTTAGCAGAACCTTTTTAATATGCAATTTTTCTGACTATAAATGGGCGGAAAAAACGATGAAAGAGCACATAGAAGTTTCTAGTTATTTGTGCTATTATCTTTTTAGAAAGTGAGATTGTTTTATTCTATTCAAAAAGCTGTGTAGCATAAAGTTGTTTATTTTCATATAGAACACACTAAATAAACAAAATTGGCTCAGTAGCAGCTGCAATGTAACTGACGCTAAAAATATAGTAGAGATTAAGTGCCTATGATTAGATCTGTTCGTTATCTTATATAAAATTAGTTTACAAACAACAGCTTTTTGGTAATATGATTTGATGGAATACAAATGGTTAAGATGTTAAAGGAGCTAAAGATTAAAAATGAAAAGAAGAACTGCTAGAGAAAAAGCACTGCAAGCATTATTTCAAATTGACCTTAGTCAAACAGATAAAGAAGAAGCGATTGTACATGCGTTAGACGGAGAAAAACAGGATGCCTATTTAACAAGTCTTGTCGATGGTGTATTAGAGAACCAGCAGGAAATTGATGAAATCATTAAAAAACATTTAGAAAATTGGACGATGGAACGACTTGCTAATGTAGATCGAAATCTATTAAGATTGTCTATTTATGAACTTTTATATGCTGGTGGCGAAGTGCCGGCAAATGTAGTAATGGATGAAGCAGTAGAAATTGCTAAACTTTATGGCGATGATCAGTCAAGCAAATTCATAAATGGAGTTTTGTCAAAAATAAAAAAAATCAGTAAATAAAAATGTTATGGGAGGAGTAATTTAAGCTTGTTTTATTCCTTCCGAATCCTTTTAGATAAGGAGTACAATAAATGGAAACAAAATATTTGTCTGTACAAGCGTTAACTAAATACATAAAAAGAAAATTTGATGCCGATCCTCATTTGCATGCAGTTTATGTCAAAGGTGAAATTTCTAACTTTAAACAGCATACTAGCGGTCATATGTATTTTACATTAAAGGATAATAAAGCAAGAATCCTTGCTGTGATGTTTGCAAGAAGCAACCAAGGAATGAAATTTAAACCAGAAAATGGTATGAAGGTATTAATTAAAGCAAGTGTAACCGTTTATGAACCGAGCGGCCAGTATCAAATGTATGTTCATGAAATGAAGCCAGATGGTATTGGCGATCTTTATTTAGCATACGAGCAATTGAAAAAAAAGTTAGAACAAGAAGGTTTATTTTCACCAAAATTTAAGCTACCCATCCCTAAATACCCGAAAACCATTGGAGTTATTACTTCTCCAACAGGTGCAGCTATTAGAGATATATTAACAACAATAAAAAGAAGATATCCAATAGCTAAAATCATCATATTTCCTGCCCTCGTACAAGGTGATGCAGCAGCCCCCTCCATCGTTCAGGCCATCAATCAAGCAAATTTACAGGAGCCGCCAATAGATGTTCTAATTGTTGGCAGAGGAGGCGGTTCAATAGAAGAATTGTGGGCATTTAATGAGGAAGAAGTAGCACGGGCGATATTTTCTTCGCAAGTGCCGATTATTTCAGCTGTTGGTCATGAAACAGACTTTACCATTGCTGATTTTGTTGCCGATTTACGAGCGCCTACACCAACAGGTGCAGCCGAACTTTCGGCACCAAATATAGAAGATGTTATGGAAAGGATTTTGTCTAGAAGAGCAAGATTAATACGTGCCGCAAAAGAAAAAGTGGATGTTCAAAAGACAAGGTTCCAGCAAATTCAAAAATCTTATGCCTTCCGTTATCCAAAAGTTCTCCATGAACAAAAAATGGAACAATTGGATAGGCAAAAAGAGCTGCTCTTACGCAATATGAAAAAATTTCAAGAGAAGCAAACAGAAAAATGGATGCTTTTTACAAAACAATTGGAAAGAAATCACCCATCAGAGTTAGTAAAAAAAGCAGATAGTGATTTAAATGTTTTGGAAAAAAACTTAAAAAGAAATATGATGCTTATTTATAATCAAAAAACGCATCGTTTTCAATCCCTCATTCAAACCATGGATGCGTTAAGTCCATTAAAAATAATGGAACGAGGATACAATTTAGCATATCTTGATAACGGCAAACTATTAAGCAGCATTAAGCAGCTGAAGGAAAATGATAAACTAGAAGTAAAGCTTTCAGATGGTTCTATAGAAGCAAAAGTGATTAAAATTAAGGAGTGATCCATTTTGGCTGAACAGAAAAATCTATCTTTTGAAGAAGCAATGGATGAATTGGAGAAAATTGTTGAAAAATTAGAAGAGGGAGATGTTCCATTAGAAGAAGCAATTAATACATATAAAAAAGGAATGGAACTTTCTAAATTCTGTCATGATAAATTAAAAAATGTGGAAGAACAGCTTGCAGAGATTGTTTTAGATAATGGTCAAAAAGAGATTTTTTCCATATCGGAGGAGGAATAATCCATTGCAATATTCATCTCTTAATGATTTTACCAAAACGTATAAAAAGTTATTAGAAGAGCAGCTAAAACAAAGCATTGACCAGCTTTCTGCACCGTCTATCATTAAAGATGCAATGGCATACTCCCTTAGTGCTGGAGGCAAACGGATTCGTCCATTATTATTGTTTGCGACTATGCATGCATTTGGAGAAGATCCAAAAAAAGGGATTCTACCAGCAACTGCCTTAGAAATGATTCATACATACTCTCTTATTCATGATGATTTGCCAAGCATGGATGATGATGATCTAAGAAGAGGAATTCCGACAAACCATAAAGTATACGGAGAAGCCATTGCCATTCTTGCAGGAGACGGCCTTTTGACATATAGCTTTCAGCTGCTGACAAAAATGCAAAAAGAGTTTAATGGAGAAACAATAGTAAAGGCAATAGAAATTCTTTCTCAAGCAGCAGGCCCTGAAGGAATGGTTGGAGGGCAGGTTGCTGATATGGAAGGAGAAGAGAAAAAACTTTCCCAAGAAGAGCTTGAGTATATCCATATTCATAAAACAGGAAAATTGCTTATTGCAAGTGTTCTCTTAGGAGCGGTTTTAAGTAAAGGGAATCAGAAGCAACTGCAACAGTTAACAAACTTTGCCCAACATTTAGGTTTAGCTTTTCAAATAAGAGACGATATATTAGATCTTGAGGGCGATGAAGAATTAATTGGTAAGAGAGTTGGCAGTGATTCGTATAATCATAAGAGTACGTATCCTGCTCTTTTGACAATGGATGGAGCGAAAAAGGAGCTCGATACACATATTAATAAAGCAAAAGCAATTCTTTCTGAATTATCTCTTGATACGGGCATCCTAGAAGCAATAACTGATTTGGTGGCTAATCGGGTAAGTTAAAAGGAACGGGTGGTTTACACTATAGATAAAAGTGGTAAAATTCATAATACAGAGGCTTTATGCTAAAATAGATAAAGGAATCAAATAGCCGTTACACCTGAGTGTTAGCGGTTTTTTTATCTATATAAAAACAAAGGGTAAATTGACTTCAAGATTTTATTTTGTAAAAAATAAAATCTTGAAGAAATGAAAGCGTTGTAAAGTAACAGTAATCATAAAAAAACTTTACAATATGGAGGGTTTTTTTAATTCCTAGGGGAAATGGCTTACTGTTTTCTAGGATACAATGGTATAATACATATTTAATGTTTATTATGAATATTGTTTATCCATTCATAAAAGCTTTTTTAAATAATCGGATTTAATAGTTAGTATGAAAAAATAAAAAAGAATGTATGCTATATAAAAGGTGAAATTTTATGGGCGGTATACTTGATATGAAAGTGAGTTGTTATGTATGGATTTAATGTCGATTAAAAATCCATCTTTTCTAAAAGATCTATCGATAAATGAACTAGAGAAACTTAGTGAAGAAATTCGTCATTTTTTAATCAATCAATTAGCTGCAACAGGTGGGCATATTGGGCCGAATTTAGGGGTAGTAGAACTGACAATTGCTTTGCACAAATGTTTTAATAGTCCAAAAGATAAAATGATTTGGGATGTGGGCCATCAATCTTATGTGCATAAAATCTTAACTGGAAGAGCCAGCGAGTTTCATTCGTTAAGACAATATAAAGGATTGTCTGGATTTCCGAAAATGAATGAAAGTGAACATGATGTGTGGGAAACAGGCCATAGTTCTACTTCCTTATCTGCAGCAATGGGGATGGCAGTTGCTCGTGATCTGAAAAAAGAAGATTCTTATATTATTCCCATTATTGGAGATGGAGCATTAACAGGCGGCATGGCTCTTGAGGCTCTTAATCATATTGGGGACGAAAAGAAAAATATGATTGTTATTTTAAATGACAACGAGATGTCTATTGCACCAAATGTCGGAGCTCTTCATCAAGTATTGGGCAGATTAAGAACGGCAGGCAAATACCAATGGGCAAAAGATGAATTAGAAATGCTGATGAAAAAAATCCCTGCAGTGGGAGGGAAATTAGCCGCTACAGCAGAAAAAATTAAAGATAGTTTAAAATATCTGCTTGTTTCAGGCGTATTTTTTGAAGAACTA
Organism: Niallia nealsonii; assembly: GCF_002835805.1. GTDB lineage: Bacteria > Bacillota > Bacilli > Bacillales > Cytobacillaceae > Niallia > Niallia nealsonii. The sequence continues at coordinate 29,753 of NZ_PISE01000001.1, read as the reverse complement.
GGATTTACGTATTTAGGACCTGTAGATGGACATAACTATGAAGATTTACTGGAGCAATTAAATTATGCTAAAAAAACAGAAGGACCTGTACTTTTGCACGTTTTGACAAAAAAAGGAAAAGGTTTCTCTCCAGCAGAAGAAGATACAGTTGGGACATGGCATGGAACAGGACCTTATAAGATTGAGACAGGGGATATTATTAAACCTGTTAATACTCCACCTGCATGGAGTAAATTAGTAAGTGATACAGTACTGAAGCTTGCGCGAAAAGACAAAAGAATTGTCGCTATTACACCTGCGATGCCTGTAGGTTCTAAATTAGAAGCGTTCGCAAAGGAATTTCCTGATCGTATGGTAGATGTCGGCATTGCAGAGCAGCACGCAGTAACATTAGCGGCTGGACTTGCTACACAAAAGATGAAGCCGTTTTTGGCGATTTATTCCACTTTTTTGCAAAGAGCTTATGATCAGATGCTTCATGATGTGTGCCGCCAAAAATGTAATGTCTTTATTGGCATTGACCGTGCAGGATTAGTCGGAGCAGATGGAGAAACACATCAAGGCGTTTATGATATTGCCTTTTTGCGGCATATGCCTAATTTAGTGCTGATGATGCCAAAAGATGAGAATGAAGGGCAGCATATGGTAAATACAGCAATTCAATATAATGATGGTCCGATTGCTATGCGTTTTCCAAGAGGCAATGGTTTAGGAGTCAAAATGGATGAGGATCTTAAAACGATTCCAATTGGCTCATGGGAAGTATTAAAAGAAGGATCAGATGCAGCGATATTAACATTTGGCACAACGATTGAAATGGCATTAGAAGCAAGTGAAATACTAGGAAAACAAGGGATTTCAGTAAAGGTAATCAATGCAAGATTTATTAAACCTCTTGATGAATCGATGATGCTGGATTTATTAAATATGCAAATACCGATTTTGACTATTGAAGAAGCTGTCCTTCAAGGAGGATTTGGAAGTTTTGTATTAGAGTTTGCCCACAATCATGGATATGATGCAAGCAGCATTGATCGAATGGGGATACCTGATGAATTTATTGAACATGGAGATGTTCAATCTTTATTAAATGAAATTCATTTAACTACAGAAGAAGCAGTAAAAAGAATATCTTCAATTGCTAAAAAAAAACAAAAAAGGGCTTAGGATTAGATGAAGAAAGAAAGAGTAGACATTTTATTAGTAGAACAAGGGTTATTTGAGACAAGAGAAAAGGCAAAAAGAGCAATAATGGCAGGGACTGTTTATTGTGAAGAAATGAGAATGGATAAGCCAGGTGAAAAAATAAATAAAGAATCTAAACTGACTGTTAAAGGGAAAACATTAAAGTATGTGAGTCGCGGTGGCTTAAAGCTGGAAAAAGCCCTTGAAGTATTTGATGTGAATATCGCAAATAAAGTGCTTCTTGACATCGGTTCTTCAACAGGAGGATTTACGGATTGTGCTTTGCAAAATGGAGCAAAGATGTCATATGCTTTAGATGTAGGATACAATCAGCTTGCTTGGAAGCTAAGACAAGATGAACGGGTAATCGTTATGGAAAGAACTAATTTTCGTTATGTTACACCAGCGGATTTAAAGGAAGGCATGCCAGATTTTGCTTCCATTGACGTATCATTTATTTCCCTAAAATTAATATTGCCTGTTTTAAAAACATTGCTAGTAGAAAAAAGTGATGTTATTGCATTAGTAAAACCTCAATTTGAAGCAGGCAGGGAGCAAGTCGGCAAAAAAGGAATTGTAAGAGATAAAAAAGTACATGTTTCCGTATTGGAAAAAATTATTAATTTCTCTGTGCAAGAAGGCTACAAAGTAAAGGGCATATCCTTTTCCCCCATTACAGGAGGGGATGGCAATATTGAATTTTTGCTTCATTTACATTGGGATAATCAGCCTAGTAATGAGGAGTTAGATTTTACAACCCTTATTAACGAAACGGTCACATTTGCACATAATGAACTAAAAGCAAAAAAAGAAGAATGATTTTTTCAAATGGCTAAAGAGGAATAAGTGAAACTTATTCCTCTTTAGATTGTAAAAAATAAATAATTGTATAGTATAATGAGGAGAAACTGATGCAAGTTGTAGAATAAACAGGAGTTTTGTCAAAAACTAAAAATAGAATGTACAGGATATTTGTTAATATGCAGGATAATTAATAAGGGTTTACATATAAAGAAACCTAAAATTTGTACATTCATCATTAAAGGGTGATAAATATGAATAAAGGTCAAAGACATATTAAAATAAGGGAAATTATTACAAATAATGATGTGGAAACACAGGATGAACTGGTGGATGAATTAAAAAGAGCAGGATTTAATGTAACGCAGGCAACGGTTTCTAGAGATATTAAAGAACTTCATTTAGTGAAAGTACCCTTGACAGACGGCAGATACAAATATAGTCTTCCGGCAGATCAGCGTTTTAATCCTCTGCAAAAGTTAAAAAGAATAATGGTCGATTCTTTTGTGAAAATTGATTCTGCGGGAAATTTATTGGTTTTGAAATCATTGCCAGGAAATGCACAAGCGATTGGTGCACTAATTGATAATCTTGACTGGGAAGAGATTTTGGGAACAATTTGCGGAGATGATACATGTTTAATTATTTGCAGAACGACAGAAGATGGACAAACGATAACAGATCGTTTTCTTGATATGCTGTAAAAAGAGGTGACAATAGTTGTTAAGTGAATTATCTATAAAAAACTTTGCTATTATTGATAGTTTATCAATCTCTTTTCAAAAGGGGTTAACAGTTTTAACTGGTGAAACAGGTGCAGGTAAATCCATTATTATTGATGCGATTAATCTGCTTGTAGGAGGACGGGGTTCCTCAGAGTTTGTAAGACATGGAGAAGAAAAAGCCGAAATTGAAGGCTTATTTTATATAGAGGATGGACATCCTTGTTTTAAAAAAATGCAAGAATTTGGAGTGGATATTGAAGAAGGAACGATTATTCTAAGACGTGACATTGCTCTTTCCGGTAAAAGCGTTTGTCGAATAAATGGAAAACTTATTACCATTTCTACATTGAGGGAAATTGGATCAAGTTTAATTGATATTCATGGCCAGCATGAGCATCAAGAATTAATGGATGAAACCAGACATCTGAATTTATTGGATACATTTGCTATTAATGAAATAAGCACAGTAATAAAGGAATATGAAGAAGTTTATGAGTCTTATGTCCAAACAAAGAAAAAACTAAGCAAACTCACCGAAAATGAACAGCAAATGGCACAAAGGCTTGATTTGCTGCAATTTCAGCATGAGGAAATAACGAATGCAAATTTACGCATCCAAGAAGATGAAGAATTGATGGAAGAAAGAAAAAGGCTAATGAATTATGAACGCATCTTTGACAGCATCCAGACAAGTTATAATAGCTTAAGAGGAGAACAAAAGGGGTTAGACTGGCTTGGTGAAGCAATGGGACATTTAGAAGATGCTGCGACACTTGATGATGAATATAAAACAATGGCGGAATCTGTATCAAATAGTTATTATATGTTGGAAGACGTGGCAAGCAAATTGCGCAATAGCTTAGATTTTCTTGAATATGATCCGGAACGCTTAAATGAGATTGAGTCCCGATTAAATGAAATAAGTGGGCTTAAAAGAAAATATGGGAAAACAGTCGAAGAAATAGTAGAGTATGCAGCCAAAATTGCGGAAGAATTAGAAACATTGCAGAATAAAGAAACACATATAGACAAGCTGGAAAAAGAACTGATGAGCCTTCATTCAGATCTATTAGTAGAAGCAAATGAATTAACGGTGTTGCGGAAAATGGCAGCAGAGCGATTAACCGATGATATTCATAAAGAACTAAAAGAATTATATATGGAAAAAACAGTATTTGAAGTGAAGATTAAGCAAAATGAAGAGCGTGTTACAAAAAATGGAATAGATGAAGTGGAATTTTATATCTCCACAAATCCTGGAGAACCATTAAAACCTTTGTCAAAAATTGTATCTGGTGGAGAATTGTCTCGGATGATGCTTGCATTAAAAAGCATCTTTTCTAAACATCAAGGTATTACATCCATTATTTTTGATGAAGTCGATACTGGTGTAAGTGGACGAGTGGCCCAAGCAATCGCTGAAAAAATTGCTCATGTTTCTAATGATTCTCAAGTTTTATGCATCTCTCACCTGCCACAAGTTGCTGCAATGGCTGACACGCATTTATTTATTGCAAAAAATATTCAAGATGGCAGAACTTCCACCACCGTTACCCCGCTCCCCAAACAAGACAAAGTAAAAGAAATAGCACGTATGATTTCTGGGACAGAAATTACGGAATTAACAAAAAAACATGCAAAAGAACTGTTAAAATTAGCACAAAAAGCTAAGAATAGATAGATAAGCAAAAACCTCTGATATTCAGGAGGTTTTTGTTTATTGTAGATTTTTTGTTTATCATGCTGTTTGTCAGCCTTTCTTAAAAATTGTAAAAAATATCCGTTTTAAAATAAAGTAGCACTACTTTAAAAAGCAAGATGAAGGCTATTTGTATATATCCCCACTTTACCTTTATATATGCGCTGTTCATATTTTAACCTTATTTATTTGGAAATTATTAATGTAGAATAATAAAATGGAAACTTGATGAACAGCGGTTTACTATCACCTTTTTGTCGGAATTTACTAGTTGTGCATAGATAGAGAGGGTTTTATAAAGATTTTACAGTTATAAATGCTCTATTTGCAGGCAAAATTATAGGTGTAGCCAAAAAAGTGGTGAACAAGAAGCGAGGAGAGTGAATGGTTTGAAAAGTGACTTCCTTAGAAAAATAATTGGTGGAATTCTCCTTGTTTCATTAATTTCTTTAGCTTTTAATAAACCCTTTCAAGAATATATTCATATACCTAAAAATATAACGGTATTTGAGAACCAAGAAGTAACATTAGATGCTGCTCTTCCTGTTACAGCAAAATTATCGGATGATAATGCAGTAGTTGCTCTTAGCCAAGATGAAAAGAAGTTATCTTTACATGGCAAAGAATACGGGAAAAATGGTGTAGTGTTAGAATTGGCAGGTTTTCCAGTAAAAAAAGTAGATGTGAATGTAATAAAAGATTTTAAAGTTATTCCCGGTGGACAATCTATCGGAGTAAAATTAAATACTGTTGGCGTATTGGTAGTAGGGCATCATCAAGTGAATACAGAAGAAGGAAAAGCATCCCCAGGAGAAAAAGCAGGAATTAAAGTGGGAGATTTAATTACAGAGATAAATGGCGAAAAGATTGAAAAAATGTCAGATGTAGCACCTTTTGTACAAAATGCAGGAACTTCAGGAGATGGACTTGATATAACCATTAGAAGAGAAAATGACGAAATTAAAACAAAACTTATTCCATTAAAAGAAAAAGGAGATAATTCTTATAAATTAGGTTTATATATAAGAGACTCGGCAGCTGGAATAGGAACTATGACTTTTTATCATCCAGCTTCAAAAAAGTATGGCGCATTAGGACATGTTATTTCGGATATGGATACAAAAAAACCTATAGTAGTGGATGATGGCGAAATTGTACGATCAACTGTTACAAGTATTGAAAAGGGGTCAAGCGGCAACCCTGGCGAAAAATTAGCCCGTTTTTCTTCAGATAGAGAAGTGATAGGAAATATTACGACAAATAGTGCTTTCGGAATTTTTGGAGAGTTAAACAAACAATTAACGAATGGAATTATGGACAAACCAATGCCTATTACTTTATCTGATCAAGTAAAAGAGGGGCCAGCACAAATATTAACAGTTGTAGATGATGATAAAGTGAAGCTATTTGATATAGAGGTAGTCAGTTCTGTGCCGCAAAAATTTCCAGCTACAAAAGGTTTAGTCATTAAAGTGACAGATAAAGAATTATTAAGAAAAACAGGAGGAATTGTCCAAGGAATGAGCGGCAGCCCAATCATTCAAGATGGCAAAGTAATTGGAGCGGTTACCCATGTATTTGTTAATGATCCAACTAGCGGTTATGGCGTTCATATAGAATGGATGTTAGATGAAGCGGGAATTAATATTTATGAAAATTCAAAACAAAAAGCTTCATAAAAAAAAGCGCTCTAGTCAGCGCTTTTTTTATGAAGTAATATATTGCAGCAATAAACCGATGCATAATAAAAATCCAAAAATAGTATTTGTTAATGCTGTTGATTTCATTGCAATTGGTGTTTGATTTTTATCCCCTTTAAAGCCTTTGATTGCTTGTATTGGTTTTTTTACACTCAATAAAACGATAAGGAGCCACGGGCTTAAACTTCCAAATAAAATAAGGACAATAATCCATAGATAAGATAAAGCGAAAAGCGCTCCAAGCAAAGCAACTGCTTTATCAAAACCAATTAAAATAGCGATTGTTTTGCGGCCTCCCAATGTATCTTCTTCAATATCTCGAATATTATTCGCTAAATTAATTCCTCCAACTAAAAAAGCAATAGGTATGGAAATAAGAATGCTTTCTATAGTAATATTAGTTGTTTGGATATAAAAGGAAATTAAAATAAAGAGGGAGCCCATGCAAATTCCAGAAAAAATTTCTCCAAAAGGCGTATAAGCTATAGGAAGTGGGCCTCCTGTATAAAGGTAACCAATGGCCATTCCAAATAATCCTATAAGAGCAATCCACCAGCTGGAGCTTGCGCAAATATAAATGCCAAGCATTAAAGAAATGCCATATAAAAATAAAGCAAGTTGCAGAACTGTTTTTGGTTTCATTCCATGGCGAACAATAGCACCGCCAATTCCTACGGAGTCTTCCGTATCTAAACCTCTAATAAAATCGTAATACTCATTAAACAAATTAGTTGCAATTTGAATAAACAAGCATGCAAGCAGCATTGCTATAAATAAACTTATATTTAAATTGACATATTGCATTGCGAGTACAGTTCCAATCAAAACAGGAACAAACGAGGCCGTTAATGTATGTGGTCTTGTAAGCTGCCAAAGCACTTTACGAGTAGACTGCACTTCTTTTGTAACATTTTCCATAAAAAAATCCTTTCTGTTGCACTAATTAATAGAAGTAAAAAACATAATGAAAGTCCATCTATAATAATAACGTAAGAATCTGTTTTACAACAAGAAAATATTCATCATTTCGTCATAATTTTTTTCCCTAATTGGATAAATATGAAAAAGTACTGTCTGAAAAAGATGTTTATAAAAAAAGGAAAATGATGAAAAAAGAGTACTATTTATTCGTTGTAGAGTATAATAAGGATGTTTATATCATGATGTTTCGACAATGTTTTGGAGAAAAATGGTAAATATCGAATATGGTCGAATTTTAAAGAAAACAGGAGGAAAATTAAGATTTTCATCCTTTTGTAACATTTTTTAATAAATTCAAAGGAATTTTAGTTACTTTGTCGAACTAGTCATATTAGAATAATATATAGAAGTGATGCTGGATTCGAGGAGGAAATCATTAGTGAAGAAGATAAAAGTATGTATTGTTGATGATAATAGAGAATTAGTTGGTTTATTAGAAGAGTATATAGGAAGTCAGGAAGATATGGAAGTAGTGGGAGTTGCGCATAATGGACAGGAATGCTTAGAGCTTATTGAGGAAATCGAACCAGATGTTATGATATTAGATATTATTATGCCTCATTTAGATGGATTAGCGGTGCTAGAGCGCATGAGAGAGAGAAAATCTGTCGCTATGCCAAATGTTATTATGCTAACCGCATTTGGCCAGGAAGATGTAACAAAAAAGGCAGTAGACTTAGGAGCATCTTATTTTATTCTAAAACCATTTGATATGGATCATTTAGCAAGCCATATCCGCCAAGTAAGCGGAAAATCAAATGGGTTTATTAGAAAAAGCCAAACAAGCTATAGAAGTCAGCAGCAAGATTCCAGACCGCGAAATTTAGATGCAAGCATTACAAGCATTATTCATGAAATTGGTGTGCCGGCACATATTAAAGGCTATTTGTATTTACGAGAAGCGATTTCCATGGTATACAATGATATTGAATTATTAGGATCTATAACAAAAGTGCTATATCCAGATATCGGGAAAAAATATAATACAACTGCAAGCAGAGTAGAGCGGGCAATCCGACATGCAATAGAAGTAGCATGGTCTAGAGGCAATATCGATTCTATTTCTTCTCTTTTCGGCTATACAGTCAGTATGAGTAAAGCGAAACCAACAAATTCTGAATTTATCGCAATTGTCGCAGATAAGCTGAGGCTGGAACATAAGGCTTCTTGAAAGAGATAGAAGGCTTGATATGACTGGGTTAGTAGTTGTTATCCATTTATTGTTATCTAATGTAAGATGACCGATAAACTTCTTTTTGAACCTATAAATAAATCGTTTGTTTACCGAAGGACATTTTCTTTTATTGGTATGTAAATTTACTAGTAAAAGAAGGTGTCTTTTTTTGTTGTTATCTGATATGGAATTGCAAATGGATAATTTTATGCTGTATTGTGCAAGTGAAAATTCATCGAAAAAAACAATGAGAAGTTATGAACAGACTTTGCGTTTATTTATTTTGTACATAGAAGAAAAGTTCCAAATTAATGAAGTTAGCAAAGTGAAGTCGGCACATATTAGGCATTACATTAAGTACCTACGTGAACGTGGAAAGTATACAGTTGCGACAGACGATGCTTCTTTAAAAGTGAACCATCCTGACCATAGGAATGATTATAACAAGCCCATAAGTGATACAACGGTGGCAAATTATTTACGCAATTTAAAAGTGTTTTTAATTACTTATACAAAGTGGAACGTGAAATAAAAGTAAACCCAGTTGAAAATATCCAGAATATTAAACCAGTGCGGAAACAAAAACAATTATTGAGTAATGAAGACCTAGTTAAAGTATTACATCAATTTGATACAGCAACTTTTTCATGGTTATCGAAATTGGATGATTACTCGTTTATTACTGGATACAGGAATGAGAATTTCAGAATGCTTGTCACTAAAGCCTGAAGATATTGATTTTAAGAACAAGGCCATTTTAATTAAAAATACCAAAAACAAGCAGCAACGATACGTATATTTTTCTTTTAAAATGTCCAGTGACTTAAAACGTTGGTTACAGTATCATGACCGTTTTTCCAGTAGTGATTATTTATTCCCACCTATAAATGGAATAAAACTTCTGAACAAAAGGGAATAATAAATAATAAATTGTATCTTGTGAGGGCTCTTATGATTAATAAAAGAAAGGCTTTATCATTTAGTACATTAGTTATTCCTTGGTTAACTACTCCATTGCTAGGGAAAAATCCTTTTGTTCGCTTTCTTCCAGTCGCAACTTTTATTGGCTATATCTTTAGTTTGTTAGGCGAAATTGCTGATAGACGTAAGTGGTGGAAAGTGAAAAATGCTTTATTTCCAAATTATCGTTTAGATTTCTCTTACCTTTTAGGCTTGTTTTTTATAACAACTATTTGGGTATTTAAATTAACGTACGGCAGCTTTATAAAGTACTTAACATTAAATATTGTACTGGATTATCTTCTTGCATTTCCTATCGCAAAGTTTTTTACTAAAGTTGGAGTATTCGAATTCAAGAAAATGCGACCAAAACATTTTTACATATTGTCAGTTGTAACAGCAATCGTTATTTATTTTTATCAATTATTAGTGGAACGAACTATTGTAAAAGAGATAAAGAAATATTAGAAGAAGTAATGTTGTTTGTATCCCTTATAAAACAAAAAGCGTAGTTTTAGGATAACAATGGGATTAAAAATACTTTAACTAAACTTGCTGTTAGGAGTTCAGGAGCTATTCCATTATAGGGCGCTTTTCTTTAATAAGAAGGCGTCTTTTGTAATTAAATCAGATTCTGGAGCAACACATTTAAGGGATTGGGGTTATATTAAGGTGTAGAAGAGATTGGGAAGGATTTTACTTAAACTATCAGGGGCTTTAGTTTAAAAGTCGATTCCTTGAAATTGGCTTTTTTTATGGGTGGAAATTTCCTTAGCGTTGTAAATCTGCATTTTCCTGACGCTACCCCAAAAAAGGCAAAAAAATAAAGCCCTGCCCATTAAAGAGGTTTTTTGTTTGTTCATTTTAAAAATGGCTGTGCATTAAACTATGGTTGTTAGAATGATTTTTGCTCCAGTTTTAAGAGGAAGAGTAAAGTCAAGTAGAAGCAAATAATAGTATTTTAATTATTATGCTGTAAATATTTGCTTTCTTAAGCAGAACCTGTTACTATAAAGAAGAATTATTTTTGTTCGAAGTTAGAAGATACATCTTTTATACAAAAAGAGCAAGGATAGTGAATTATTTAATTGTGCAAATTGCACATAGGAGGAAAACAAACATGGCTACAGGTAAAGTAAAATGGTTTAACGCAGAAAAAGGTTTCGGATTCATCGAATCTTCTGAAGGACAAGATGTATTCGTACATTTCAGCGCTATCCAAACTGAAGGTTTCAAAACATTAGACGAAGGTCAAGAAGTTAATTTTGATATAGAAGAAGGTCAACGTGGACCTCAAGCAGCTAACGTTACTAAAGCTTAATAACTAGAAAAATGTACAAACAGACACCAGGAAATGACCTGGTGTCTGTTTTTATTTTGTGTAATAGGGGTAATCTGTAAAGAAGTTTTAGGAAAATAAAAAGGCTGTTTTCTTAAAGTTCGTTGTTTTTTTACATACAATCTCTACGAAAACAGCCAATAAAAAAGACTGAACTTGTTGAGGAAAAAGTCCAGCCAGTTTATAAAGTGAAACTTCAATCAGTGGGGGTTTTACTGCCCGTTACTGCCGGATAAAAATGCAAAACGGAATAAATAAAATGATATTTTGTTATATCATAAACTTCAAAAATATTTTGCAAGTTATAGTAGATTATTAATTATTGCTTTTCTTTTTCTAATTCCATTAATTTTTGCACCAATATATGCTGGGGCATATGCATAAGCTGTTCTAAAGGAACTTGAAGCTTTTCAGCAAGTTTCAGTGCCGTATCAGGTGATAGTTGTAAAGGTTTCAAATGATTTCCCCCTATAAAAAATGTTAGGATGTGTCAGAATGTCACTAGTTTTTGCCCATCGTGGATATTCAGCAAAATTCCCAGAAAATACGATGATCTCCTTTCAACAGGCAGAAAAGGTCTGTGCTGATGGTATTGAATTAGATATCCAAATGACAAAAGATGGAGAATTAGTTATTATTCATGACGAAAAAGTGGATAGAACAACCAATGGATCAGGCTATGTAAAAGATTATCTCTACAAAGATATAAGAACATTGGATGCTGCCTCTAAATATAATGGAAATGGGCAAAAGATGCAAATTCCTTCACTTCATGAATTTTTTGAATGGATGAAGCAAACAAACATAATCTGTAATATTGAATTTAAAAATAATAAACTTCCTTATAAAGAGATGGAAGAAAAAACGATCGAACTTATTCGGCAATATGGACTTGAAACTCAGATTATTTTTTCTTCCTTTAATCATTACAGTATGGTGCTATGCAATCAAATAGACCCAACAATCGAAACCGCGCTTTTATTCTCTGATGGCATTTATCGACCATGGATGTACGCAAAAGCAATAAAAGCAAATGGAATTCATCCTAATCAGCGTCTCGTAAACAAAGAATTTATTAGAAACTCAGAGAGTTTTGGCATCAAGGTTAGAGCGTATACGGTAAATGATCCAAAAAAAATGAAATTATTTGCAAGCAGTGGTATTTCGGCCCTTATTACTGATGACCCATCTCTTGCCAAAAGCATACTAAATGATTTTGCCCCATGATACAAGCCTACATAGTCAATGAGGGTACTGAAAGAGGGAAGTTAGTGAAGATAAGTAGAGAAAGAGTCTTTTAATCAATAGATAGATGTATTTTCCGAGGCTTACCATTCGCTTTCCACGGGGATGCCGCTTCGGGCAGAGCTCATCTGTCTCGTTAATCCCGTAGGAGACGAGGGGAGTAATATATTATTTTGTTAAATTGGGAAGATTGACAAGGGAAAAGTCCACTTTAGTTCTCCATGGAGACTAAAGTGGACTTTTTGTATATATCAAATAATAAAGATAAAAGTCACTAAGTTTTTCAGTGCCTTCTTGCCAATTACATGTTTTTTATTTAACGATTTTTTTGTGTACTAGAAAAGATAAAACAGAAAATTAGGATAGCTAGAAAAAAATTGCATAATGATAAAAAGAAGATTATAGTATAACTATGAAATAATTTGCACGGTTAAGTGAGAAAATTATGTGAAAAGAGGCTTTTGCAGCATGCAGCATTCCTTCTATCTTAAACAGATATTTAATGAAATACAGGGTGGCTTATTAATAACCGACCAATTAGGCCATGTTATTTTTTCTAATGATGCAGCAATGCAGAGGATTGATTTGGGAAATAAAAAATTATATAAAAAACAATTGCAGGAAATATGGCCTAATAGCTCTTTAATGACAGTGCTAGAAACAAGAAAAACAGAAATGGACAAGTTATTGTTTGAGGATGGATGTCAGCTAGCTGCTTACAGTATTCCCATCGATCATCATGGCAAAATAATTGGTGTCCTTTGTTTATTGCTACCGAAATCTATAGATGCTAGCAACAATAAAACAGTTGGGATGGAAGTGTTTCTTCATATAGATTTGCAAAATATTGCAGAAACTCTTTTTTCTATCGATGCAAAAGAAAAAATGAATAGCTCACTGCCGTTATTTGGAAAGAAAACAGCTGCATCCCCCCATCTGATAGAAGGCCATATTCATTTAGTTCCTACATATGAAAAGTTGATTGCTGCTGCCAAAGAATTTCTTTGCATGCACTATTTTTATGAAGCGGCAGAAGCAAACTATACATTTTCAGATATAATCTGCCAATCAGCTGCTATGAAACTTTCTTATCAGCAGGCAATGTTAGCAAGTACGGTAGAAACATCCGTTCTTATTAGAGGGCAATCAGGAACAGGAAAAAAAATGTTTGCATCTGCCATTCATCATGAGAGCAGCCAAAAAGGTAATATATTTAAGAACGTTTCCTGTATAAAAATGAACGAAAAATTAGTAGAAGAATTTTTATACTTTAAAAATGATGGTGATAATAGTAAAGAGGAAACAGAATCTTTCCAAGGCACTTTATACTTTGATGAAATCGGCAAGCTACCTTTAGAGCTGCAAAAAAAACTGCTTGCCTTTTTAACGGAAAAAAATTTAAAAAATAAAAATAATCGCATTAGGATTATTGCAGGATCATCGGAAAATTTGGAAAAGCAAATGGTAAAGGGACAGTTCATAGAAGCTTTATATTATGAATTAAACAAATTTTGCATGCATTTGCCATCATTAAAAGAACGTTCAGAAGATATTCCTCAGTTAATAGAGTATTTTACGAACGAACTGAATCAAACGTGCAGTCGCCATGTAGATGAAATTGACCAATCTGTTTATGAACTGCTTTTGCAACATGAATTTTGTTCCAATATAAAAGAGTTGAAGGCAGTTATCCAATTGGCGATGATTTCTCTCGAAAAAGAGGATAGAAAACTGGAAAAAAAACATTTTAAATTTCAGTGTGAAAACGCAATAAGCGAAGAATATATACCTGAAATAAATGAAGAAGCTCCTTTGTCTTTATTAGTAGAAAAATATGAGAAAGTAATTATTGAAAATACATTAAAAAAACAGGATGGCAATAAAACACTCACGGCCAAAACATTAGGGTTATCTGTGCGGAATTTATATTATAAATTAGAAAAATATGGACTTATGTAAAAATAGATTTTTAAATAGGAAAATGGCATAACTCGCCTTTAGGTGAAATGAAAAAAAGAAGGGTGAATTTGATGGCAAATGAATATGATGTAGTTATTTTAGGTGGTGGAACAGGTGGATATGTTGCAGCCATCCGTGCCTCTCAATTAGGTCTGAAAACAGCTATTGTAGAAAAAAGAAAACTAGGTGGAACTTGTCTGCATCAAGGATGTATACCGAGCAAAGCATTGCTTAGAAGCGCGGAGGTCTACCGTACAGCTAAACATGCTAATGACTTTGGTATTATCACAAAAGATATTGGCATAGACTTTGGCAAAGTACAAGCACGAAAAAACAATATTATCGAACAGTTATATAATGGTGTGAACTATTTAATGAAAAAAGGGAAAATTGATGTTTATGAAGGAACAGGCAGAATATTGGGGCCATCCATCTTTTCTCCAATTCCAGGAACAATTTCGGTTGAAATGAACAATGGTCAAGAAAATGAAATGCTTATCCCTAAAAATGTAATTATTGCCACAGGTTCTCGTCCAAAAAGTTTGCCAGGATTACCAATAGACGGCAATAAGGTGATTAGTTCAGAAGAGGCGCTGCAACTGGAAAAATTGCCAAAGTCCATTATTATTGTCGGCGGTGGGGTAATAGGGGTAGAATGGGCATCCATGCTTGCTGATTTTGAAGTAGAGGTCACGCTCCTTGAATATGCAGATAGACTAATTCCAACAGAAGATCAAGAGATTTCGAGAGAGCTGCAAAAAGTACTGGAGAAAAAAGGCGTAAAAATTTTCACTGGTGCAAATGTGTTGCCAGAAACATTAAATATAGATGGAGCGGTCACGATAAAAGCACTTCAAAAGGAACAAAAGCTTTCTTTTGAAGGAGAAAAATTATTAGTTTCTGTTGGACGTGCTGCCAATATTGAAGGACTTGGATTGGAAAATACAGATATCGCAACAGATAATCAAGTTATTGCAACCAATTCTTTTTATCAAACCAAAGAAAGTCATATTTATGCGATTGGCGATTGCATCGGAGGATTGCAGCTTGCTCATGTTGCCTCACATGAAGGAATTATTGCAGTAGAGCATATAGCAGGCCTAAATCCAAAGGAGTTTGATTATAATAAGGTGCCAAAATGCATTTATACAAGCACAGAAGTTGCAAGCATTGGTTTTACAGAAGAAGAAGCAGCAAAACAAGGCTATACAATAAAAAAAGGAAAGTTTTCTTTTCAGGCAATCGGCAAAGCTCTAGTTTACGGGAAACATGAAGGATTTGTGAAAATTATTGCAGATAAAAATACAGACGACCTATTAGGTATACATATTATTGGTCCTCATGCTACTGATATGATTGGAGAAGCCGCACTTGCCAGTGTGCTAGATGCAACGCCATGGGAAATAGGTGCAGCCATTCATGCCCATCCTACTTTATCAGAAGCAATTGGAGAAGCGGCATTAGCAGTTGATGGAAATGCCATTCATGGGTAAAAATTTTTGGCTGTTTTCTAAAAGTTTATTGCTTTCGAATAGGCTATGTTAAATTCCATTGTTGATTTTATAGAACTATGTTGATTGGAGCGGAAGGCGTGAGACTCCTGCCGGATTAGCGAGACAGAATAGGCGTGAGCAGGAGTAAAACGACGAAGCGGTTGAGGCGTCTATCCGCGGAAAGCGAAGTATATTCAGCCTGCAGATGTTAAATAGCAACAATCTATACGAAAACATTTTAAAATTTAAATGGAAAAAAATGAAAAAATGACTTGTAGCTGAAACATTATTCTGAAGGGAGAAGAATGGTCACTTATTAGTCATAACTAGCAAATAACGATAATTTAGGAGGTTTCAAAATGGTCGTAAATCGCCATAAAGAAGCAGGATTAACAGATGAACAAGTGCTTTCAATGTATGAAAAAATGCTGCTTGCACGAAGAATAGATGAAAGAATGTGGTTATTAAATAGAGCAGGGAAAATTCCTTTTGTTATTTCCTGTCAAGGACAAGAAGCAGCACAAGTAGGATCAGCATTTGCTTTTGATAATGAAAAGGATTATATCCTTCCGTATTATCGAGATTTAGGAGTTGTGCTGACATTTGGCATGACAACAAAAGATATTATGTTATCTGGTTTTGCTAAAGCAGAAGACCCAAATTCTGGAGGAAGACAGATGCCAGGACATTTTGGGCAGAAAAAGAATCGAATTGTAACAGGATCTTCTCCTGTTACTACCCAAGTGCCTCATGCAGTAGGGATTGCCCTCGCCGGAAAAATAGAAAAAAAAGATTTTGTCACATATGTCAGCTTTGGAGAAGGCTCTTCCAATCAAGGAGATTTTCATGAAGGTGCAAACTTTGCAGGTGTACATAAATTGCCGGTTATTTTTGTGTGTGAAAATAATAAATATGCAATATCTGTTCCGATTGAGAAACAGTTAGCGTGCGTAAATGTTTCTGATCGTGCTATTGGGTATGGAATGCCAGGATATACTGTCGATGGAAACGATCCAATTGAAGTATATCGAGTAACAAAAGAAGCAGTTGATCGGGCAAGAAAAGGCGAAGGCCCTACATTAATTGAAACCGTATCATACCGCCTGACGCCCCATTCCTCGGATGATGATGATAGACCATATCGGACTCGCGAAGAAGTAAAAGAAGCAAAAGCAAAAGATCCAGTCATTACTTTTAAAGAATATTTAGTAAGTGTCGGTGTTTTAACAGAAGAAAAAGATAAAGAGATGAACGATAAAATGACAGTTATTATTGATGAAGCAACAGAATATGCAGAAAATGCACCATATGCTAATCCAGAAGATGCGCTTAAATATGTATACGGGAATGAAGGAGGGAATTAAATGGCGGTAATATCTTATATTGATGCCGTTACTATGGCTATTCGTGAAGAAATGGAAAGAGACGAGAAAGTATTTATAGTTGGGGAAGATGTTGGAGTAAAAGGAGGAGTATTTAAAGCGACGCAAGGGTTATATGAACAATTTGGCGAGATGAGAGTGATTGATGCACCACTTGCTGAATCTGCTATTGCAGGGGTTGGCATTGGGGCTGCGATGTATGGGCTAAAACCGATTGCAGAGATGCAATTTGCAGATTTTATTATGCCAGCAGTTAACCAAATTGTTTCAGAGGCAGCAAAAATCCGCTATCGAAGCAATAATGATTGGACATGCCCAATTGTTATTCGTGCACCATATGGCGGCGGTGTTCATGGAGCACTGTATCATTCTCAGTCGGTTGAAGCAATGTTTGCCAATACACCAGGACTAAAAATTGTCATGCCATCCACTCCATATGATGTAAAAGGTTTATTAAAAGCGGCCATACGTGATCCAGATCCAGTATTGTTTTTTGAACATAAACGTGCCTATCGTTTAATTAAAGGGGAAGTTCCAGAAAGTGACTATGTACTGCCAATCGGAAAAGCAGACGTGAAACGAGAAGGAGAAGATATTACTGTTATTACATATGGTTTATGTGTGCATTTTGCGCTGCAAGCAGCAGAAAAATTAGCAGCAGACGGAGTTTCAGTACATGTTCTGGATTTAAGAACGGTGTATCCTCTTGATCAAGAAGCCATTATCGAAGCGGCTTCTAAAACAGGGAAAGTATTGCTTATTACAGAAGACAATAAAGAAGGAAGCATTATTAGTGAAGTATCTGCGATTATCGCAGAGCATTGTTTATTCGAGCTAGATGCTCCGATTATGCGTCTTGCTGGAGACGAAATACCAGCCATGCCATATGCGCCGACAATGGAAAAGTATTTTTTAGTGAATCCAGATAAAGTAGAAAAGGCAATGAGAAAACTGGCAGAATTCTAAAAAGAAGGAGGGATTAGAATGTCCAGGGAAAAAATAACGATGCCCAAATTAGGGGAAAGTGTAACGGAAGGTACAATTCAAAAATGGTTAGTAGCAGTGGGCGATAAAGTCAAAAAATATGAACCATTGGCAGAAGTTTTAACAGATAAGGTTAGTGCAGAAATACCGTCTTCCTTTACAGGGGTTATTTCTGAACTGCTTGTTAACGAAGATGAAACAGTGCAAGTAGGAGAAGTGATCTGCACAATGGAAGTAGAGGATGGAAAAATAAGTGCTCTCCCTTCAGAATCTGCAAAAGAAGAAGAGAAAAAAGAACCAGCCAAAAGTGCTGGAGAAAATAAACAAAGATATTCTCCTGCTGTTTTAAAATTATCACAAGAAGCAGGACTTGATTTAAATAAAATCAATGGAACTGGTGGAGGCGGCCGGATTACAAGAAAAGATGTATTGCGGGCAATCAAAGAAGGTACATCTGCTGTTTTTCAAACAGAACCCCAAACAGAAACAATCGAAAATACAAAAATTTCTGATGTGCCAGCAGTTGTGTCAAATAAGCAGGAGTTAAAGCAAATTCCAACAAGCAATGGCGATATAGAAATCCCGATAACACCTGTGCGTAAAGCGATTGCTGCCAATATGCAAAAAAGTAAACATGAGATTCCCCATGCTTGGACAATGATAGAAGTGGATGTGACAAGTTTAGTCAACTACCGCAATAAGATAAAAGATTCATTTAAAACGGCAGAAGGATTTAATTTAACGTTTTTTGCATTTTTTGTAAAAGCAGTAGCACGAGGACTAAAAGAATTTCCAGAACTTAATTCTACGTGGGCAGGAGACAAAATTGTCCGCAAAAAAGATATTAATATTTCCATCGCAGTTGCAACCGAAGATTCTTTATTTGTTCCAGTAATTCGCCATGCTGATGAAAAATCGATTAAAGGAATTGCCAGGGAAATAACAGAACTTGCTAAGAAAGCACGTACAGGCAAATTAACGGTCGAGGATATGCAAGGAGGCACCTTTACGGTAAATAATACAGGTTCATTTGGATCTATTCAATCCATGGGAATTATTAACCAACCTCAAAGTGCTATTCTGCAAGTTGAATCGATTGTAAAACGTCCTGTAATAAAAAATGGCATGATTGCGATCAGCGATATGGTTAATCTCTGTTTGTCGCTTGATCATCGGGTATTAGATGGACTGGTTTGCGGAAGATTTTTGCAAAGAGTAAAAGAAATATTGGAGAATATAAATGAGGATACTACTCCTATCTATTAATTATTAGGTAGGTCAGTCAGGCTAGTAGATAATTGTTTATCCGGCATTAACGGCTACCTAAAGGATTAGGAGAAGAAACGAGAATTCTAGTTGGGAGTCGACTGTCCGTAAAAGCCCGATTGCTAGTTCAAGAGCAAAGAGGAGTTAATTAGTCTATAGCCTGACACTTCTTAAGAAGATAAATCATGTTGTATAGTAGTTAATTACCACTGCTGCCCGCTATTAAAACATATTTGTTGAAAATTTCTTTTATATTGATAATAATGAAGAAAGACAAAAAAGTTTAAGCATATTGGATATATATTTACGATAGAAAAATAAACAATTAAAAGGAGATAGACGATGAATATTGATTTTAATTTATTTATGAATGATGTAGTGCGTCAAGCACGAGAAGAAATAGTAGCAGCTGGTTATGAAGAGTTGACAACACCAGAAGCAGTAGAAGAAAAGCTTTCTCAAAAAGGTACTACACTAGTTATGGTAAATTCAGTTTGTGGCTGCGCAGGAGGAATTGCTCGTCCGGCAGCAAAATTTTCTTTGCAGCATAATCAATTGCCGAATCAGCTTGTCACTGTTTTTGCAGGCCAAGATAAAGCAGCAACAGAAAAGGCTCGCTCTTATTTTACTGGATATGCACCATCTTCTCCATCATTTGCTCTATTAAAAGATGGACAAATACAAACAATGATTGAAAGACATGAAATCGAAGGCCATGATCCAGTACAAGTAGTTGAAAAACTGCAACAGGCGTTTAATGAATACTGCCAAGAGGCTTAAATAGCACAGATTAAATATGCTCACAAAAAACAGGACAAAGGGATGTTGAACTGCGCCCCAATTGTTAGACACAATTAACAATTGGGGTGCAGCTTTTCTATGTCCTGTTTTTTTAGGGGCATCTATTTTAAAGAATTATTTTTTAGCTGATTGCGATATTCCGATGGATAGCAGCCGACTATTTCCGTAAACAGCTTCGTAAAATGTCTTGTGCTAAAATAGCCGACTGTTTCTGCAACCTCTTGCACCTTTTTGGATGGATTAAGCAATAATTCTTTTGCTTTTAGTATTCTGGTATTGGTTATATATTTAGTAAAGGTAGTGCCTGTTTTTTTATGAAAAAGAGTACTTAAGTAATTTGGTGTTACTTGAAGGAGTTCTGCAATTTGCCCGATTCCGATATTATGCATATAATTTTCGTCGATGTAGCTAATGGCTAGTTTAATAAGATCTGGTTGGTTTTTTTCTTGGTTAGCAGAAACAAGCATTTCTTCTCCAAACTCTTTTAATTTATGTATCCATCTGTCTAGAGATTCCGCGGCAGAAAGTCTGCAATTCATCGAACTATTAATAAATAAGGCAATATTACTTTTTAATATTGGATCTATTGTTAAAGAGGAAATATAATTTTCTAGATCTCCAACTACTTTCATATACAGCAAGTAATTTTTTTCTTTAAAATAATCTTTAAGGGTTAAAATACTTTTGCATAGTTCATAATAGTTTGGATGATTGTTGGCATACGCATCTGATTTCCAATATCGATTAATTCCCATTATGATTCGTAAAGGAGACAGTTGCAAAATGCTTGCAACAGGCATATTAATTTCATAAATTGGATGGCATTGTGTACTTTGAATGGTTGTTATGGCAAAAGAATTACTTCTGTATGCTTCTAACAACTCCTGTATGTTAGCAAAATATGCTTCGATGCTTTTTTTTCCTTGTTTTTTGTTTTCATTCCAGGCTCCAACTGTTATTAACTCTCCGGTAGATAAGGTGAAAATCGCTATATTTGCGTTCTTCCCGATAAAGTCATAACTTAATAGCTTAAGAGAATGAGAAAACTGCTGTAATGTTTTGGTAATTTGCTTTTCTTCCAGATGACTGTCTAGAAAAAAAACAGAACATAAAAAATTGCTTTCTTGTAAGGCAGAATTAGTTGTATTTTCTTGAAAGGAGGATAAGCCATTGATGACACGGATTAGTTCATTTTCAAATTGAATATTTTGTTCTATGTAGTATTTGGCATTTTCCATCTGTCTTTTGTCGATGGCCCGCTCTAACTCTTCGATGCTGACTGGCTTTAATAAATAATCTTCGATTCCAAGTTTTAAAGCTGCATGTGCATAAGAAAACTCAGCATAGCCTGTTAGAATAATCCATGCTGTTTGGGGCAAAGATTCTTTTGTTTTTTGAATGACCTCTAGCCCATTAAGTTTTGGCATTTGAATATCGATAAATACTAAATCAGGCTGCTCTTTTTTTAATAATTGCAATGCTTCTTTTCCATTGGCGGCTTCTATTATCTGTAAGGAAGAAATACTCAGCTCTTCAAGCATGCTCTTTAAACCTGCTCTCACTAAAAATTCATCATCAATAATCAGCACTTTCATTTTGCCACTCTCCTTGTAAGATCTCAATGGTAATTGTAGTGCCCGCGCCAATTTCGCTTTTTAACACTAGAAGAGATTCTGGTTGAAAAAGTTTTAGCCGTTCTTGACTGTTAGATAAGCCAATGCTTTGTTTTTCTTTCGTTTTATTCAAATTGAATCCTATGCCGTTATCGGAAATAATAATTTGCAAGTACTTTTGTGTTTCCTTTTCTATTATTTGAGCAGAAATGCATATTTTACAACAATGATCGCTTGGTTCGATGCCATGGATAATGCTGTTTTCTACAAAAGGCTGCAAAAGCAGTTTGGGAATCATTAAATTGGCAGCACCTTCCTCACAATAAATTTCCACTTCCATTCGATCTTGAAAGCGTAGTTTCTGCAGAAGGCAATATTGCTTTAGAAAGGAAAATTCATCGGCAATCGTTGCCTCATTTGAATGATGGAGACTATATCTGAGCATGGAGCTCAAAGAAAGAATAGCACGCTCTAATGTTTTTTTATCTCCTATTCTATTTAAACCAATAAAGCCATTAAGTGTGTTATATAAAAAATGGGGCTGAATCTGTGATTGGAGTGCTTTAAATTCCGCATTACGCTGATTTAAAACAGCCCGATATTCACGATTAATTAAATCATTAATTTGGAAAATCATTGAATTAAATGCTTTTTTCAGCTGAGCAACTTCATCCGTTCCCTGAATGGCCAAACTTACATCAAAATTTCCTTTCTCTACCTTTTCCATTACTTGAACCATGTCTTTAAATGGACGAATAATCCAATTCGATAGAAAATAAAAAAGGAAAAAGGTGACAATAAATCCTATACATGCAAATATGGCTCCAATAATAAACAACAATCGAGTTTTTGCTGCCAATTCTTTATTTGATAATAAAACAATAATTTTCCAATTTCCTGGTTTTATTACTTTTGAAACCGTGGTGTAAGAATGGTCATTTACTTGGATATTTTTTTTGTTGGCAAATATATCTTTTTTAATGGAATTACTTATATCTTTGCTAGAAAAAAATAATTCACCGCTGCTATCCATAACGGTCATAATAGAACCTTTATTGTTAAAGTCGATGCCGCGAAAGAGCTTTTCAAATGCTGAATTATCCGCATCTGCCAATAAAACAGCAAGGGGTTTTTGGGAAATGGGATCTCTAATTAAGCGTGCAGCAGAAATTACCTTTTTTTGGGTTTCTCCTTCTATATATTTTTGAAAATGTGGTGGAATAAAGACAACTTTTCCATTATTCTCTTGTGCACGTATATACCAATCTTGGCTAGTAAAGTCATAATTTGAAACGACATTATCTTTAAAGCGGGTTTGTAAAAATGGAGCCCCATTTGTTGTGACTAGTAAAATGCTTTGTACTTCTTCTCGCGTGAAATCTAAGTATTTTGGCAATGTATTATATAATGCACGATTAACTGCTAATTGGATGGAAGGGTCTGCCTTTTTATAATTATTGGAAGAAACATTAGATATGGCAGACAAAATATCCTCATTTAAGTATGGTGTAATCGTAAGTCTTGATAGTTCGTCTAAGTAGGATTGAATATTATTGCTTAATGAAGTTAACGTATCTTCCGTTAACTTTTTTGTCTCTTTTGCCAGCAAGTATTGGTAATAGCGGGGCATAGCAAAAGAGATAATCAATACAGGAATAACAATAATAAAAAAGTAAAAAATCGTTAATTTAAGCCGCAAAGAATAAGTGAAGTTCATCTTTTTTCCTCTATTTCGCAAAAATTTTTAAATATATAGGGATAAGTTTATAAGGAATGCCTTTAAAAAGTGTAATATCTTGGCGTGAATATTATAAATAAGCGCTTTCACAGTAGAATTATAGCATATGGAAACGCTAACAAAAATAGTAGAATATAAGTATAGAAAATAAATTTCACAAAATTAGGGATGTGAGAAAATTTTTCGTAAGGAGATGTAAAGAGAAATTAGTGTTTCTCTACCTTTCCAGGCTTTAAAGGCTTGATAAACGAATAGGGGGATTTTAGATGAAAAAACGTATTTCTTTAGCCATTTTCACCGTTTTATCGGCAACTGCACTTTTTGGCTGTTCTAGCAGTGAATCAACTAGTGGAGATTCAGGGGACAAAATTAAAATAAGCTATTACAGCTCTACTAGTGATCAAGAAGCGAAGGATGCTATTACAAAGATAACGGAAAATTTCGAAAAAGATAATCCAGACGTAGATGTAGAAGTTACATTTGGCGGACAAGGATATGAAAATAATATGAAGGTTAAAATGGCTGCAAATGATCTACCAGATGCTTTTGACACACATGGATGGGCACAAAATAGATACGGCAAGTATTTGGCTGATTTAAAGGATGAAGAATGGGCATCCAAATTAACGGACACAATGAAGCCTATACTGACAGATGACAATGGAAAAGTTTATGCATTGCCGCTAAATGAAGCAAAAGACGGTATTACATATAATGTAGATATTCTAGAAAAATATGGAATTGAAGCGCCAAAAACATTTGATGAATTAATGGCTGCTGCTGAAAAGATCAAAAAGGAAAGTAAAGGAGAAGTACTTCCATTCTATTTTTCAGGAATAGATTCTTCATCCATTGGACAATTTTTTGATTATTTTGCGACACCATTATTAATTAGTGCTGACAAAAACTATGCAGATGATTTATTAAATGACAAGTTCGACTGGAATAACTGGACATACCTTCCAAAAAAATTCAAAGAAATGTTTGATAAAGGATATATGAACGAAGATGTTCTTACAGCAAAATACAGCGATATGCCAAAATTATTTGCTGAAGGCAAAATTGCTTTTATCATGAACGGTCCACAATCAGTATTGCAATCAAAAGAAATGAATCCAGATATTAATATTGGTTATATGCCGGTGCCAAGTATTGTTGAAGGAGATGAAGCAGCCTTTTCTGGTGGTGAAAGATTCACAATGGCTGTATGGAAAGATTCGAAACATCTAGAAGAAACAAAAGAATATGTTGCTTATTTTGCCAAACCAGAAAACTTAAAGTTAATGGCTGAAGCTTCAGGGTTACCTGCAGGAATTAAGGATATTGATGCAGATTTAGGAGAATTGACAAAATATTATGAGCAATATGAATCTAATCGTGTTTTCCCTTATTTTGACCGAGTTTATATTCCAAATGGCATGTGGGATGTTCTGTGTACACAAGGGCAAGAATTGCTTGCTGGATCTGTTACACCAAAGCAGTTCTCTAAAAATATGAAAAAAGAAGTAGAAAGATTAAAAAGCCAACAAAAATAGTAGGAAAAACTCAAGAAAGCTATCTGTAAATGCGGATGGCTTTCCTATCAATAAAAGGATGTGAATAAAATGGAGGAAAAGATTGTTGTAAATGAAAAAAACATACAAATGACCGCGAAAAAGAAATACACATTAAAAAAACGAAAAAGTATGGGTTCCCCCGTTTGGCTTAATTTAATGTATGTCCCAGCACTACTGTTATTTTGTGTTTTTATCTTTTATCCATTTTTTACTGGCATAAAAATCTCCTTTACTAACTGGGACGGCTATTCTCAAGCTTTTAGTTGGGTTGGCATGGAGAACTACAAAAGGATGCTCTCTGATCCTAATATCGGAACCGTTATTAAAAATACGCTGATATATGGTGTTGGAAGTACGTTATTTCAAAACTTAATTGGTCTTTTTTATGCGATCCTTCTTAATCAAAGTATTAAAGCAAGAGGAATTGTTAGAACGATTGTGTATTTGCCAGCAATTATCAGTCCATTAATTATGGGATATATTTGGTACTTTTTCTTTCAATTTGATGGAGGAGCACTAAACGATATTATTCTATTATTCCAAGATAAACCACTTAATCTACTGGCAAATCCAGAATTAAATGTATGGATTATTACTTTTGTTAACACATTTCAATTTATCGGAATTGCAATGGTTATCTATTTAGCTGGTTTGCAATCAATACCTACTGACTTTTATGAAGCAGCAGAATTAGACGGGGCATCTCCTTCTAAAAAATTCCGTTATATTACGCTGCCAATGTTAATGCCTTCTATTACAATCAATGTTGTTCTTAATTTAATTGGTGGATTGAAACTATTTGATGTTATTGTCGCATTAACAAATGGTGGTCCAGGGTATGCCTCTCAATCTTTATCCACGATGATGTATAAAATTTATTTTGCTAGTCAAGATGCTGGCTATGCCTCTGCGTTAGGAAACCTTACTTTTGTATTAATCTCTTTAATAAGCATCACCGCGCTTATTTATTTAAGAAAGAAGGAGATTGCATAATGAAAAAAAATAATAAATGGTTAATTATTGTAATGGCAATCATTGGCATCACACATATCTTTCCTTTTTATCTGCTAATCACAACTAGTTTTAAACCAATGGATGATCCTAGTTCTAAATGGTCTCTGCCATCTTTTTCTTATCTAGATAATTTTAAAAATGCTTGGGAGCAAGCAAACTTAGGGCAGGCATTTTTTAATAATATTGTTATTACCGCATTTTCTATTATTTTAGTCATTGTTATTGGAGCATTTGCTTCTTATCCATTAGCTAGATATAAAACTCGTCTTAATAAATTTATGTATTTACTGTTCATCTCGGCCCTAATTGTTCCTCCTCTTACAATATTAGTGCCATTATATAAATTTATTGTAGATATTGGCGGCATGAACTCTTATTGGTCGATTATTCTCTTGCATGTAACCTTTAATTTACCAATGACGATATTTTTATTTACTGGATTTATCAGCTCCATTCCTGTGGAACTAGATGAAGCGGCTATGATGGACGGAATGAGCAGATTTGGATTGTTTTTCCGCATCATTATGCCATTGTTAAAGCCGATTACAGCGACAGCTACGATTTTAGCAGGAGTGAATGTGTGGAATGATTATCAGTTTTCCGTCTTTTTCTTGCAAAGCCCTGAAATGAAAACAATGACGGTTTCCTTATCTTCTTTCTTCTCTCAATATACAAATAATATTGGCTGGGTAGCAGCTGGTTCTCTATTATCAGCACTTCCTATCATAATCCTCTATCTATTCTTGCAAAAATATTTTGTCAGCGGATTATCGTCAGGTGCAGTAAAAGGATAAGATTATTTGTATAAAAAGAAGGAAAAATCTTTATTTATTGGTATAGCAGCTAAAGGGGGCTATCTTAAAAGAGTAAATGAATAAAAAGAAAAGATGCAAACAATGACGATTAGTTGTTTGCATCTTTTTTCTTTTGCAGCCACTTAAGGGAGAGGAAGACGAGTCAAAAATGAAACCAAGAAGGCAGTCTTTCCTTCTATCTAAGGATAGCTAGTTATGCGGCTATTAATGATTAAAATAAGTCTGATAATTTAGTTTTTTAAAAATATTATTTTTTCTATTGAATTTGTATAAATAGTATTGAATAATTATTAGTATGTGTTAAAATTCATATTGTTGTATGAATATAAATAGAAAAACTTATGAAAAAAGAATAAAAAACGCATAATAATAAAGAAATACAACATCTAAGAAATTATAGGAGGATATCATATTATGAAGAAATTAATAGCGATGTTGCTGTTATCGATAGTAGTACTTGCAGCATGTGGAACTGGGACAAGCAAAGAAGATAAATCTTCTTCTAAATCTGATGATAAAGTGCTTATAATGGGTACATCAGCTGACTATAAACCATTTGAATACATTGATTCAGCAAAAAGTGAAGAGATTATTGGTTTTGATATTGATTTAGCAAATGCTCTTGGCGAAAAATTAGGCTATGAAATTAAAGTGCAAGATTTTGAATTTAGCGGTTTAATTCAAGCACTTAAATCAGGTAAAGTAGATTTAGTTCTTTCTGGAATGTCTCCAACTCCTGATAGAAAGAAAAACGTAGATTTCAGTGATATTTATTACACAGCAAAAGATTTAGTCGTAACATCAAAAGACAGCAATATTAAAAGCGTGGAAGATTTAAAAGGAAAAACAATTGGGGTACAATTAGGATCTATCCAAGCAGAAGCAGCAGAAGAAATTGCGAAAACAGTTGATGTAAAAGTTGAAAAACGCGATAAGATTCCTGAATTAATTCAAGAAATTAAAGCAGGCAGATTTGATGGAGCAATTATTGAAGATGTTGTAGCAAAAGGCTATCTATCAAAAGATAATAAGTTAGCTTCTTTTGATGCAGCAGAGGCGAATGAAGATGCTGGATCTGCCATTGCATTTCCTAAAGATAGTGAGTTAACAGACAAGTTCAATGCAGAACTGAAGAAAATGAAAGAAAACGGCGAGTTGGATAAATTAATTGTAAAATGGTTTGGCAACTAAATAAAAAATGAAGAGACGTTTGAGGTGCAACCCCTTTAACGTTTTCTTCTTTTTAGCGCAGTTTATACCTAAATTTGAAAGGATTGTTAAAGAATGGAGTTGGATTTTCAGCAGTTTATTCCTTCTCTCCCCTTTTTATTGCAGGGGATAGTTGTAACATTAAAGATTGTATTTATAGCAGGCATACTAGGGTTTATTTTAGGAATTATTTTATCAATATTTAAAATAAGCAATATCTCTGTTCTTACGTGGATAGCGAATATTTATACATCGATATTCAGAGGAACGCCTCTTGTGCTGCAATTAATGCTTATTTATTATGGAATTCCACAAATAACAGGTTATGAAATTGAACCTTCTGTCGCAGCGATTATTTCTTTTGCATTAAACTCAGCAGCTTATATTTCAGAAATTATTCGTGCGGGAATCCTAGCGGTGGACAAAGGGCAAAAAGAAGCTGCCATGGCATTAGGAGTGCCAAGCAGACAAGCAATGTTAGATTTAATTTTGCCACAAGCTCTAAAAAATATTTTTCCTGCACTGATAAATGAAGCAGTATCCTTAACAAAAGAGTCTGCGATTGTAACTGTAATTGGTGTAACAGATATTATGAGACGAGCTTATATCATGGGTGGAGAAAAATACTCCTATTTTGAACCATTAATTTTAGCAGGACTTATTTATTATGTATTAGTGATGATCTTAACAATGCTCGCAAAAGTTCTAGAAGGGAGAATGAGAAAAAGTGATTAAGGTAGAACATTTAAATAAATCCTTTGGTTCTCTGCAAGTATTAAAAGGAATATCAACGGAAATAAAAAAAGGAGAAGTAGTGACGATTATTGGACCATCAGGGTCAGGGAAATCGACATTTCTTCGTTGCTTGAATTTATTGGAAGTTCCAACAGATGGAAAAATCTTTATTAAAGATGTAGAAATAACGGATAAAAAAGCAAATATAAAAAAAATAAGAGAAAATGTCGGCATGGTCTTTCAACATTTTCATTTATTCCCACATAAAACAGTTTTGCAAAATATTACGTATGCGCCGGTAAAGGTAAATGGCATGACAAAAGAAGCTGCAGATAAAGCTGGTATGGAACTTTTGGAAAAAGTAGGGTTAGCAAATAAAGCAAATGAATATCCTAATCGTTTATCTGGCGGTCAGAAGCAGCGGGTTGCCATTGCAAGAGCATTAGCGATGAATCCGGAAGTGATATTATTTGATGAGCCAACTTCAGCACTTGATCCAGAGATGGTCAAAGAAGTGCTTGAAGTAATGAAATCATTGGCAGATACAGGCATTACAATGCTGATTGTCACACATGAAATGGGATTTGCAAAGGAAGCGGCAGACAGAGTATTATTTTTAGATCAAGGAATTGTAGTGGAAGATGCTACTCCTGCACAATTTTTTACGAATCCTCAGAGTCCAAGAGCAAAAGAATTTTTGGAGAAAATGCTATAAAAAAAATCCTAATCTTTTTAAGCGCAAATGCGATAAAAGATTAGGATTTTTTTAGTTAATATCTACATAAAAAGAAGAGGGTACATAAAATCAATTTAAGCTACAAATAATAACAGCTAAAAAAGTGGTGTTATGATGCTGAAATTATTGTCTTGTATATTAATTGTACTTTCTCCAATTTGGCCATTGGGGGAAAATCCGGCTCCTGGCTATCCATTTATTATTATCAACAAGACCAGCAATGAATTAACCTTTATAGATGAAAATAGAGTGCAAACGGTTGTTAGTGTAGCAACAGGGAAAAGTGGGGACCTTACACCAGAAGGTCTGTTTACTGTCACAGTCAAAGCGATTAATCCGTATTATCGGAAAAAAAATATTCAAGGCGGCGATCCGAAAAATCCATTAGGAACAAGATGGATTGGCATAGATGCAAAAGAAACCGATGGAAGAACATACGGCATTCATGGAACAAATAATCCGGCATCTATTGGCCAATATGTATCATTAGGCTGTATAAGAATGCAAAATGAAGCCATTGAATCTTTATATGATTTTATTCCAGTGGGAACAAAAGTACTTGTGACAAAATCAACCAAAAGTACAGAACAGCTTGCCAAAGAATATGGAGCAATATTCAATGAGTAATAACTGAAAAAAGAGA